>NZ_CP022297.1:311791-623583 GCF_017310015.1 Marinobacterium iners
CGGCATCATGGGCACTGTCAAGCCGTACCAGTAGCGGTGCATCGGTCAGCTGACGGACCCGAGGCAGCACCCGGTCGAGGGTGTGGATAAACTCCTTGTTGGCGTGTTGGTTACCCGGTCGCAGCTCACAGCCCAGACACCAGCCCTCCGTGCCCAGGTAGGCCGCGATGGGGGCGTAGCCGTCATGCCCCTTGTAGGTGTAGGCCACGCCCTCTTTTTTAGTGTTGCTGTTGTCCATGGGGAATACGTCTATATCCAGCGGCGCGTGACCGGTGGCAAGCGTGCCGACAGGCACCGACGCATTACACAGAAACTCGACACTGGCTTCATCCAACAACGGGATCAGTGCGCAGGCATCTTCATCAAAACGCTGACGCAGCCGAGCGGATGAAGGTGATTGCTTGATGCCCATGGCCGCTTTAAAGAAGGGGTCATGGCGTGCGTGCTCGACCGCTTCGAAGTCGCTCTTGCCAAGGCAAATCAACCCCAGGTAGGTGCGAATAAGATCGATGTTAGCGATGCCATGGCGCTTGACGATGGCGCGCGAGGTTTTGGCTAGGGAGGTCATTCTGTTGACACTGTGGCCAACCAGCGCCAGACCGCCGTGGGGTGTGATAATCTCGGTTTTGGACTGTTCCAGCTTGAAGGTACGCATAGTCAGATATCACTGTCTGGGTGAATCGAGAATGGCGTCCATATTACCGCCGCAGGCCGCGTGGTTACAGGTGTGTGGAGATGCGAAGCTGAGTTTTAAGTCACGGAATCAGGATGTAGTGACTGACGACAGCGCTCAGTATGGATTTTCTGTAGAGCTTGCTGAACAGAGCTAATATAGTGGCACCCTGTTCAATACCACAGAGGTCGATGTTCAGCCGTGACGCATTCAAGCCAGTTTGGCCATCTGGTTCATATCGAAACCCATGAGGAATTGCGGCTCTATGAGCTGATTCCCAACGTGGTGTGGGTGTTTGATATCGACAAGCACGGCTGGTGGTGGGGCAACTCGGCAGCGGTAGAGTTCTGGGGACTGGATTCGTTGCAAGCGCTGATCGATAAGGACCTGTCCGGCGATACTCAGGGTGCGCGCGACCGGACGCTTCAGACCTTTGAGCTGGCCGTACGTGATGGCCTGACGGTTGATCCCTGGACGACCTACCCGAACGGCAAGCCGAAAACGCTGTTGATGATGCATCGGGCGGTGTTGCTGGGGCCAGAGCGGCATCGTGGCATCATTGCGTATATCAACGAACAGGTGAACATGGGCGAGCAACCCGAGAACCTGCTGTTGATGGAGGCGATGCGCTATACCCGTGTGCCGGCCACCACCTTTACGCTGGATGGCGACCCGGTGGTCGAAAACCCCGCCGCAACAGACGCCTACAATTACCTGTACAACCAGCCGCTGGACGAGGGCATGTGTGCCTTTGTTGCCCGCTTTGCCGATCCGGCTCAGGGGCACGCCTGTCTCCAGCGGGTGCAGGCGGGTGAGGAGGGGCGCTGGGATTTCATCATGCAGACCGTTGAGGGGCCGCGGCGGCACAGTGTGGATATACGCCGTACCCGCCATCCGCTCAACGGCGACTTTCTCTTTCTGATGGTGGAGTATGACTTCACCGAACTGTACGAAGCGCTGGAGGCGGTCGAATCCGCCCGTGCCGAGCTGCATGATATTGCGATGAAGGACAGGCTGACCGGTGTGCACAGCCTGCATTACATGCAGGAAGCGGCCAAGGCCGAGCTGGCCCATGCGGACCGTCATCAGCAGGTGCTCTGGCTGATGTTCATTGACCTGGATGGCTTCAAGTTGATTAACGACAACTTCGGCCACAACACCGGTGATGAAGTTTTGCGAGAAGCGGCGCGTCGCCTGCAGGCGGTGATAAGGGAAGAAGACCTGCTGGCGCGAATCGGTGGTGACGAGTTTGTGGTGCTCTTTGCCCACGACAACACCGAAGCGGATGCTACCTCCATTGCCCAGCGCATGCTCGATACGCTGGCGCAGCCGATCCATGCGCTCGGCCATGAGGCCCATATCAGCGCCAGTATCGGCATCGCGCGCTTCCCGGATGACGGGAAAGATCTGGAGTCATTGCTCAAGGCCGCGGATGGCGCCATGTACCGGGTGAAAAAAAGCGGCAAGAATGGTTTTGTATACGTGAGAGGATGAGCCACCGATGAGCCAAACACAGCCCAATAATCCACACTGTAATGCAAAACCCACCATGACAGATAACGTCCCCCGCACCTTTTAAACCCATCATCAGCATGTGAAGCACGTGAAAAGCATTGTTGAAGCCAAGGAGGCGGCCGTCGCCTGCCCCAAGTGTGGCAGTGATATGGTACTGCGTGAGTCCAAAAAGGATGAGCACAAGGGGCAGAGGTTCTGGGTTTGTTCCAGGTTTCTTGGTTGCCGCGGGGTTGCGAAAGTTACCTCGTAGCAGCGTGCATCTTTCCGTGCCAGAATGATGAGCATATGAACGAGAGGTTCCATTCATGAATTTCCAGCAAATTGAAGATGAAGCTCTGCATCTTCCAAAAGAGAAGAAAGCCCGGCTGATTCACCGGCTGGTATTGAGCTTGGACGCACCTTCTGAGGAGGAGCTGCGGGCCGACTGGTTACATGAGGCTCACCGTAGGGCAGAAGAGCTTGATGAGGGCACCGTGCAGGCGGTACCGAGTGATGAGGTTATGAGAAAGGCACGAGCGCTGATCAAATGAACTATTACTTTCACCCGGCAGCGAAGCCGAGTTTCTGGAGTCGGTCGGTTACTATGAATCGAAGGTCTCTGGTTTGGGTGGTGCCTTGATAGAGGAATTTGAGGCCCTGGCTAAATTGATCTGCACGTCCCCAAAGAGTTGGCAGATCGGGTTGGAGCCGGATATTCGTCGAGCGCCCCTCCACCGCTTTCCGTTATCCATCATTTACCGCCAGAAAGCTGAAGGCTTTCAGGTTTTGGCCGTTGCACATGACCGACGGCGTCCACAATACTGGCTTAGCAGGGTTTAACTGACTGTGTTTCAAAGCTGGTTCAGTCATTAGAGTGCCACAGGCAAAGAGAAAGGAGTTCCCCTTGGCCGTACCTGATTTTCAGTCATTGATGTTGCCACTGCTAACACTGTCGGCGGATGGCAAAGAGTACACAATGCAAGAGGCCCGGGAAGGGCTGGCAGTCGTGATGAAATTGTCGGAGGATGAACTTCAGGAAAGGTTGCCAAGTGGTCGGCAGGCCACATTTTCAAACCGAGTGGCATGGGCAAAGGTATATCTGACCCAGGCGGGCGTGCTTGAGTCACCAAAGCGGGGACGGTTTCATATTACCGAGCGAGGCCGAAAGGTACTGGCTCAGGCGCCTGCAAAAATCGATATCAAGTATCTGGAACAATTTGAAGAGTTTCAGGAGTTCCGTCAGGCCAGCAGCAAAAGCCGAACTGATAAAGTTATCCACAACTCTGATGCCGAAGTATCGCCTGCCACACCGGAAGAGACGCTGGAGCAAGCCTACCAGCAGTTGCGGGACGAAGTTGCGAATGAACTGCTGCATCTCATCAAGGGCAACACGCCCGAGTTTTTTGAAAAGCTGGTGGTACAGCTGATTGTTGCCATGGGCTATGGCGGCTCCGTGCAAGAGGCTGGCAAGGCTACCCGAAAAACGGCAGATGAGGGTATTGATGGCGTGATCAAAGAAGACCGACTCGGGTTGGACGCGATTTATCTGCAGGCCAAACGCTGGGAGGGTGTTGTCGGTCGTCCCGAGATCCAGAAGTTTGTGGGTGCTCTTCACGGCCAGCGCGCCCGAAAAGGCGTTTTTATCACGACCAGCCGGTTTTCAAAGGAGGCTGTGGACTATGTCGGTCAAATAGATCCCAAAGTGGTTCTGATCGATGGTACTGACCTGGTTCAGCTCATGATCGATTGCAATGTCGGTGTAAGCTCGGCGACTGTGTATGAAGTCAAAAAAGTGGATATGGATTTCTTTATTGAAGATTGATCACCTCAATATAACCAGAGTAAAACTGCCCGAAGCATGCGAATCGTAACTTGGAACTGCAATGGCGCTCTCAGACGTAAGTTGGCCAAGGCTGATACTCTGCATGCTGATGTTCTGGTCGTGCAGGAGTGCGAAGATCCGGCACTCTCGACTCAGGCATACAGGGAGTGGGCGGGTGAATACCTTTGGATTGGCGAATCAAAGAATCGCGGCATCGGCATTTTTCCTCGCAATGGCGCTCGTGTCGAAAAGTTAAACTGGTTTGGCAGTTTCAGTCTCCTCGGGCTGGAAAGCAAAAGTTCGACACTGAGCTGGCATAGCAGAGACCTCAGGCTTTTTCTTCCGTTCATCATCAATAGCGAGATGACTGCGTTGGCAGTCTGGACCAAGGGGCGTGATAACGAAGCCTTTGGTTACATGGGTCAGTTCTGGAAATATCTTCAGATCCACAGAAGCGAACTGGGTAACGCAAATACGATCATCATTGGCGACTTCAATAGTAACGTGCAATGGGATAAGCCTGACCGCTGGTGGAACCATTCAGATGTGGTCGCTGAACTGGCCGAGCTGGGATTCCAGAGCCAGTATCATCGGGTATTTGATGAAGAACAGGGGCAGGAAACGAGGCCAACATTTTTCCTGCAGCGCAACCCACAGAAGCCCTACCATATCGACTATGCTTTCACTTCAGCCGACCTCACCAATCAGTGTTCACTGCAGGTTGGTGAGTATGACGACTGGATTGCGGTCAGTGACCATGTGCCGTTGACCTTGAGCATCAATGAGAGCTGACAGCATGACCCAAGATACCCCCTCCATCCATGACTTCGATTTCAGTCTGATCTGTGAATATTTCGCGGCACTGGAGCGGCAAGGGCCGGGAAGTCCCGAAGTGACGCTCAAGGCGCTGAGTTTCATTGATGGGTTTAATCCGGACTCGCGCATTGCCGATATCGGCTGCGGCACGGGCGGGCAGACGCGGGTACTGGCGCAGCAAGCGCCTGGGCAGATTACCGGGCTGGATCTGTTTCCCGATTTTATCCACAGGTTCAACGCCAGGGCTCAGGCTGAAGGGCTGGCGGATCGCTACAAGGCGTATTACGGCTACGCCTTTTTCATCGCGAAAAAGGTGGATTGACCCATTTTGGGTTAGGCTATGTCTTTACGTCATCCTTGTTTTCACAATCATCCCGAGACGATCCATCGATGAGCCAAGCACAACCCAACAACCCACTGCACGGCCTGACCCTTGAAAAGATCCTGACGCGCCTGGTCGAGCATTATGGCTGGGAAGGGTTGTATGACGAGGTTCGGGTGAATTGCTTCTGTAACGAGCCGTCCATCAAGTCGTCGCTCAAGTTTCTGCGCCGCACGCAATGGGCACGGGACAAGGTGGAAGCCCTGTATATCAATACGTTCTGCTGAAGGCGGATATCACATGAGCACCATACTGATCGGCAAGGGTGAACAACCGGTACGGTTACTGGGCCAGTACGGCAACCGGCATGGCCTGATTGCGGGAGCCACCGGTACCGGCAAAACGGTATCGTTGATGGTGTTGGCCGAAGGCTTTTCCCGCATGGGCGTGCCGGTGTTCATGGCGGATGTGAAAGGTGATGTGTCGGGCCTTGCCATGGCCGGTCAATCCAGCGACAGGCTGATGCAACGTGCCGCCAAAATCGGCATGGAAGGGTTTTCCACCGAGGCGAGCCCGGTGCTGTTCTGGGATCTGTACGGCCAGGCCGGGCACCCGGTGCGCACCACCATCAGTGAGATCGGGCCCACACTGCTGAGTCGCATCCTTGAGCTGAATGATACCCAGACCGGTATCCTTGAGGTGGCCTTCAAGCTGGCCGATGATCAGGGCTTGTTGCTGCTCGACCTTGACGATCTGCGCGCCCTGCTGAGCTTTGTGGCGGAAAACCGCAAGGATATTTCGGCTCAATACGGGCTGGTCAGTGCCCAGTCCATTGCCGCCATTCAGCGCAGCCTGCTGTCACTGGAACGCGAGGGCGGTACCGCCTTCCTGGGTGAGCCGGCGCTTGAGATCATGGATCTGATGCGCACGGACATGAGCGGCCGCGGCGTGATCAGCATCCTTATGGCGAACCGGCTCATGTTGAAGCCGCGCCTGTATTCCACCTTCCTGTTGTGGCTGCTGTCAGAGCTGTTCGAAAACCTGCCCGAGGTGGGGGATCTGGAGCGGCCCAAGATGGTGTTCTTCTTTGATGAGTCTCACCTGTTGTTTGATGACGCTCCGGCGGCATTGCGGCAAAAGGTGGAACAGGTGGTGCGGATGATTCGCTCCAAGGGCGTCGGCATCTATTTCTGTTCACAATCGCCCGATGACATACCGAACGAAATTCTGGGCCAGTTGGGCAACCGCATTCAGCATGCGCTGCGGGCCTACACGCCGCGTGATCAGAAAGCGGTGAAAACCGCTGCCGAAACCTTTGTGGCCAACCCTGAGCTGAACGTGGCGGAGGTAATTTCACAGCTGGCCGTAGGCGAAGCGCTTGTTTCCACCTTACAAGAGGGTGGTGTGCCCATACCGGTCGAGCGCACACTCATCTGTCCACCGCGCTGTCGCATGGGCGCCCTCACCGCGGAAGAACATGCAGCCGTACTGGCGCGCAGTCCGGTCGCGCATAAATATGACACGCCGGTCAATCGTGAGTCGGCCTATGAAATTCTGGCCCAGCGTGCGTCCCAGAGTGCGGCGGTTTCGGCGGCAACCGAAAAGAAAGAGGATGAAACATCCGAGTCCAAAGGGGTGGTCAGCGATTTCCTCTGGGGCAACAAGCGCCGTCAGGGGATGGTCGAAACCATGGCCAAGCAGGCGGCACGTACGGTCGGGAGTCAGTTGGGCCGCAAGATCCTGCGCGGTCTGTTGGGTGGACTACTGGGTGGCAAGGGGCGTTAGCCATTCACAAGACGAACGGCCCCAAAAACTGGATAATGTCACCCCTTTGGCATTCGCCCCATTGCTCAACCCCAATCCGGTACCCCGCTCATGGAAATCAAGGTCAACTATCTCGACAATCTCCGGCTTGAAGCCAAATTCGACGACTTCACGGTGATCGCCGATCAGCCGATCCGTTACAAGGGGGATGGCTCGGCGCCCGGTCCGTTTGACTATTTCCTGGCATCCTCGGCGCTGTGTGCGGCCTATTTCGTCAAGGTGTACTGCAACGCGCGTGATATTTCCACCGAGAATATCCGCCTGTCACAGAACAACATTGTTGATCCTGAAGACCGCTACAACCAGATCTTCAAGATTCAGGTGGAGCTGCCGGAGGATATTTCCGACAAGGATCGGCAGGGCATTCTGCGCTCCATCGACCGCTGCACCGTGAAGAAGGTGGTGCAGACCGGCCCCACGTTTGAAATCGAGGTTGTGGATAACCTGGATGAAGACGCGCAGGCGTTGCTGCTGGCCAAGCCGGAAGGCGAAGGTGCCACCTGGATCGAGGGCAAGGATCTGCCGCTGGAGCAGACCATCGCCAACATGACGCAGATTCTGGCGGATCTGGGCATGAAAATAGAGATCGCCTCCTGGCGCAACATCGTGCCCCATGTCTGGTCGCTGCATATTCGTGATGCGGCGTCCCCCATGTGCTTCACCAACGGCAAGGGCGCCACCAAGGAGAGCGCGCTGGCATCGGCGCTGGGTGAGTTCATTGAGCGACTCAACTGCAACTTCTTCTATAACGACCAGTTCTTTGGCGAAGAGATCGCCGATAGCGCGTTTGTGCACTACCCCAACGAGCGCTGGTTCCAGCCCGGGCCGGATGACGCATTGCCCGAGGGCATTCTGGACGATTACTGTCTGGATATTTACAACCCGGACGGTGAGCTGTTCGGCTCAAACCTGATCGATACCAACTCAGGCCGTGTGGACCGTGGTATCTGTGCGCTGCCGTTTGTGCGTCAGTCTGATGGCGAGACGGTGTACTTCCCCTCCAACCTGATCGAGAACCTCTACCTCAGTAACGGCATGAGCGCCGGCAATACGCTGGTGGAGGCGCAGGTGCAGTGCTTGTCAGAGATTTTCGAACGTGCGGTGAAGCGAGAGATCATCGAGCAGGAGCTGGCGCTGCCGGATGTGCCGCTTGAAGTGCTTGAGCAGTACCCCGGCATTCTGGAAGGCATTCGTGCACTGGAAGAGCAGGGTTTCCCGGTGCTGGTGAAGGATGCTTCCCTCGGCGGCCAGTTCCCGGTGATGTGCGTGACCCTGATGAACCCGCGCACCGGTGGCGTGTTTGCTTCGTTTGGTGCCCACCCCAGTTTCCATGTGGCACTGGAGCGCAGCCTGACTGAGCTGCTGCAGGGCCGCAGCTTCGAAGGCTTGAATGACTTCCAGCCGCCCACCTTCAACAGTCTGGCCGTGACTGAGCCGAATAACTTTGTCGAGCACTTCATCGACTCTTCCGGCGTAATCTCCTGGCGCTTTTTCAGTGCGAAGCCGGACTATGACTTCAGCCACTGGAACTTTTCTGGCAGTAACCAGGACGAAGCCGATACCCTGTTCGGCATTCTGGCCGAGATGGGCAGGGAAGTGTACATGGCGGTGTATGAAGACCTGGGCGCGCCGGTCTGCCGCATTCTGGTACCGGGTTATTCCGAGGTCTATCCGGTGGACGATCTGGTGTGGGACAACACCAACAAGGCGCTGGATTACCGTGAAGACATTCTCAACCTGCACCGCTTGAGTGATGATGAACTGGCGGATCTGGCCGAGCGGCTGGACGAGAGCCAGCTCGACGTCTACACCGACATTCGGACCTTGATCGGCGTGGAGTTCGACGAAAACACCGTCTGGGGTCAGCTCACCATTCTGGAACTGCGGCTGCTGATCATGCTGGCGCTTGAACGCCATGAAGAGGCGCTGGAGCTGGTGGAGCAGTTCCTGCAGTACAACGACAATACCGTTGAGCGTGGCCTGTTCTATCGTGCCGTGCAGGCGGTGCTGGAAGTGGTGCTGGATGATGAGCTGGAGCTGGACGATTTTCTGCCCAACCTGTCCCGCATGTTCGGTGCAGAACGGATGCAGGCCGTGGTCGGCTCAGTCATGGGCGAGGTGCGTTTCCATGGCCTGACGCCCACCAGTATGAAACTGGAAGGACTGGACAGACACCTGCGTCTGATCGACAGTTACAAGAAATTGCACGCCGCGCGTGCAGCAAAGGCCGGTTTGTCTTGAGGGGCGGTCGGTTTCATCAGATCTGTGGAGGTAAGGAATGCTGACAACAAATCGTTCATCGGCGTTGATTCTGGGCGTGTTTCTGCTGCTTGGGCTGGCGTCACTGGGCAGCCTGCTGGGCAAGGCCGCGCTGGATCATAAACAGCTTGATCGCACGGTGACCGTGAAAGGACTGTCGGAGCGCGAATATCAGGCTGATATCGTGATCTGGCCGATCCCCTTCGCCGTGGCCAGTAACGACCTGGACTTGCTGTACACCGATCTGGAGGTGAATGCGGCAGAGATTCGTGATTTCCTGACCGAGAACGGCATCCAGCCGGACGAGATCAGCTATGCGCCGCCGGTGATTACCGACCGTTCGGCGCAGCAATATGGCGGCGACAACCGTGCCGAGTTCCGCTATGTGGCCAGCCGCATGGTTACGGTCTATTCGGAGAATATCGAAGGGGTGCGGGCTGTGATGAATGAACTGCCAGAGCTGGGCAAGCGCGGCATCGTGTTGACCGGGGGTGACTATCAGTCGCAGACTGAGTACATCTTCACACGCCTCAATGAGGTCAAGCCGGAGATGATCGAAGAGGCGACCCGTAATGCACGTGAGGTGGCGCAGAAGTTCGCGGCCGACTCACAAAGCCGGCTGGGCAAGATCCGACGTGCGTCTCAGGGCCAGTTCAGCATCAGTGAGCGTGACCGAAACAATCCGCACATCAAGCAGGTACGGGTGGTGTCCACGGTCGAGTATTACCTGTCCGATTAAGTCTTTAAACAGCTGTTTTTGATCCAGCCCGGCGTCCGGGGCTTCAGTCCCGGGCCGCTTTGTGGGACAGTGTCGGCTGACAGCAGCATTGATGGAAACACAGCGTTCGATGAGCAAACTCAATATTCTGGTGGTCGATGACGCTCGCTTCATCCGCGAGCGCGTGACTTCCATGGTGCGGGAAGCCTTTCCCGACTTCAGCGTGATGGCAGTGGAAAACGGTACCGAAGCCACTCGGGCGATGCAGCAAAAACGTTTTGATCTGATTTTGTGTGACTGGGAAATGCCCGAGATGAGCGGGCTTGAGGTGCTGCAGTGGACCCGGTCGCAGGACGATTACAAGCAGACCTCGTTTTTGATGGTGACCAGCCGTGGCGAGCGTGAATATGTGCTCAAGGCCATTCAGGCAGGCGTGAACGACTATCTGGGCAAACCCTTTACCCGTGAGCAGCTGGTGCAGAAGATGGTCAAGGCGCTGGATAAGCGCCAGCAGCTGAGCCCTGAGCAGCAGGCGCGTGCGGCGGCCATGCTTGAGGCAGATAAAAAGGCTACACCTACCGAGGCTTCGGCGCCTGCCAAAATGCGCTCCAAGCCCAAGGGGCTGGCGCAGCTGCGCAACAGCGAACAGACTTTCCGCTGCGCCATCAAGGATCTCAACCTGCGTGAAGTGAAGGTTGTGATCAAGAATGAAGGTGCGTTTCCGCAGGTACTGGAACAGGTGGTCGTGGATATCGAGCAGCTGTCAGGCGACAGCGTAGCGCGTATCAATGGCTTCATCACCTCGATACAGGCCACGGAACAGAAGCTGGATGCGGCCTATGTGGACGTGAACGTATTCTTTATGGACGATGACCCGGACAAACTGGCGCATCTGTCCAAATACATTGCCAGTGTGCGTTGAGTCATGAAACTGCGAGTTGCATTCCTGTTGGCCCTGTTGCTGGGCGGTTGTGCCGCCCCGCCACCCCCGGTGTCTGAGCCAAGGCAACAGGAGCCGGGTGTCTCCCCATTGCCACTTTCGATCGTGCCCGTGTATGACAGCCGTGCCGAGGTACAGCTGGGGCAGGCGCTGGTGCAGCACTATCTGAGCGGCCCCTATTACCGCATTTCGGCTCCGCTGCTGCTGTCGCAGCAGTATCAGGCCCGTTATGCCGCTGACACCTCTGACCCGCAACGGATGCTGGCGCTGTTCAGCCACCCGCAGGGGCATTGGGGTTTTGTGGCCGTGAGCGTGGCGCAGGGCAGTGTAATGAACCTGTTCGAGCTGCAGCATCGTAACGAAACCGGTTATGCACTGGTACTGAAGCGGGCGCGGATCTGCTTCAACACCGGCGCAGACCAGCCGCCACGCTGGCAGGGGCGCAGCTGGGTGTATGCATCACAACCGGGGCAGTTCGAGTGCACTGGCCAAACCAACGGCTCCCTGTTTCAGCTTGGCTCCGGCCTGCCCGGTGCGCTGGGGCCCTATGCCGAGCCTGGTGATACCGTGCTGTACAGTCGCGACCGCGAGTCGCTGCAGCAGATCGCCAGTCTGTTGAAGCACCAGTTCCGTCATCTTCGGGTTCCGCAGATCCGGCCCGATACGCTTTGATCCCATTTCAGGACATACCATGCTCAGCTACCAGCACGGCTTTCATGCCGGCAATTTTGCCGATGTTCACAAACACCTGACGCTGGTTCTGCTGTTGCAGGCGTTGAACCGCAAGGCCAAACCCTGGAGTTATCTGGAAACCCATGGCGGGCGTGCGCAGTATGATCTGCACGGTGATCAGGCGGCCAAGACCGGCGAATTCCAGCAGGGTATTGCCCGCCTGTGGCGTCAGTCGGTTCCCGAAGCGGTGCAGCCCTACCTTGAACAGGTCGAAGCCGTAAACGGGAAGGCGTTGCAACATTACCCCGGCTCTCCGCTGATCGCGGCCCAGATGGCGCGTGATGCCGATCAGATCAGTGTAATGGAGCTGCACCCGGCCGAGGCTGAAGCGCTGAAGCAGGTATTCCGTCAGGATGGCCGAGTGGCGGTACATCATCGTGACGGCTATGAAGGGGTGCTGTCGCTGTTGCCGCCAAAGCCCAATCGTGGGGTGGTGTTGATCGACCCTGCCTATGAAGTGAAGCAGGAATACCAGCAGCTGGTGCGTTTTGTCAGCAAGGCGATCAAGCGTTGGCCCAATGGCTGCTTTGCCATCTGGTATCCGTTACTGCCGGCAGGGTTGTGGCAAAAGATGAAGTCAGAACTGGCGGCGAGCGGGATTCGCAATATTCTGTGTTCCGAGCTTGAAATTGCGGCAGCAGAAGGCGAGTGGGGCATGTATGGCAGCGGTATGTTGGTGATCAACCCGCCCTGGCAGCTGGATGCCACACTTGGGCAGGTTTCACCCTGGCTGCAGGCAACGCTGCAGCAGGGGGAGGGGCAGTGGCGCGTGGAATGGCTGGTGCCTGAGTAAGGCTCAGTACAGCGCTTTCTCGTCACGCACCACGTCGATCAGCAGCTCCAGAAACAGGCGGTCGGCATCGCTCTGTTCCAACGGAATCTTGACGTTGGTGGTGGATGACAGCTCTTCGGCGATCAACACGCCGGCGTTCTTGTCATTGAAATGCTTGCGAGCGATCTCCAGCGCTTTCTCGCTGATATCAGGCTCGACCAGCACCTTGCGGATAAAACGCAGCAGCTCGTTGATCACGCGCTCCTTGTTTTTGATCTCGGCAATGCTCATTGTTTTGCTCTCCGGCATGTAGAACGTGGACATGCGCCTACTATAACGCTAATGCCCGACAACGCCCAGAGGGCTGTCCTGTACAGTATCGGCGTCGTTCAATGGTCGTAGGCGGTTGATCGCAGCTTGTCAAGGTGCGAGAATGTCAGGCTATTTTCTTGACTTGTGGCATACAGGAAATCCCGACGTCACAAGGGGTTATTAAGCGAACCCGGCTTAAGTCTCAGAACAGGTCTGTCAGATAAGAGATCCTCATCTGACCAGCACCGAACATGATCCAATGATGCCTGCGGGCAGGGCGCGGCCGGCGATACGATTGCTCCGCGGCCGGGTCATGTTCTCGTTGCAGAAACGCTGAAACTGTTAGTTCGCCGGCAGGTGGCCGGCGCTGAGTAGAGGGTACAACAGTGGAATTACTTTCAGGCGCAGAAATGGTGGTACGCGCCCTCAAAGACGAGGGTGTTCAGTACATCTATGGTTATCCGGGCGGGTCGTTGCTGCATGTGTACGACGCTCTGTTCCAGCAGGAAGATGTACAGCACATTCTGGTGCGCCATGAGCAGGCTGCAACTCACATGGCGGATGCTTATGCGCGTGCGACCGGTAAAGCCGGTGTCGCGCTGGTGACATCCGGTCCGGGTGCAACCAATGCCGTGACCGGTATCGCGACCGCGTTCATGGACTCCATCCCGATGGTGGTGATCACCGGCCAGGTGATGAGTCATCTGATCGGTGAAGACGCCTTCCAGGAGACCGACATGCTCGGTATCTCCCGTCCCATCGTGAAACACAACTTCAGCGTCCAGCGTCCGGAAGACATCCCGGCGATTGTGCGCAAGGCGTTCCATATTGCCGAGAGCGGCCGTCCCGGTCCGGTGGTAATTGACCTGCCGAAAGACATGACCACGCCGACCGAGCGCTACCCGTACGAGTTTCCGAAACACGTCAAGATGCGTTCGTACAGCCCGATCACCCGTGGTCACAGCGGTCAGATCAAGAAGGCAACCGACATGCTGCTGGCGGCCAAGCGTCCGGTGATCTATACCGGCGGTGGTGTCATCATGGGTGACGCCAGTGCCGAACTGACCGAGCTGGCCAAACTGCTGAACTTCCCGGTAACCAACACCCTGATGGGGCTGGGCGGTTATCCGGGTACCGATCGTCAGTTCATCGGTATGCTGGGGATGCACGGCAGCTACGAAGCCAACATGGCGATGCACCATGCTGACCTGATTCTGGCTGTGGGCGCTCGCTTTGATGACCGCGTAACCAACGCCTGTGACAAGTTCTGTCCGACTGCCAAGATCGTGCATATCGATATTGATCCGGCCTCCATTTCCAAAACCATCCAGGCGGATGTCCCCATCGTGGGTCCGGCCAAAGTGGTACTGGAAGAGATGGTGCAGCTGGTCAAGGGCAGCAAGAAACAGCCGGATCAGGATGCACTGCACGCCTGGTGGCAGCAGATCGACGAGTGGCGCCAGCGTCACGGTGGCCGTTACCGCACTGATGACTCCGCATTGATGAAACCGCAACAGGTTATCGAAATGCTGAGCCAGGTGACCAATGGCAACGCCTTCGTGACTTCTGACGTGGGCCAGCACCAGATGTTTGCGGCGCAGTACTACAAGTTCAACAAGCCAAACCGCTGGATCAACTCCGGTGGCCTCGGCACCATGGGCTTCGGTTTGCCGGCGGCCATGGGTGTGAAGATGAACTTCCCGGATGATGACGTTGTATGCGTCACCGGCGAAGGCAGCATCCAGATGAACATTCAGGAGCTCTCCACCTGCAACCAGTATGATCTGCCGGTGAAGATTCTGTGCCTCAACAATCAGTCGCTGGGCATGGTGCGCCAGTGGCAGGACATGAACTATGAGTCCCGTCACTCTCAGTCCTACATGCAGTCGCTGCCTGACTTCGTCAAGCTGGTGGAGGCCTATGGTCATGTGGGCATGAAGGTCGAGAAATACTCTGACCTGGAAGGCGCCATGCGCGAAGCCTTCGCGCTGAAGGATCGTCTGGTCTTCATGGATATCGCGGTCGATCCGTTCGAACACGTATATCCGATGCAGGTACCGCGCGGTTCCATGCGTGACATGTGGCTGACCAAGACAGAGAGGACCTGAGCATGCGCCATATCATTTCAGTCCTGATGGAAAACGAGCCGGGTGCCTTGTCGCGCGTGGTGGGGCTGTTCTCCCAGCGTAACTACAACATCGAGTCGCTGACGGTCGCGCCGACCGAAGACTCCACCCTGTCACGTCTGACAGTGACCACCATTGGCAACGATCGTGTGGTGGAGCAGATCACCAAACAGCTGAACAAGCTGATTGATGTGGTCAAGGTGGTGGACCTGTCCGAGGGTGATCACATCGAGCGCGAAGTGATGATGATCAAACTCAAGGCCAGCGGCCAGATGCGCGCCGAGATCAAGCGGACCTGCGACATCTTCCGTGGTCAGATCATCGATGTGACCCCGACGACCTACACCGTGCAGCTGGTGGGCGCATCCGACAAACTGGATGCCTTCATCAATGCGCTGGGCAGCGCTTCCATTATGGAAGTGGTGCGCTCGGGTGTGTGTGGTATTGCCCGTGGCGAGAAAGTCCTGAGCCTTTAAAAGCTATCTGCGTCACAAAAAAACCGCTGGCCGTGCAGACGACCAGCGGTTTTTTGTTGCCCGCTGTCAACTCAGTGGGCGTCGAGGCGGTTGCGTCGGTCCTGCCGCCACAGCAACACGCCGGTAATCAACACCGCGATGCTGACCAGCCCAACAATGATCGTTGCCAGCGCATTGATTTCAGGACTGACGCCGAGGCGTACGCTGGAGTAGACCACCATCGGCAGGGTGGTGGCACCGGGACCGGAAACGAAGCTGGCCACCACCAGATCATCCAAAGACAGCGTGAATGCCAGTAGCCAGCCAGCGATCAGCGAGGGAGCGATGATCGGCAGGGTGATGCTGAAAAATACCTTCAGCGGGCGGGCTCCCAGATCCAGCGCCGCTTCTTCCAGCGACAGGTCCATATGTGCCAGTCGGCTTTGCACCACCACGGTGACATAGGCCATCGCGAAGGTGGTGTGGGCGATCACGATGGTGGTCATGCCGCGTCCGGCCGGCCAGCCGATCACGCTTTCCATCGCCACGAACAGCAGCAGCAGCGAAAGGCCGATAATCACCTCTGGCATCACCAGTGGCGCGGTTACCATCACCTCCAGCGAGCCCCTGCCGAGAAAGCGACGGAATCGCACCAGTGCCAATGCCGCCAGTGTGCCCAGCACTACTGCTATTGTAGCGGTCAGGGCAGCAATACGGACACTGAGCCAGGCGGCGCTGAGCAGCTGGGTATTCTGCAGCAGTTCGCCGTACCATTTGGTGCTGAAGCCGCCCCATACCGTGACCAGCCGACTTTCATTGAATGAATACACGATCAGGCTGATGATCGGGCCGTACAGAAAGGCATAGCCCAGCAGCAGAATGGTAATCAGCAGTGGCATGCGTTGTTTCATGTGGCACCCTCCTCGGCGGCTCTGCGCTCAAAGTGGCGCAGCAGCACAAAGGGCACAATCAACGCCACCAGCAGCAGTGCAGCCAGCGAAGACGCCAGTGGCCAGTCCTTGTTGTTGAAGAACTCGGTCCACATTAGTTTGCCCAGCATCAGCGTATCCGGTCCGCCCAGCAGGTCGGGAATGACAAATTCGCCCATCACCGGAATGAACACCAGCATGGCACCGGCCAGTACGCCCGGCAGTGACAGCGGCAGGGTGATCAGCAGAAACTGCTTCCAGGGGCGGCAGCCCAGATCGGCGGCCGCTTCGAGCAGGGTCAGGTCCAGCCGGATCAGGGTGGCATAGAGCGGCAACACCACAAACGGCAGATAGTTATAGACGACGCCGATATAGACCGCGAACGGTGTGTGCATGATCTCAAGCGGGGTATCGATCAGGCCGGTCCAGAGCAGGAAGTTATTGAGCAGCCCGTTGCCCTTGAGGATACCGATCCAGGCATAGATGCGAATCAGGAACGAGGTCCAGAACGGCAGAATGATCAGCATCAACAGCGGCAGACGCCAATGTGCCGGCGAACGCGCGATGGCATAGGCCATGGGATAGCCGATCAACAGGCAGCAGACAGTGGAGATTGCGGCTATTTTGAGCGAGCCCAGCAGGGCGCTCAGATAGAGTGAATCTTCCAGCAGCAGCTGATAGTTGCCGAAGTTGACCATGATGGTCACCAGCCCGTCTTCGATTTCGCGGATCAGGTCCAGATAGGGAGGCTGTGCCAATACCGGCTCGGACAGGCTGATCTTGAGTACGAAAAGGAACGGCAGCAGGAAGAACAGCGCCAGCCAGAACCAGGGGATGGCGATGATCAGGTTGCGCGCCGGCGGCAGGTGCTGTTTCAGCTTCATTCCGTCAGCACCCCGCAGCTGTTGGCCGACCAGCCCAGCAGTACCTCTTCGTCCCAGGTCAGCGGCTGCTCGGCCAGTGCTTGCACGTTGGACTGGGTGAACTGCACGCGCTTACCGCCGGCCAGCTCCACATGGTAGATCGATACGTCGCCCAGATAGGCGATCTCTTTGATGACTCCACGCAGCTGGTTGGGCGCATCGGCATCCAGTTGACTCAGTACCCGAACTTTTTCAGGGCGCAGCGCGACCGTCACGGCCATTCCAGGTACCAGTGGCTGACTATGGCGTACCAGCAGCTGAGAGTCGGCCTCGTCACACTGCACAATCACTTGATCGTCGTCCTGTTGCACCACGTAACCGTCAAACAGATTGACCGACCCAATGAAGCTGGCGACATAACGGGTGGATGGAAACTCATACAGACGTCGAGGCGGGTCGACCTGTTCTGTGCGTCCTTCATGCAACAGCGCGATGCGCGAGGACATGGTCATCGCCTCTTCCTGATCGTGGGTCACCACGATAAAGGTGATGCCGAGGCGTTCCTGAATGTTGACCAACTCAAACTGGGTTTGCTCACGCAGTTTCTTGTCCAGTGCCCCCAGCGGCTCGTCCAGCAGCAGAATCTTCGGGTGTTTGGCCAATGCGCGGGCCAGTGCCACACGCTGACGCTGTCCGCCGGAGAGCTGATGCGGTTTGCGTTGAGCAAGCTTCTCGATCTGAACAAGTGCCAGCATTTCGGCGACGCGTTCCTGACGCTCGGCTTTGGGCATGCCTTCCTGCTTCAGGCCGAAAGCGATGTTGTCTGCTACGGTCATGTGCGGAAACAGGGCGTAGGACTGGAACATCATGTTCACCGGACGCTCATAGGGCGGCACATCGGTGACATCCTGTCCGTCGATAAAAATGCGACCACTGGTCGGGGTCTCGAAACCGGCCAGCATGCGCAGCAGGGTGGTTTTGCCGCAGCCTGAGGGGCCAAGCAGAGAAAAGAACTCACCCTGATGAATGTGCAGGCTGACATCGTCGACCGCATAGAATGAGCCGAAGCGTTTAGTGAGGTTTTCGATTCGAACCAGAGGCTCCCCTTCGGGGGCCTGCCAGGGCTCTTCGGGTTTGAACTGGCGCAGTGTTGCCATCAGTGGTGGGTACTCCCGATAAAAAAGATGCCCCTGATTTCAGGGGCATCTCAGGTTCAGGTGATCGACTGGGTTCAGCGGCCGGTTTTGACTCGGGTCCAGCTGCGGTTCATGTCGCGAATCTGACGTTCTGTCGGCGTTTTCAGCACGATCAGCTTTTCACGCGTTTCCTGCGGCGGATAGATGCCGGCATCGTTGCGGATCTCTTCGTCGATCAGCCCTGTAGCCGCCGCATTGGCGTTGGCGTAGGCAACATAGTTGGTGATCGGTGCGATGACGTCCGGCTGCAGCAGGAAGTTGATGAACTGGTGCGCGGTATCCGGGTGCGGTGCATCCGCCGGAATCACCATCACATCGGTCCAGACCACGGCACCTTCGGAGGGTACAGCATAGGCCACTTCAACCCCGTTGCCGGCTTCGGCCGCACGGTCACGGGCCTGCAGAATGTCACCGGAGTAGCCGTGGGCTACACAGATATCGCCATTTGCCAGGTCGTTGATGTACTGCGAGCTGTGGAAGTAACGAATATTCGGACGTACGGCCATGACGGCTGCAGCCGCCTTTTCCAGTGCAGCCTTGCTGAAGTCGGTGGTATCCTCGCCCAGATAGGCACGTGCCGCGACAAATACTTCGGTCGGATCGTCCATCAGCGTCACGCCACAGCCGGCCAGTTTGGCCACGATTTCCGGATCAAACACCAGGCGCCATGTATCCAGTGGCATCTCATCGCCCAGAATCTCACGCACCTTCTTTACGTTGTAGCCAATGCCGGTGGTGCCCCACATATAAGGCACCAGATGTTGGTTGTCCGGGTCGATGTCGGCCAGTGACTTCATTATGACCGGATCCAGGTTATCCAGATTGGTCAGCTTATCTTTGTCCAGTTTTTGATAAAGGCCTGCCTTGAGGTGACGGTCGGCAAAAGGGCGTGCTGTCGGGAACGCCAGGTCATAGCCGCTGCGACCGGCCAGCAGTTTGGCTTCAAGCACCTCGTTGGAATCATAAACGTCATAGACGACCTTGATTCCGGTCTCCTGTTCGAACCGCGCCAGTGTGTCTTCAGCGATATAGTCAGACCAGTTGTATACGTTGAGTTCCTGCGCTGATGCGGCTCCCGCCAGCAACATGCCAGGGAGCAGTTTTCCGAGTTGCTTGAACACTTTTTTCATCGCCATGGGTCTCCGGCAACGCTGTGAATGGTGGAGGCTTAAGAGTGCCTCACGGTGTGTCCGGCAGCGAATGCAGCGGACGGATTCAAAGCGTGAATATGGAACAAAAGACTGGCAAAAAAAAGTTTTTTTTTGCAACTGCGGTTAAACAGGGCGGTTGAGCCTGATCAGTTTTATGAGTTGATCGCGTACAGCTGACTGAAGCAGTGTGTGGTCTATAGTGAGACACACCACAGGACGACAAGGAGAACGGGCATGTGTGATATCAAGGGGTGTGGCAACACGCAGTCGGGCCAGCCTCTTCCACGGGCAACCGGTGAAGAGCGACGCAGTTTCCTGAAGGGGATGCTGGCACTGCCACTGGCAGTGGTGCTGGCGGACCCGTTGCTTGCGCAAGCAGCGGGCAACCGAACTCGGTCAGTGCAGCTGGCACTGGGAGGCGGCGACAAGGTGCAGGCACACTTGGCCATGCCCGAGGGTGATGGGCCTTTTCCTGCGGTGGTGCTGATTCACGAATGGTGGGGGCTGAATGACCAAATCAAGGCGGTGGCGGCTGAGCTTGCCAATTTAGGCTTTATGGCGCTGGCGGTGGATCTTTATGAAGGCGGTGTTGCTGATACCCGTGAGGATGCAATGGCACTGATGCAGGCGGTCAATGAAGAAGAGGCAACAGACACACTGACCGGTTGGATCGACTGGCTGCGGCGGCACCAGCGCTGTAATGGCAAGGTCGCTACCATGGGATGGTGTTTTGGCGGCGGCTGGTCGCTCAATGCGTCCATGGAAACCCCGGTCGACGCGACCATCATCTATTACGGCAATGTCACCCGTACCCCAAAACAGCTGTCACGCCTGCGAGGGCCGGTGCTGGGTCATTTCGGAACGCTGGACAAGAGTATCGACGAAGCGATGGTGGGCGGCTTCGAGCGGGCCATGGCCGAAGCCGGCAAAGCCGATAGGCTGAACGTTTACTGGTATGTGGCGGACCATGCCTTCGCCAACCCTACCGGCGCCCGTTATGACGCCGATGATGCAGCCTTGGCATGGTCGCGTTCGGTCAGTTTCCTGTATCGACAGCTTGGTTAGCGCTGCTATCAGAACGGAAACAGCAGAGGTGTCAGTATCAACGTGAGCGCCAGTGCCAACAGCTGCAACGGAATACCCACCCGGGCGAAGTCGGCAAAGCGGTAGTTGCCCGGGGCCAGTACCAGGGTGTTGACCGGTGACGCGATGGGGGTGGCGAATGCGGTCGAGGCTGCAATAGCCACGGTCATCATCACCGGTTCTGGGTTGACGCCGGTCAGCTGGGCGGTAGTGATAGCGATGGGTGCCAGCAGGACCGTAGTGGCAGTATTGGAGATGAACTGACTCAGCAAGGAGGTCAGCATGAAAAGGCTGGCACAGAGAACCAGCGGACTGCTGTCGCCGACCAGGCTGACGAGGTGTTCAACTACCCAGGCCAGGGCGCCGCTGCGCTCCATTGCCAGTGCCAGCGGCAGCATGCCAGCGATCAAGATCAGACTGGTGGCGTTGAGTGAGCGGTAAGATTCCTGCAGTGATACGCAACCGGTGAGGATCACCGCTAGCGCTGCCAGCAGAATGGCGGACAGGTTGTCTAGCCAGCCCGTGGTCATGCAAACCAGCATTGCCAGCAGAATAATCAGAGCAACCGGTCCACGGTTGCCGTGGGTGGGGATCTCTTCCAGCTCGGCAGGTGTCTGCAATACCACCAGCTCGCGCGAACCCTGCAGGCTGCGGATCTGCTCCCAGCTGCCGGCCAGCAGCAGGGTGTCGCCGGGTGTGAGTTGAGTTTCGGTAAAACTTGTATCCATGGCGGCCTGGTCTCGGCGGATACCCAGCACGCTCAGTCCATAGCGCTCGCGAAAATGTCCTTCCTTTATTGAACGATCACACAGCGGTGACTCAGGGGGCAGCAGTACTTCGGCCATACCGAACTGACGTTCCAGCTGACTTATCTCCCGCGCCGGAAACCCCATCCGCTTCAACTTCAGTGTTTCGCACAGGTGTTCCAGCCGTGCTTCGTCGGCATATACGATCAACTGATCCTGATACTGCATGCGGGTGTTGCTCAGTACCGGCACTAAACTGGAGAGCAGCCCGCCACTGCGGGAGATGGCGATCACGGTGACATCATATTCAGTGCGCAGTGCCGCTTCGGCCGGTGTTTTCTGCGCCAATGGGCTGCCGGGCGTGATCATCAGCTTGTGTAGCTGACGACTCAGGGCATAACGGCCGCTGATGGCGGCGACGCCCGGTGCGGTGTTTTCCGCCAGTTGCTGTGCTCGTTCGGGCAGCAGCTTGCGGGCCACCAGAATCAGATAGCCCATGCCTGCAATCAGAATCGCCAGCCCCAATGGGGTAAAGTCAAAGAAGCCAAACGGCTCAAGGCCTGCACTGCGCATCTGGCTGCTGACGATAATATTGGGCGGTGTACCGATCAGCGTCAGCATGCCGCCGATGAGGGCGGCAAAGGCCAGCGGCATCAGTAACTGTGAGGGTTGCATGCCGGAGCGGCGTGCCATGCTCAGCACCACAGGAATCAACAGTGCAACGGCACCAGTGGAGCTCATGAACGCGGACAGCAGCGCCACCACGGGTAACAGAAACAGCAGCAGCCGGGTTTCGCTGCTGCCGCCCATGCGCAGCAACCAGTTGCCCGCGGCAGCGGCGATGCCGGTGCGAAACAGTGCTTCACCGACCACGAACAGGGCGGCGATCATGATCACCACGGGCTCCCCGAAGCCGGCCACCGCCTCGGCGGGGGTAATGATGCCGGATAATGCCAGTGCAACCACCACCATCAGGGCCACCAGGTCCATGCGGATACGATCGCTGACAAACAGGGCGATGGTAATGCCGAGGGTGGCAAACACAAACAGCATGTCGGGTGTCATGGAGCGGGGGCCTCTTTGAAAGTTCAGCCGGCAGTGTAGGGGTTAATCCGTGACAGAGCCATTATCCAGCAATGACCAGAACGCCCGGATCAACGGTGAGCGCAGTTTGCGCTCCAGTGCAAACAGGCCGATTTCGTAGGGCTCCAGTGCCGGTGATACCGGCAACACCCGTACCCGATCTGCCAGAGGGCTGTTGTCCAGCACGATCTGGGGTACCACGCCGATGCCGAAACCCAGGCTGACCATGCTGACGATCGCTTCGTTGCCGGCGACCTGGGCATAAATGCGTGGCTGAATATGGCGGTGGCTGAACCACTGGTTGACGCGATCACGTGAGATACCGCTTTCCGGCAGGATCATCGGTTGGCGGCTCCACTGTGCTTCACTGCCGAGGGTATCGCTCGGCTCGCTGGCAGGGGCGATGAACAACAGTGGGGTGCGGTCGATGGGCCGAAAGGCCACCCCGGTCGGCAGGTGAGCGGGGCGGGCGGCGATGGAGATCTCTTCACGACCGCTCTGCACCCGGGCGATGGCATGTTCGGGGTCGCCGGTATGCAGCTTGATCTCGACACGTGGGTACAGCTGGCGAAACCGGCTCAGCAGTGAATACAAAAAACTGTAACTGGCAGTGACCGAGCAGTATACGCTGATCTCGCCCTGCAGTTCGCTGGCGCTTTCCAGCAGTGAATGACGTACCTGTTCCCACTGCTGCAGCGCTTCGCGGGCGTACTGGGCAAAGCGCATTCCCTCGGGCGTGAGTTGGACGCTGCGGTTGTCACGCAGGAAGAGTTCAACGCCCAGCGAGTCCTCCAGTTGCTTGATGGCGCGACTCAGGGTTGAGGGGCTGACATGGCAGGCTTCACTGCTGCGACCGAAGTGCAGGGTGTCGGCCAAGCTCAGAAACAGGCGCAGGGTACGGGTATCCATTATGTTTCTTTAAATGAAATATGATGTTGCAAATATATCATTTTACGCAATGATTCCTATCCCTTAATGTAGGCGCCATTGCTATAGTCATCACGGCTAGATGCACCTAATCACTCCATTCAAGTCAAAGGATCAGAACCATGCAGGTTTATTACGATAAAGACTGTGATCTCTCCATCATCCAGGGCAAGAAAGTTGCCATCATCGGCTACGGCTCTCAGGGCCACGCTCATGCGTGCAACCTGCACGATTCCGGCGTTGATGTAACTGTTGGTCTGCGTGCCGGCTCTTCTTCCCGTGCCAAGGCTGAAGCCCACGGTCTGAAAGTGGCTGACGTGGCTGACGCCGTTGCCGCTGCCGATCTGGTGATGATCCTGACTCCGGACGAATTCCAGGGCCAGCTGTACAAGGCCGAGATCGAGCCGAACATCAAGCAGGGCGCTACTCTGGCCTTCGCTCACGGCTTCTCCATCCACTACAACCAGATCGAGCCGCGCAAGGATCTGGACGTGATCATGGTTGCTCCGAAGGCACCGGGTCACACCGTGCGTAACGAATTCGTCAAGGGCGGCGGTATCCCTGACCTGATCGCGATCTTCCAGGATGCGTCCGGCAACGCCAAGAATGTTGCTCTGTCTTACGCTTCAGGCGTAGGCGGCGGTCGTACCGGCATCATCGAAACCACTTTCAAGGACGAGACTGAAACCGACCTGTTCGGTGAACAGGCTGTTCTGTGTGGCGGCTGTGTTGAGCTGGTCAAGGCCGGTTTCGAAACCCTGGTTGAAGCCGGTTATGCACCGGAAATGGCCTACTTCGAATGTCTGCACGAACTGAAACTGATCGTGGACCTGATGTACGAAGGCGGCATCGCCAACATGAACTACTCCATCTCCAACAATGCCGAGTACGGTGAATACGTAACCGGCCCTGAGGTGATCAACGAAGAATCACGTCAGGCCATGCGTAACGCGCTCAAGCGCATCCAGGATGGTGAGTACGCCAAGATGTTCATCAGCGAAGGCGCGACCAACTACCCGTCAATGACAGCCCGTCGTCGCAATAACGCTGCTCACCCGATCGAGCAGACCGGTGAGAAACTGCGTGCAATGATGCCGTGGATCGCTGCCAACAAGCTGGTCGACAAAGAAAAGAACTGATCCCGCATTTGATTGTGTGATTAGATCAACTGCCGGGCTTTGCCCGGCAGTTTTGTTTCGGTGCTGCGGTGCTCACCAGCGGTGCTGCTTGCACCGGTTTGACGCAAAAGCTGAACTGTCTTCTCTTCTTTCTGCTGCAATATCCCTGTCATCCTTGATAACCATAATTCCCGCAGGGTTTTGGCACGGCATCTGCTTGTGTCACCCATGCGTAGTAAAGTGACAGGCTCGGCCTTGCTTGGGCCTTGTTCTTATTACGCCAAAGTATTAGAGGAAGAACCACTTTTCTTGATCCAGGTCGTGAAGTGGATTCCGGAAACTTGAACTCCGGTATGGGCGTGCTATGAATGGCTTCACTAATAAAAATAAAACGCTTGGTAGTGCGCCCCGGCCCTTAGGCTGTAACCGGATGTGCTTGTGCTACCAACAGTCAAGGATGCGTCCATCATGAGTAATGTCGATTTTTCCGTTCTGTGTGAGCAGGCGAAGGCCTATGCCGGGTTTGAGCCGCAAGATGAACTGATCCTGGTTCAGGAGGCCTCCAGGCTACAGCCACACTTCTCCGCCATCACCGATGCTTTTTACGCCGAGTTGCAAACCATTCCAGAAGCCCTGCCGTTTCTGGAAGGGCGTGTCGATACTTTGAAAACCACCCATAGTGCATGGCTCAGCAAGGTTTTTACCGGCCCTTACGATGCCGATTTTGCTGCCTATATGCACCATGTTGGCGTGGTGCATGTGCAGGTGAAGCTGCCAGAGAAGTTCATGACCAGTGGTATCGGCTTGATCAACAAACACCTCATTCCGTTGTTGCCTGAAATCTATGCCAATGATGTGGGTAAAATCGGTCAGGTACTCAAGGCGCTCAACGCCGCTACCAGTTTTTGTCTGTTGATCATGCTGGAATCCTACCGCGGCCATGAATTGGAGCGTTTCATGGAGGTAACCGGCATCAGTCGAGTGCTCTACAATAATTTGGCGGCCGCCTATCGCAGCCATCATGGCCATGCGGCCTGAGTTGAATCGAATTCCCCCTGCACCCGTCACCCGGCGCCTGTATTCATCCACAGCTGGGTGACTCTTAAGTGATAGACGTTTCGAACCATAACAAGTCAAAATCAGTCTTTTCTGGAAAGGGCTCTTCCACTGTGTGCAGGGTCCATTGCAAGGATGTGTTTAATGCGACAAATCGATTTTTCCCACCTGAATCAACAGGCTAAGCTGTTTGCCGGCTTTGATGCTCAGGATGAGCATGAATTATCACGTGCTCTGCCTCAATTGATGGCAGAGCTGGACTCCGTGACGGATGCCTTTTATGCGGAACTGGCCGGGATTCCCGAAGCAATGCCCTTCCTTGAAGGGCGACTGGATGCGCTGAAAGCGACTCATCGGAAGTGGCTTGAAAAGATATTTACTGGTCCCTATGACGATGAATTTGCCGCGTACATGCATAAGGTGGGTGTTGTTCATGTACAGGTGCGCCTGCCTGAGCGCTTTATGGCCAGTGGCATTGGATTGATCAGCAAACACCTTATTCCTGTATTGGCACAGCAGTTCCGTGATGACCCGGAACGCTTGGGTACGCTGATGAAAGCCGTGAACGGTGTTACGGTGTACTGCCTGATCATCATGCAGGTTTCCTACCGCGAACACGAACTGGAACGGTTTATGGATGTGACCGGGATCAGCGAAGCGCTCTATGCCAACTTGTCGGCAGCTTATCGCAAGAAAACAGGTGTGTCGTCAGACTGAGTCAAAGCGACATACAAGTGAGGCATTGATTGTTCTCTTTAAATAACAGTGGCTTGTATTAGTTTAGCAAACCTTGATATTTGTGGTTGGCGTGAGAAAATAGCGCCCCTTTCGAGGGTCGCCGGGAGTGACCCCGAGCCAACACATGCAAGGACGTACCTGATGAGCCAGACAGATTTTGCCACCCTGTGCCAGCGTGGGAAGCTGAATTCCGGGTTTGATTCTGAAGACGAAAAGCTGCTGATTCAGGAGGGAAGCCGGCTGCTTCCCTATTTGGCGGAGGTGACCGAAAAATTCTATGACGAATTGCAGCAGATACCGGCGGCAGTGCCTTATCTTGAAGGGCGCGTCGAAGGGCTTAAGGCGACTCACTTGGCTTGGCTGCAAACCATTTTCAGTGGTCCCTACGATGCAAATTTTGCCGCCAGTATGCACAAGGTGGGGGAGGTACATGTCCAGGTCAAGTTACCGGTCGAGTTCATGGCCAGTGGTACCCTGCTGATCAAGAAACATCTGGTACCGATCCTGACACAGGTTTATGCCGGTGATGCCCTGCGTATGGGGTTGATGATGAAGGCGGTTAACGGTGTAACGGGGTTCTGCCTGATCATCATGCAGGAGTCCTATCAGAGCTCCTTGCTGGCACAGGAATTGGACAAATTCATGGCGATTACCGGTATCAGCCGGGCGCTGTTTAATAATCTTGCCAATGCCTACAAGGATGATGGTGGGACTGGGATGGTCTGATCTTCTCGGAGCGTTGGGTTTGGCCCTTGCTGTCGGGTAGAATGAGGCTTCCGGTTACACCAAAGAGGCAGCCTTGAATGAGTGATCAGCAACAATCGCCGAGAGATGAGAGTGAGCATCAAGACAACAGTGCCCAGCGTCACCGTGGTGTTTACCTGTTGCCAAACCTGTTTACCACCGGCGCCCTGTTTTCGGGTTTTTATGCCATCGTTGCTGGGATGAACGGACAGTTCATACCTGCTTCCATTGCCATATTTGTTTCCATGCTGCTTGATGGGCTGGATGGACGAGTGGCTCGCATGACCAATACTCAAAGCGCATTCGGTGCCGAATATGACTCGCTGGCCGACATGGTCTCCTTTGGAGTGGCGCCGGCGCTGGTAGCGTATAACTGGTTGCTGTTCGATCTTGGCAAACTGGGCTTTTTTGCCGCGTTCGTATTTGCGGCGGGTGGTGCATTGCGGCTGGCGCGTTTCAATACTCAGATCGGTTCGGTCGACAAGCGCTATTTCATCGGTTTGCCAAGTCCTGCTGCGGCAGCGGTCGTGGCTGGGCTTGTCTGGACGTGTGCTGAATACGAGCTCGACATGAGTGGTACCGCCTATCTGGTGGCGTTCTATGTGGCGCTGTGCGGTGTATTGATGGTCAGTAATGTGCTGTATTACAGCTTCAAGGATATTGACTTTAAGGGCAAGGTACCGTTCTGGATTCTGGCGGTGATCGCGCTGGTTCTGGGGGTCATTTCGATCAGTACTTCTACTTTCCTCTGGTTGCTGTTCCTGCTGTATGCCCTTTCTGGACCACTGCTGTGGTGCTGGCGCCGCTTTAAACATCGCCACTGATTCTTAAAACGGGCTTCGGCCCGTTTTTGCCATCTGCTCTTCACCATCACTGGCCGTTTGGTGTGTTTGTCAGCTATACCTCAATTGAGGTGATTATCATGGCAAACAAGCCTGATTGGCTGCAGGCGTTGCTGAGCGTGCTGGCAGCCTTCTTTGGTGTGCAGTCTGAACGTAATCGTGAGCATGATTTCAGCCAGGGGCGCCCGCTGCATTATGTCCTGGCGGGCCTGCTCCTGGCGCTGGTGTTTGTGCTGGGTGTGATCCTGCTGGTGTGGTGGGTGCTCAGTCTGGCGGGTGTTTGACTCAGATCATTGCGCTTGCGCTTTTTTCAGGGCTGCTATACTCCAGATACCGGATCGCCTGTCGGACAGCATTGTGAGCCTGGCCGCAGGCCAAGACGGGGAGACCTGGAGATGGGACTTAGAATAATAAAAACCATCGGCTCAGGGGTTGGATTGGCGCTGCTGGCACCTGCATCTTTGCGTGCGGAATGGGGGCTCAATCTTACACCCGGTGTCACGGATGTCAGCCGTTCGGTATATGACCTTCACATGACAATCTTCTGGATCTGTGTCGCCATAGCACTGGTGGTGTTTGGTGTCATGTTCTGGTCGATCTTTCATCACCGCAAGTCGCGAGGGGCCAAGGCCCACCACTTTCATGAAAATACACTGGTTGAAGTAATCTGGACGTTGATACCGGTGCTAATACTGGTTGGTATGGCTGTTCCTGCAACTGCCACCCTGATCAAAATGTACGATCCGTCCGAAGCTGAACTGGATGTGCAGATTACCGGCTATCAGTGGAAGTGGCGTTACGACTATCTGGATCATGAGCTGAGCTTCTTCAGCAACATGTCGACCCCGCGCGGGCAGATCACCAATGTCGCTGAAAAGCAGGAAAACTATCTGCTTGAGGTTGACCGACATCTGGTGTTGCCGGTGGACACCAAGATCCGATTTCTGCTGACCGCCAACGATGTTATTCACAGTTGGTGGGTGCCGGCGTTGGCCGTCAAGAAGGATGCGATTCCCGGTTTCATCAATGAGGCCTGGACCATCATTGATGAGCCGGGTATCTACCGGGGGCAGTGTGCCGAGCTTTGTGGGCAGGATCATGGCTTCATGCCAATAGTGGTCGAAGCGGTCAGCAAAGAAGACTTTGATGTCTGGCTGATGGCGGCTCGGGCAGAAAAAGAGGCTCAGGTTCAGGCTGCTGAGCGCAGCTGGACACTGGATGAGTTGATGCAGCAGGGCGAGCAGGTGTATCTGCAGGCCTGCGCGGCCTGTCACCTGCCGAGCGGTGAGGGGGTACCGGGTGCTTTCCCTGCCCTGAAGGGCAGTCCAGTCGCATTGGGTGATGTGTCTGCACATATCGATATCGTGCTGAACGGCAAGGCGGGTACCGCCATGCAGGCGTTTCGTGATCAGCTCAGCACCGTTCAACTGGCCGCTGTGATCACCTATGAGCGTAATGCCTGGGGCAACAGCTTGGGTGAGGCGGTATCACCGGCTCAGATCTCGCGCTTGTTGCAGTCGGCCGATGGGGAGGGTGAGCAATGAGTACTCTGGATACCACTCTGGAAACGCATTCAGATGAGCATCATGGCCCAGCCAGTGGTCTCGGGCGCTGGCTGTTTACCACCAACCATAAAGATATCGGCTCCATGTACCTCTGGTTCAGCCTCTTGATGTTTCTGGTGGGTGGCTCCATGGCGCTGATGATCCGCGCCGAACTGTTCCAGCCGGGGCTGCAACTGGTTGAGCCGGGCTTCTTCAATCAGATGACCACTATGCACGGGCTGATCATGGTGTTTGGGGCGGTGATGCCGGCGTTTGTGGGGCTGGCCAACTGGATGATACCGATGATGATCGGTGCCCCGGACATGGCGCTGCCGCGAATGAATAACTGGAGCTTCTGGATCCTGCCATTTGCTTTTGCCATGCTGATCTCGACCCTGTTTATGACGGGAGGGGCGCCAAACTTCGGCTGGACCTTCTATGCGCCACTGTCGACGACCTATGCCCCGCCGAGCGTGACCTACTTCATCTTCGCCATTCACATGATGGGAATCAGTTCGATCATGGGCGCGATTAACATTATTGCGACGATTCTCAACATGCGGGCACCGGGCATGACGATGATGAAACTGCCACTGTTCTGCTGGACCTGGTTGATCACCGCTTTCCTGCTGATTGCGGTCATGCCGGTGCTGGCGGGGGTGGTAACCATGATGTTGATGGATATCC
Organism: Marinobacterium iners; assembly: GCF_017310015.1. Classification (NCBI taxonomy): domain Bacteria; kingdom Pseudomonadati; phylum Pseudomonadota; class Gammaproteobacteria; order Oceanospirillales; family Oceanospirillaceae; genus Marinobacterium; species Marinobacterium iners. The sequence continues at coordinate 341,764 of NZ_CP022297.1, forward strand.
ATTTTGGCACCAGTTTCTTTGATGCTGGTGGCGGTGGGGATCCGGTGCTGTTCCAGCATGTGTTCTGGTTCTTCGGTCATCCCGAGGTCTACATCATGATTTTGCCGGCCTTCGGCATTATCAGCCAGATCATTCCCGCCTTTGCTCGCAAGCGTCTGTTTGGCTACGCCTCCATGGTATATGCCACCGCTTCGATCGCGATATTGTCGTTTCTGGTTTGGGCGCACCACATGTTCACGGTCGGTATTCCGCTGGCCGGTGAACTGTTCTTCATGTATGCCACCATGTTGATCGCCGTGCCTACCGGGGTGAAGGTGTTCAATTGGGTGGCTACCATGTTCCGCGGCTCGATGACCTTCGAAACGCCAATGCTGTTTGCGCTGGCATTTGTAGTGCTGTTTACCATCGGCGGTTTTTCGGGGTTGATGCTGGCGATCGCACCGGTGGATTTCCAGTACCACGATACCTACTTTGTGGTGGCTCACTTCCATTATGTGCTGGTACCGGGGGCCGTTTTCGCCATTATGGCAGGTGTCTACTACTGGTTGCCGAAGTGGACTGGTCACATGCTGGATGAGCGCATGGGTCGGTTTCACTTCTGGCTGAGCTTCATTGGCGTCAATATCACCTTCTTTCCCATGCACTTCATCGGGCTGGCCGGCATGCCACGCCGCATACCGGATTACGCACTGCAGTTTGCCGACTTCAATATGGTGGCCTCGGTGGGTGCCTTTCTGTTTGGCCTGTCACAGTTGACCTTTGTCTGGAACGTGATCGCCTGTGTACGCGGTGGCCGCAAGGCTGAAGCCAGAGCCTGGGAAGGTGCCGAAGGGCTGGAGTGGGAAGTGCCATCACCGGCGCCTTACCATACCTTTGCCGAGCCGCCGAAACTGCCGGAGTCGCTGCGATGAGCCCGCAAGCAGCCAATCGCAGGCTGGTAAGGCGGCTGGTATTGGGTTGTGTGCTGATGTTCGGTTTTGGCTTTGCGCTGGTCCCTTTGTATGACGTGTTTTGTGAAGTGACGGGGCTAAACGGAAAGATTACCAATACCGGCCCGGTTGCGGCATCGGAAGCGGATACCAGTCGAGAGATCAGGGTGAGATTGATTGCGGTTCATAACGAGGCAATGCCCTGGAAATTCGGGCCGCAGCAGAATCTGATTCTCACCCACCCGGGAGAGATGAAGCAGACAGCCTTTATGGCAACCAACCCGACCGGCCGGCGTATGGTGGCGCAAGCTATCCCGTCGGTTGCTCCTGCAGAGGCTGCGCGCTATCTGCATAAGGTGAACTGCTTCTGTTTTGAGCAGCAGGTCCTTCAGTCTGGTGAATCGGTCGAAATGCCGCTGCTGTTTGTGGTCGACAAGAACCTGCCGGAGCATATCCGCTCGCTGACCTTGTCCTACACCCTGTTTGATATCTCGCCGGAGATTTCATCAACAGAGCAGGTTGAAAAGGAGCAATCGTTATGAGCAGTTCAACCTATTACGTGCCTGAGCAAAGTCGCTGGCCGATTTTGGCATCCATTGCACTTTTCCTGTTGGCCTATGGTGCCGGTACCCTGATGAATGCGTTGAGTGCGCAGCAGGGAGGTGGGCTTGGCGTCGCGCTGTTGTTGGCGGGGGCGTTGATGATGGGGCTGATTCTGGTGGGATGGTTCGGCAATGTGATTCATGAAAGCCGCAGCGGGCTGTATTCCGAGCAGATGGACCGTTCCTTTCGCTGGGGTATGAGCTGGTTCATCTTCTCGGAAGTGATGTTCTTTGCCGCTTTCTTTGGCGCTCTTTTCTACGTGCGTGTGCTGGCGCTTCCCTGGTTGGGAGGTGAAGGTGACAAGGGGGTAACCGAGCTGCTCTGGCCCGGATTTGTGGCAGAGTGGCCACTGTTCAATCCACCCGACAGTGCGCGTTATCCCGGACCTGAAGCTGTCATCAGCCCCTGGCACATACCGCTGCTCAATACCTGCCTGCTGGTGACGTCCAGCTTTACTCTGACACTGGCACACAAGGCCCTGTTGCGAGACGAGCTGATCATGGTGCGCCGCTGGATGACGCTGACAATTCTGTTGGGTCTGATTTTTATCGGCTTCCAGGCTTATGAATATGTGCATGCGTATCAGGAGTTGGGACTGACGCTGCAGTCCGGTGTTTACGGTGCCACCTTCTTTATTCTGACCGGCTTCCACGGTCTGCATGTCACCTTGGGTACGCTGATGTTGATGATCATTCTGGGGCGCGTGGTATTGGGTCATTTCAGCTCACGCCAGCACTTCGGTTTTGAAGCGGTGGCCTGGTACTGGCATTTTGTGGATGTGGTCTGGATTGGGCTGTTCCTGTTTGTGTATGTGCTCTGAGCTCTGCCAGGGAGCATGTGAGCGAAGACGGCCGCTGCTGAAACCGTAGACCAGAAGCAGTATCAGCAATACGCTGAAAATGACACGCCAAAGCAGGCGATTGGCCGTGGTGCCATCGGCTGAAGGTCGTCGAAGCAGAGACCAAAGACTGCTGAACAGTGCGATCAATATGGCAATAAACAGCAGGACGATCAGAAGATGCAGCATGGAAATTTCCTTATGTCTGATCAACCAAGTAAAGCGGATAGCCCCGCTGCATTCAAATATCTGCGCTGGCTGTTGGCGCTGCTCGGTGTTCCGTTGCTGTTTGGTCTGGGCTACTGGCAGCTGCAGCGTGCCGAACAAAAGCAGATTTGGCTCGATCAGCAGGCCGTTGAGCCGATGACGCGTGCAGCCACTGCGCTCAGGCAGCTTGAACGCCAGGCGTGGGTGCCGGTACGACTGGAGGTTGAGCTGTTGCCATATCGTATTTTTCTGCTGGATAACCGTACCCTTAATGGGCGTGTGGGCTACGAAGTGATCGTTCCGATGCGCGTCGATGAGGGCTCCTTGTGGCTGGCCAGTTTGGGGTGGGTTGAAGCGCCATCCCATCGAGACCGGTTGCCTGCCCTGCAACTTGAACAACAACGCATACAGGTCGATGGGGTGCTGGCTCATCCAACCGGGTCGATGACGCTGGCAGACCTGCCCGCTGAAGTAGGCTGGCCACGACGAATTCAATCCGTCGATCTGGAGCAGATCAGGCAGGCTTTGGAGATGGAGGTTGAGGCGGTCATGCTGCACCTCAAGACGCCAGTGAGTGATCAAATCACGCCAAGGAACGCTATTCATCAAGGAGTCAGTCCACAGCGGCATCAAGGCTATGCAGTGCAGTGGTTTGCGCTGGCCGTCACATTGCTGCTCTGGCTGTTCTGGGCGGCTCGACATGGCAGGAGACAGGGCGATGGCAAGTAATAGGTGCACTTTCTGGGCTATCTGGGCATTGGGCATGTTGCCAGTGTTGCTGGCCGTGGCGGTATATACCACAGGCGTCGGTATACCGAATGAACAGGTGAATACTGGCAGGTTGTTGCAGCCGGCAGTGCCGCTGCAGCAATGGGGCGGGCAGGCTGACCGCTTTACGCGTCATTGGTCGTTGCTGCTGGTGCACCGGAGTGGGTGTGACCATGGATGCTTGCGGCAGGAGGAAAGGCTTAAACGTATACATGATGCTTTGGGTCGGGATGCTGATCGCTTTCGGGTAAGAATGGAGGCTTCAGACGCATTGGCGCCAGGTGTTTGGGTTGTTGATCCGTTGGGCAATCTGGTACTGCATTACGGACAAGCCTATGAGGGCAAGGCAGTGCTGACTGATTTGCGACGACTGCTGAAAGCATCGAGGCTGGGATGAGTGCACTGAAGCTGGTAAGAAGCGCGATAGTACTGGCGTTGATTGTTGTGCTGCTGGGCGGCTGGACACGGCTGAATGACGCAGGCCTTGGCTGTCCCGACTGGCCGGGATGTTATGGAACGTGGGTGTTGCCATCAGATCATGTTGAGCTGGCTCAGGGCTATCCAGGAGTTGTGATTGATCTACGCAAAGGCTGGATCGAAATGATACATCGGTATGCGGCCGCTTGTCTGGGACTCGTTGTACTGATGCTGGCAGTCATCGCACTGAAAAATCGCACGGTGACAGGGTATCCGTCGAAGCTGTCGCTGCTGTTGCTGGGGCTAGTAGTATTGCAGGGGCTGTTTGGAATGTGGACCGTCACATTGAAGCTGTTACCGGTCATAGTGACGCTGCACCTGATGGGTGGTCTTGCGACATTGACGCTGCTGGTACTGCTGGAACAGCGATTGAGTCATTTTTACAACCCACAAGCTCAACCAACAGGGGGCCATATGGGAACACGCATACTGCTGTTCTGCCTGTTCCTGCAGCTGCTGTTAGGTGGCTGGACCAGTACCAATTATGCCGGCTGGGCCTGCAGCGATTGGTTGTTGTGCAATGCAGATGAAACAGTTGGATACGACTTTTCAACCGGGCTTAATCCTTTCATGGCCATAGGGCCCAACTACGAAGGTGGGCTGCTGGATGCTCCGGCAAGAGCGGCCATTCAGGTTTCACATCGCTTGGGGGCGTTACTGCTTATAGTGGTGTCGTGTTGGGTTACGCTGTCGCTTTGGCGAAGGAGGTATCTGCGCTTTCATATCACGTTGTTTCTGGCTGCGCTGGGTGTGCAGGCGCTGCTGGGTATTGCCAATATTGTATGGATGTTGCCACTCGGGCTGGCAGTTGCACATCACGCGGTAGCCGTGTTGCTGTTGTTGTTGGCGCTGAATCTGCACGACCGGGCGAGAAGTCCGGTAATGGAGGCAAATCATGAGTATCGTGTCGTTTGCGGGTAATACCGTTTCAGATGCTGGCTGGAGAGACTATCTGGCGCTATGCAAGCTGAAAGTTGTCGCCGTAATGTTGCTGACATTGGTGGTTGGATTCTGTTTGGCCCAGCCGGGATTACCATCGCTGTCACTGCTGCTGATAACCAGTATAGGAGTCGGGCTAGCCGCTGCCTCGGCAGCGGCGGTCAACCATGTTCTGGATCATAATATTGATTGCTGTATGGCAAGGACTGCGCGGCGACCGCTGCCGCAGGGGCGAGTCAGTCCGGGTAATGCGCTTCTGTTTGCAGCGGTGATCGGCAGCGCCGGGCTGTTGCTTCTTGCTACATTGGTGAACCCTCTGACGGCGGTGCTAACTCTGGCGTCGCTTATCGGCTATGCCATTGTATACACGGCTGTTCTGAAGCGAGCGACACCGCAAAATATTGTGATAGGTGGCGTTGCAGGTGCTGCACCTCCGTTACTGGGCTGGACTGCTGTGACAGGCTCGCTGGACTCGCAGGCGTTATTGCTGATGCTGATTATTTTTGCCTGGACACCACCTCATTTCTGGGCGCTGTGTATCGCTAGGAAGGATGACTATGCCCGTGCCGGGGTGCCGATGCTCCCCAATACCCATGGTGAGTCCTATACGCGGCTGCAAATTCTGCTGTACTCAATACTCACAACAGTAGTGACATTGCTGCCGTTTATTAATGGTATGAGCGGACTTATCTATCTGGCAGGGGTCAGTATCATCAACTACCGCTTCATTGCCTGGGCTGTACGATTGAATATTTCTCGTCATCCGGGCGATCCGATGAAAATGTTTCGTTACAGCATTGTGTACATCATGTGGCTGTTTGCCATACTGCTTGTAGACCATTATTGGCAGCTATTCGTATAAACGGTTGTGGAGAAAGTAACGCGAACGGATTCGGGCTGAATCAATACAATAAAAATTGTAGCCTGGGGCCAAACCCGGACTGCGAGGAGGATAGTGATATGTTCCTGCAGCACATGATGGGGGTGTTCTATCACCCGAAGCAGGAGTGGCGCTCGATACGCAATGAGCATTACTCGGCGATGCATGTATTTCTTGCCCAAATAAGTGTACTGGCAGCAATACCCGCCGTGTCACTTTTCATTGGTACCACTCAAGTTGGCTGGAGTCTGGGAGGGTCAGAGTTTGTTAAATTGAGTGTGGCCAGTGCGTTACCAGCAGCGCTCGCATTTTATGTGGCAATGTGGGTGGCTGTCGGGTTTATTGCATGGTCCATTCACTGGATGGAGAAAACCTATGGTGGGAATGTCAGCTATGAAAAATGCTTGGTGCTGACAACCTTCACCGCGACACCACTTTTTCTGTCGGGTCTTGCAGGCCTCTACCCGATGCTTTGGTTCAACGTGATTGTAGGCATGATGGCATTAGCTTATACCATCTACCTGCTTTACACGGGGGTACCGGAAATCATGCAAATTCCTGAAGAGCGCGCATTTTTCTTTGCCACTTCAATTCTAACGGTTGGGGTCTGTGTGTTGGTCGGGTTGCTCGCGGCAACCGCCATTCTATGGGGCACGTTTGTGCCACTTACCTATACCGCCGGTTAGGACGCTTCCAGCACATGAACAACAGGCGCTCTGGCGCCTGTTGTTGTTTTGGGGGGGGCAATGCCGGTTTTCATCTTTCTGAAACTTTTTTACACGCAGGTGTTGACTCCCTCAGTGGTGTCTGTAGAATTCGCCTCCTCGCTTGAGACGCTCCACCGGAAACGGTTCAGGGCAGATCAATTGAGCAAGTGGTAAGATGTTGAATTAAGTGGTTTTTTGGTTCATCATTACGCTTCTTGAGTGACTGCCGAATCGTTGTTTGAGTGCTCAGTACTGAAACAGAAAACGAAAAAAACGGTTGACACTGAAACGGGTTGCGGTAGAATATGCGCCTCGCTTGAGACAACAGGTTGCACCGAACGGTGCGGTTGGCCAAGCCCGCTCTTTAACAAATTGATCAGGTAATATGTGTGGGCGCTTGTCAGGATTGAGCACACAAAGCTTAATCAAGGCAAGCAACCTAACTGAATATTCATTTAGCGTTGTGTAATACCTTGAGCCGAATGAAAAGCTGCTTGCAGCTTTGAATTCACAAGATTTTAAACTGAAGAGTTTGATCATGGCTCAGATTGAACGCTGGCGGCAGGCCTAACACATGCAAGTCGAGCGGTAGCACAGAGAAGCTTGCTTCTTGGGTGACGAGCGGCGGACGGGTGAGTAACGCGTGGGAATCTACCTGGTAGTGGGGGACAACAGTCGGAAACGACTGCTAATACCGCATACGCCCTTCGGGGGAAAGTGGGGGATCTTCGGACCTCACGCTATCAGATGAGCCCGCGTCGGATTAGCTTGTTGGTGAGGTAAAGGCTCACCAAGGCGATGATCCGTAGCTGGTCTGAGAGGATGACCAGCCACACTGGGACTGAGACACGGCCCAGACTCCTACGGGAGGCAGCAGTGGGGAATATTGGACAATGGGGGCAACCCTGATCCAGCCATGCCGCGTGTGTGAAGAAGGCCTTCGGGTTGTAAAGCACTTTCAGCTGTGAGGAAAGGCAAGTGGTTAATACCCGCTTGCTGTGACGTTAACAGCAGAAGAAGGACCGGCTAACTCCGTGCCAGCAGCCGCGGTAATACGGAGGGTCCGAGCGTTAATCGGAATTACTGGGCGTAAAGCGCGCGTAGGTGGTTCAGTCAGTCAGATGTGAAAGCCCCGGGCTCAACCTGGGAACTGCACCTGATACTGCTGAGCTAGAGTACGGTAGAGGGTAGTGGAATTTCCGGTGTAGCGGTGAAATGCGTAGAGATCGGAAGGAACACCAGTGGCGAAGGCGACTACCTGGACCGATACTGACACTGAGGTGCGAAAGCGTGGGTAGCAAACAGGATTAGATACCCTGGTAGTCCACGCCGTAAACGATGTCAACTAGCCGTTGGGGGACTTGATCCTTTAGTGGCGAAGCTAACGCGATAAGTTGACCGCCTGGGGAGTACGGCCGCAAGGTTAAAACTCAAATGAATTGACGGGGGCCCGCACAAGCGGTGGAGCATGTGGTTTAATTCGAAGCAACGCGAAGAACCTTACCTACTCTTGACATCCAGAGAACTTTCCAGAGATGGATTGGTGCCTTCGGGAACTCTGAGACAGGTGCTGCATGGCTGTCGTCAGCTCGTGTTGTGAAATGTTGGGTTAAGTCCCGTAACGAGCGCAACCCTTATCCTTATTTGCCAGCGAGTAATGTCGGGAACTCTAAGGAGACTGCCGGTGACAAACCGGAGGAAGGTGGGGATGACGTCAAGTCATCATGGCCCTTACGAGTAGGGCTACACACGTGCTACAATGGCCGGTACAGAGGGCTGCAAACTCGCGAGAGCAAGCTAATCTCACAAAACCGGTCGTAGTCCGGATCGCAGTCTGCAACTCGACTGCGTGAAGTCGGAATCGCTAGTAATCGTGAATCAGAATGTCACGGTGAATACGTTCCCGGGCCTTGTACACACCGCCCGTCACACCATGGGAGTGGGTTGCACCAGAAGTAGCTAGTCTAACCTTCGGGAGGACGGTTACCACGGTGTGATTCATGACTGGGGTGAAGTCGTAACAAGGTAGCCCTAGGGGAACCTGGGGCTGGATCACCTCCTTAAACGATTGCGAAATTCTGGCAAGCGTTCACACATATTACCTGATCGAACTGTTAAAGCTGATTGAGCTTTAAAGACTGTGCTTGTTTGAAGTACATCCTTTAAAGCTTCGGCTTTAAACGCTCTTTAACAAATTGGATCTGAAAGATTGTCTTGTATTGTTTGATACAAGCGCCAATCGGCGATAATCGTTACGAACCATTCATTTGAACAGACGCCTTCGGGTTATATGGTCAAGTGAATAAGCGTGCACGGTGGATGCCTTGGCAGTCAGAGGCGATGAAGGACGTAGTAACCTGCGATAAGCCTCGGGGAGTCGGTAAACAGACTTTGATCCGAGGATTTCCGAATGGGGAAACCCACCCGCTTGCGGGTATCTCTTAGCTGAATACATAGGCTTTGAGAGGCGAACCCGGGGAACTGAAACATCTAAGTACCCGGAGGAAAAGAAATCAACCGAGATTCCCTTAGTAGCGGCGAGCGAACGGGGACCAGCCCTTAAGCTGTGTTGTGGTTAGCAGAACGCTCTGGAAAGTGCGGCCATAGTGGGTGATAGCCCCGTATGCGAAAACCTATATGCAGTGAAATCGAGTAGGACGGGACACGTGTTATCCTGTCTGAATATGGGGGGACCATCCTCCAAGGCTAAATACTCCTGACTGACCGATAGTGAACCAGTACCGTGAGGGAAAGGCGAAAAGAACCCCTGTGAGGGGAGTGAAATAGACCCTGAAACCGTGTACGTACAAGCAGTGGGAGCCGTTTTCGGACGGTGACTGCGTACCTTTTGTATAATGGGTCAGCGACTTACTTTCAGTGGCAAGCTTAACCGTTTAGGGGAGGCGTAGGGAAACCGAGTCTTAATAGGGCGATCAGTCGCTGGGAGTAGACCCGAAACCGGGCGATCTATCCATGGGCAGGTTGAAGGTTGAGTAACATCAACTGGAGGACCGAACCGACTACCGTTGAAAAGTTAGCGGATGACCTGTGGATCGGAGTGAAAGGCTAATCAAGCCCGGAGATAGCTGGTTCTCCTCGAAAGCTATTTAGGTAGCGCCTCATGTCTCACCTTGGGGGGTAGAGCACTGTTTCGGCTAGGGGGTCATCCCGACTTACCAACCCGATGCAAACTCCGAATACCCAAGAGTGCAATCATGGGAGACACACGGCGGGTGCTAACGTCCGTCGTGGAAAGGGAAACAACCCAGACCGCCAGCTAAGGTCCCAAAGTTCTGGTTAAGTGGGAAACGATGTGGGAAGGCTCAGACAGCTAGGAGGTTGGCTTAGAAGCAGCCACCCTTTAAAGAAAGCGTAATAGCTCACTAGTCGAGTCGGCCTGCGCGGAAGATATAACGGGGCTCAAACCAGACACCGAAGCTGCGGATGCCTTAGGGCATGGTAGAGGAGCGTTCTGTAAGCCGTTGAAGCCAAAGGTGTAAACCATGGTGGAGGTATCAGAAGTGCGAATGCTGACATAAGTAACGATAAAGGGGGTGAAAAACCCCCTCGCCGGAAGACCAAGGTTTCCTATCCAATGCTAATCAGGGTAGGGTGAGTCGGCCCCTAAGGCGAGGCAGAAATGCGTAGTCGATGGGAAACAGGTTAATATTCCTGTACCGGCTGTAACTGCGATGAAGGGACGGAGAAGGCTAGGCCAGCGCGGCGATGGTTGTCCGCGTTTAAGGGTGTAGGCTGGGAGAGTAGGCAAATCCGCTCTCCCTTAAGGCTGAGACCTAATGACGAGTCTCCATGTGAGACGAAGTGGTTGATGCCATGCTTCCAGGAAAAGCTTCTAAGCTTCAGGTTACAGACGACCGTACCCCAAACCGACACAGGTGGTCAGGTTGAGAATACCAAGGCGCTTGAGAGAACTCGGGTGAAGGAACTAGGCAAAATGGTGCCGTAACTTCGGGAGAAGGCACGCCGATGTCGGTGATGGAATTTACTTCCTAAGCTGATGTCGGTCGAAGATACCAGGTGGCTGCGACTGTTTATTAAAAACACAGCACTCTGCAAACACGAAAGTGGACGTATAGGGTGTGACGCCTGCCCGGTGCCGGAAGGTTAATTGATGGGGTTAGCTCACGCGAAGCTCTTGATCGAAGCCCCGGTAAACGGCGGCCGTAACTATAACGGTCCTAAGGTAGCGAAATTCCTTGTCGGGTAAGTTCCGACCTGCACGAATGGCGTAACGATGGCCACACTGTCTCCACCCGAGACTCAGTGAAATTGAACTCGCTGTGAAGATGCAGCGTCCCCGCGGCTAGACGGAAAGACCCCGTGAACCTTTACTATAGCTTCACAGTGGACTTTGACATTACTTGTGTAGGATAGCTGGGAGGCTTTGAAACCGGGACGCCAGTTCCGGTGGAGCCGACCTTGAAATACCAGCCTGGTACTGTTGAGGTTCTAACTCAGATCCGTTACCCGGATCGAGGACATTGTGTGGTGGGTAGTTTGACTGGGGCGGTCTCCTCCCAAAGCGTAACGGAGGAGCACGAAGGTACCCTCAGGCTGGTCGGAAATCAGCCAATGAGCGCAAGAGTAGAAGGGTGCTTGACTGCGAGACAGACACGTCGAGCAGGTGCGAAAGCAGGTTCTAGTGATCCGGTGGTTCTGTATGGAAGGGCCATCGCTCAACGGATAAAAGGTACTCCGGGGATAACAGGCTGATACCGCCCAAGAGTTCACATCGACGGCGGTGTTTGGCACCTCGATGTCGGCTCATCACATCCTGGGGCTGAAGCCGGTCCCAAGGGTATGGCTGTTCGCCATTTAAAGTGGTACGCGAGCTGGGTTTAGAACGTCGTGAGACAGTTCGGTCCCTATCTGCCGTGGGCGTTTGAGATTTGAGAAGAGTTGCTCCTAGTACGAGAGGACCGGAGTGAACGAACCTCTGGTGTTCCGGTTGTCACGCCAGTGGCATTGCCGGGTAGCTACGTTCGGACGGGATAACCGCTGAAAGCATCTAAGCGGGAAGCCCCCTTCAAGATGAGATCTCACCGGGGCCTTGAGCCCCCTGAAGAGCCGTCCGAGACCAGGACGTTGATAGGCAGGGTGTGTAAGCGTTGTAAGGCGTTGAGCTAACCTGTACTAATGGCTCGTGAGGCTTGACCATATAACGCCCAAGGCGTTTGAAATGAATGGTTCGACTGGAAACAGTCAAAACACGATTATCGGCTCGCAAGAGCACCGATTGAACGCTTGTAGCAACAACACAGACAATCAGAGCAACGTGACATACAGGCACGAGGCTCAATCAGATCCGGTTTGTACCAGTTTCGCCTGGCGACCATAGAGACGTGGAACCACCTGATCCCATACCGAACTCAGCAGTGAAACGCGTCATCGCCGATGGTAGTGTGGGGCTTCCCCATGTGAGAGTAGGTCATCGCCAGGCACTTAATACCAGAAACCCCGGTCTCGTTGAGGCCGGGGTTTTTGCATTGGGGCGAAGTACAGGCAGACGGCAGACTTACGAGAGAGTGCCTGGATAGCCCGGTTGCACTGGGTGCATTAGGCGAGCAGGTCTGTCGGTCGCTCGATGCTATAGCGACTTCAGAGGCTATCCGACCGCTGTCAGAACGGGCCCGAGACCTGAATTTACTGGCAAAGCACTGGAGCAATGGGTCTATGAGAATAAGGTGAAACTGAAGCTTATATAGCCTGGAAAGCTGGTGCAAAACGGGTATATCGAGAGCTTCAATGGCAAATTCAGGGATGAATGCTTGAACGAGCATTGGTTCGGGGAACTGGCACATGCCTGAAAGCTAATCAGTGAGTGGCGAGTTGATTACAATGAACCAAGACCAGCATTCATCACTGGGCTACCAAACTCCGCTGGAGTTTGCATCTACCTTCTGAAAGCAGAAAACAGACTCAGCAACCAACGATATCATTGGAAGCCGACTAGATTAAATGTCGGGGGGGAGTACCGCTTCGTTCAGTCAGAGGCGAGTGCCTCACCCGTTTGAAGCCCTCAAAGTAATGGCATGTACTAGGCCTTCGTGAGGCGTTTAAACTGGACTATGTGTATCTGAAGGTTCTTCCTGGTGCTGCGACTGTTATGACCAGGTTGCCGAAATGGATCGAGGACCATAATCGCAGCCACCCATATCTGGGATTGAAAATGAAATCTACCTGGGAGTAGCGTGTGGAACTGGCATCAAACGAATGAGGTGGTGTCCGGTTTAGCGGGCCCCGCTACAAACAACAGCCGGAACGGTAAGCGCGTCGGGCAAAAGAAAGGGCCCGGCGCTCTCCCTGCGGCGGGCCCTGTCACTGACTTCCCTGTCAGTCGCTGCTTCAGTCCCGAAGCAGGCGATGAGGTACGAACTCCTGTCGTCTTGGTCACACCTTGTGAACCTCAGGGGCATAATAGGGGTGTGATATGAGCGGGTATATAGGAAAAACTCTTATATTGTCCGTGCAGACATTTAAATAATGATCTATGTCAAAACATGGGGTGCTTTTCTGAAAGGGCTACCCCGTATTCAAAGCGGCGTAGCCCACATACCTCTTCCCCTACGCTCAAGGTTTGTGGGGGCACGCACTTTGATGCCTGTAGTGGTCGGACTTGACCAAGGAAAGCTACAAAACTGAGCTAATTGAATACGCTTTGGTATGGTTTTCATGAACACACCCTGCGCGATGGTGTGCGCAGGAAGACTGCGCTTATTAATATGGCGGCTCGCCTCAAGGACCCGGCAGCAATCAAGCTGACACCGACAGCGTACATGAAAGACCGTCGCAATCGTTCTGAGTCAGGGATTACCGATAAGACACTGAACAATGAGCTGACGTATATCCGCGCGGTGTATAGCGAACTCTATGCACTGGACCAGGTGAAATACGAAAACCCTTTGGCCAAGGTGAAACCGCTCAAGCTGCAGCAGATAGAATTATCCTGGTTAACACAGGATCAGATACAGGAGTTGCTCGACGTTATCCGCTCCCGATCGGCAGGGGCGAACCCTCACCTGGAGCTGATTGTACTGGTGTGTCTGGCAACGGGTGCCCGTTGGTCAGAGACCGAAAACCTTAAACCGTCATCTGTACGGAATAGGGCATTCCAGCCAGCCAACAGAATTGGCCGTCAGGCGAACAGGGCGGGGGAACTCACCTTTACTCATCAGGCGGTAGATGGTGGTACATGACAGGCCACAACGGGCCTCAACTTCGGGGCGGCGGAATATCTGAACCTTACGGTTCCGAGTGGTGGTGTCGTGTGTATTCATGTCGGCATAGCCTCTCTGTAACTGTATTCGGATCGGTAAACGGTCGGAGTACAGCGAACAGGGGCGGGCCTGCCGGAGTGGTGGCCTTGTGGTCTATGCCAAGGGCGATATAGGGGCGCTCTGGATCGGGGTCAGGGTCGGGGTCATCTGGTCCCCCGCCACCTGAGTCAGTGATTACAGCGCGGCTACCCGGTGCGCTGGCGGGCCTGTCGGTCAGGCATCATGGGAAGGTGCTCGAAGCCAAGAATAAAGGTGTTTTGGCTTAGTTTGGGCAGCCTTGCCATGCGTCGATTAGATGCGGCTTTTTTGTTATCAACACTGAGTAAGCGGTTAAGCATACATTTCAGCTCAGGTGACGATTTTTTGCCTTGATAATCTGGATGGCTTTTTTTGAATACTCTTATCAGTCCCTTCCGGTTGTGCCTGCTTACTGACGCACAAAAGAGTATCCATAGAGACGGGTTGCGGCCCTCTTCTGAGTCAAGACGTTTCTGGTGGTCAATGTGCCTGTATTTGTCGCCCATCAGGGCGCTATTCATCCCTGGGTATTTGCACTGGTACTTGGCTACTTGCACACGGCCACCTGTTCTTAATTACAGTGCTGTCAGTCTATACAGTATTGCCGTAGGTTTTCAACTATTCCCATTAATTACCCTCCATATTCGGGAGGGTGGCCCCAGTGGCCCCAGTGGTGGGGCCGGGTAGTGGGGCAATAGAACCCCAGCAATTACGGGGCTTTGCGAGTAGTGGCCCCAGTGGCCCCACTGGCCCCACCACAAAAAACCAACCTGTAACAGAATGACTACCCAGCCCGGCTGCCAAAGCTGGCGCTGATTACGTTGCTGCTGCTGGCGGCCTTGCGCAACTGGTCCAGATAATCAGCCCAGTGTTGCATTATCTTGCGGCGCTGCTCCAGGTGCTGGGTGCGGTTGTAGCTCCTGCCGTTGGCATCCTTCACCTCATGCGCCAGCTGCTGTTCGATCCACTCAACACGGTAATTCAATACCTCATCCAGCAGGGTGCGAGCTGTGGCCCGGAAGCCGTGGGCGGTGTGTGTTTCCCGGTCGTAGCCCATGCCTCGCAAGGCAATGCGAACAGCGCCGTCTGACATGGGACGGCTGGCACCTCTGGCGCTGGGGAAAACAAACTCACCACGGCCTGTGATCGGTTGCAGGTTCTCCAGTATCTCAATGCTCTGCTTGGCAAGCGGGATAATATGCGGCTGGTGGGTTTCCTCTGCGGTGATCTCTATCCTCTTTTCCTCCCAGTTGATCTGGTCCCAGCGAACGTGGCGAAGCTCTCCGGGGCGGCAGAACCACAACGCTGAACACTTCAGGGCAGCGATTACAGCAGGAGTGCCGTGGTATTCATCAATGGACAGCAGCAGGCGGCCAAACTCTCTCGGATCAGTAATGGCGGCAAAGTGGCCTTTCTTGGCGGGCTTAAGTGCGTCCTTCAGATCAGTGGAAGGGTCACGTTCACAACGGCCAGTCACAATGCCATACCGGAATACCTGACCGGCTACCTGCTTCACTCTATGCGCGGTTTCTACGTGGCCCCTGTCTTTGATCCGGCGAAGTACCGGCAACAACTCCAGGGCGGTGATATCAGAGATTGGCCTGCTACCGATTGAACTGAACAGGTGCTTTTCCAGTGCCCGCATGGTCCGGGCTTGGTGGCCTTCAGACTTGTCAGCCATGCGAACAGAAAACCATTCACGGGCGATCAGCTCAAAGCTGTTCTCAGCGGCTGCTTTACCTGCCTGCTTCTGTGCCTTCTTGGCTGCGCTGGGGTCTATGCCTTGCGTCAGTTGCTGGCGGGCAGAGTCTCGCTGTTCACGGGCGGCGGCCAGGCTTACATCAGGGTACACACCGAAGGCGGCCAGTTTCTCCTTGCCGTGAATCGGTACTTCATGCGCCAGTATTTTGAGCCGTTGGGCCACACCTCAAGATACAGCCCTTTCTCGTCAGCGAGTTTGTACTTCTTCTCTTGCGGCTTGGCTGCCTTCACTTGTCGGTCAGTCAGTGGCATGGATCACCCCCTGTTCAATTCGGGTTGGGGGTATCAGTTTGGGGGTATCAAATGTCCCCCCGATTGTACCCCCAATGTACCCCGGCTTTGCTGGGTGCGGTTGGGAACCGTTGGGAACCATTATGGGCCGGAAGGCCCGTGGTTTCTAGTGTCGTGGGAAGTGTTGGGTCTGGGTGGGAAGGGTAGGTGGTGGAGGTGGCGGGTTTCGAACCCGTGACACTTAAACCCTGTTACGCGGCAATGCGCCAGTTTATGCGCGTTTCCCGCCTGTTCCTACTTCTGGTTTGTCTCGTTTTGCGGCTATAGACCACTATGCACGTGACACATTGGTGACACTATCTCATTGGAGGTGTCCAAAATTTTACTTCCATTTTTGTGAAATGCTTTTCAATGTCTTCATCTTCTATCTTGTAATCTTTGAAGAACTCAAAAACCTTTGCTCTTTCAAAGCATCTGAAAATAGAATTATGATAAATTTCTTCATTATCATTTTTTGCTGGTTCCACTATTGAAACTTCTAAAATTTCACCTTCTTTATTAAATGAAACCAATGATGTTGTTAAATCTCTTTCGTATTTTACTGAAGGTATTCTCCAGCTAAATGTAAGTTTATGAAATATTTTCGATTTTATTTCCTTTATTTCTGTATCATTTAACTCAGCATATGCACTTTTAAAGCTTAATATCGCTACTAATATTATTGCTATTCTGCTCATCCTGCCTCCTTGTTAAACCAACGTTCCATCACTTTATGAGCGACGCTTATCCCGCGTTTTGTGTCCTTGATTCTGAGCGCTGGATCTCTTCCAGGTCTGGGCTGGTTTGACCGATTTCCGGTGCTACTTCGCCTGTCATGAGCCACCATCGAAATTCTGGGAACACTCTCCCCAGTATCTCTATCTCATCAGCTCCCACACGCGCTCTTCCTCGCTTGATGTTTTGCCAGCGAGGGTAATCAGTATCACCTGCTTTCGATAGGTCTGTAAGGTTGCTTTTGTTTATTAATAGCAACGCTCTATCAGATAACCCATTACTCATAGATATAAATTCTCATAAGCCTATGTACACATACTAAGTTATGCAACTATTATGTGTACATAGGACGCGTTCAATAAACGCTCAAAACTCTTACAACAACCGATTATAGAGGCGCAACCATGGAACAACAACCGATTACCCCAGCACCGGCGCCCGTGCCCCCGTTGATGGCGTGGCGGAAGTTTGCCGAGTGGATTTGTGTTGATGAGGGTGTTGTGAAGGGCTGGATTGAGTCCGGGTATCTGCCATCTGTCCGCATTGGCAAACATCGCCTGGTCAACATTACGTTGCTTTCAAAAAATCTTATGGAAGAGGAAATGATCTGATGAACGCTATTACCCAAGTCTCTGATCGTGAATGCCTGATTGCTCACTTTTCTGAAATTTCAGCCGAAGTCACGCGTCTGAACTGTTCCGGTGCGTATCTCATAGCTCGTTTTATGCCTGGTGAATTCAGCCTCGATATCCTGTCACCAATTCACACAGGCCCCTTGTCCGTTCGTGTTGTTGATCTTCACCGCTACGGCCTGCATAACCGCGTGATTGATTCACTGGTTCACGAGGCATTCAACACACGTTCTGCCATGAGCACAACGCATCGCTACACCATTTCGTTAGATGTGTCTTTATCAGCTGCTGAGCCTGTCATTGAACAGATATTCCGCCACCTGGCATCCATCCACCAGAACCCGGACGCCTGCAATGTGTTCGAGGAGGTCGCAGCATGATTACTCGGTATTTAGATGAGCTGATCGCTCCTTGCCCTGAGTGTAATTCCTCTTGCTCGGTTACGTTGAGTGATCCTGCTGGTGAGCTGCCACCCGTTATCGAATTCGTCTGCTTCGACTGTTTTACACAGTTTGAAATGATGCTTTCTGTCCCGTCTCCCGCTGATCAGGGCTGCACCCCTGATGGGGGCGTCAGTGCCAACCGCGCTGACGACAATTCGAGTGGTGGCGTAACCACCCCCGAGGTCACATGGCGTGCCTCGGGTTCTAATTCCCATGGTGGGGCCAATGAATAAGCGGCTCCGCCAATTGGTCAAACCGGCTGAGGCTGTGGGCCTGTGCCTTGTCTGCGGACAGCATCAGTGCAACTGCCCGCCGGTTCCCCCTGAAATGATTACCAAACCGCGTCCCCTGTACACCTTCGGTGGCCGGGTTGCTCGCTGGTCAGTTTGTAACTGTGGCGCCCTCATCGCGGTGCCGAACGCATATCCCGTTAAATGCCCCGAGTGTGGCGAACTGAATTGAGGTGCAAACCATGAACATCACTATGACTGCAGACGTTATCCAGGCAAGCCGCTACGACATGGACGGCAACAAGGGTGGTTCCATCATCGCTACTCAGAAGGCTGACGGTACCAACCCTGACCGTGCCGGTCTTGAGCTGA
This sequence comes from Marinobacterium iners, assembly GCF_017310015.1. Lineage (NCBI taxonomy): Bacteria > Pseudomonadati > Pseudomonadota > Gammaproteobacteria > Oceanospirillales > Oceanospirillaceae > Marinobacterium > Marinobacterium iners. Next base: position 359,871 of record NZ_CP022297.1, read on the forward strand.
TGAAGCTGGCCTGTGACTACGCCACCGTTGACCTGCTGCGCGAACACCTGCCCTGCAAGTGTGAAATCGTCGCCCAGCCTACTCAGGGTGCCGGCCAAAAGATGGCCTTCAAGGTTCTGTCCATCAAACCCGTCACTGCCAAGGCTGCTGCCTGATTTAGTAGCGCCCTCGGATCGGCGGGGGTCGCGTAGCGACGTCCGACCGATCGGCGCAAGAGGCAGCTGGCTAGCTACAGCACGTGACGCACATAAGCGGGATATAGATGCATGAACAGCCTTGAATCAATAGAACTATTTTTCCTGATTGCGCCCCTGAACGTCATCACGGTGTTTGTGGGTCTCGTGTTGTACGACCTGGTTCATTGGCTTGCCTCCCTGTTCCCGCCACGCTCAAAGGCTGTTGATCGTGGCTGATGTACTGATTTGCACCGACTGGAACGCTACCGCAGCCACCTGCGACAGCGTCACCCTGGTGCCCAATGTCTACCTGTTCAGCAGTGATTCGGTTCAACAGATCGATCTGCTGCTGAATGGGGGATTCGACCCCCAGGCTTTCGGAATTGGGTTTGTGGGGATCTTAAGTCTGTTCGCTATCGGGTTAGCGACAGGAATTGTTGTATCAATGTTGAGGAAAATGAAATGAAAAACTTCCTGAAAAAAGTGGGTGTTGCAGCCTCTACCGCAACTGCATTCGTGGGTGCTAATGCCATGGCAGCCGTTGATGTTGCCGGTGTTACCACTGAGCTTGGCAACGCTGAAGCTTCAGCTCAGTCCGTAGGCACAGCGGTTATCGGTGTGGTTGCCGGTATTGCGGCGGTATCTATCATCATTGCCCTGATCCGCCGTATCTAATGATTTGGTCCCTGTTGTTCGGTGCGATGGCTGCATCTGCCCTGATAACAGGGATGCGGCTTGGATGGTACGTTTAACAAGGGGCCTTCGGGCCTCTTTTTATTTGGGTCGTATTATGTTTCTAAAATTCAAATCTCATTTACAGCCCATTTCCTCTAATTACTGGGGTAATTGGTTTCTGGCCCCTTTGATTTCTTTTTTTATTGGACTTCTTCCTGTTTCTGCTTTTGCTGCTGTCGAGGGTGATCCTTGTGTTTATGTAGATTCATCACCTAAATCCTATGGTAATACATATGCTGAGGCGTGTTCTGGTGCAAGCGCTTATTATCCGGATAGGACTTACTCTATAGATTCTGCTGGCGTCTGCCGCGCTTTTTACGGTAGTAGAACGTATTCTCTCTATCCTAACTATTCTTCTTGGGGTTCATCAATATGCCCTTTACCTCCTGAGCCTGAATGCCCTGCTCCGGGTACGTCTTTTTCAGGTACTCCCAATATTGATGCCCTTGGTTCATACGGTGTTGATGCTGATGGTTGCCAAGTTGTACCTGTTTATCAATGGTTGCCACCGTCTGAATGTGATGACGGGTCGGGCCAGGCATGTCGTGCTATATCTGGTTATCAGTATGGTGATACACCACCTGAGATACCTCCTAAACCCTGTTATGACGAAAACGGTACATTAACGGGTACCGTTTCCCCCAATGTGAGTTGCCCAACCGGTGGCAGTTCTGGAGGTGAAGATGACCCCGGTAATGGTACTGGTGACGGGTCGGGTGACGGGTCGGGTGATGGTTCAGGTGATGGTACGGGAGATGGTACCGGTGACGGTTCGGGTGACGGTACAGGAGACGGGTCCGGTGATGGTTCTGGTAATGGCAATTCATCCGGCGGAACCTCTGGTGGCGGCACAGCTAATAAGGGGGATTCTGATCAAGCTAAATTCTGTACAGATAACCCAAAAGCGTTGGCCTGTCAGGAGATTGATTATCAGTCTTCGGGTGATTCTGGCGGACGTGAACCAGATGGATTTGATATTGATCCATTGGATGCAGAGATAGAACAGGAATGGTCTAAGCTCCGTGACGTAATTAATGATACCCGTTCTGAAATTTCAAACACGTTCAGTTTTTCGGTTTCCGGTGGTGGTGGTGCTCTCCCGTGTTTCCCCTTTATTGATTTCATGGGAGTCAGTAAGCAGATATGTTTGTCTGAATACAGCAATGAACCTGATTCCGTGACTTACAACCCCACTCACACCTCTACAACACTGTAACCACGCGGCCTGCGGCGGTAATATGGACGCCATTCTCGATTCACCCAGGCAGTGATATCTGACTATGCGTACCTTCAAGCTTGAACAGTCAAAAACCGAGATTATCACACCCCACGGTGGTCTGGCGCTGGTTGGGCACAGCGTGAACAGGATGACCTCTCTGGCTAAGACCTCGCGCTCCATCGTCAAGCGCCATGGCATCGCCAACATCGACCTCATCCGTACCTACCTGGGGTTGATTTGCCTTGGCAAGAGCGACTTCGAAGCGGTCGAGCACGCACGCCATGATCCCTTCTTCAAAGCGGCCATGGGCATCAAGCAATCACCTTCATCGGCCCGGCTGCGTCAGCGCTTTGATGAAGATGCCCGCGCACTGATCCCGTTATTGGATGAGGCCAGCGTCGAGTTTCTGTGTAACGCTTCGGTGCCTATCGGCACACTCACCACCGGGCACGTGCCACTGGATATGGACGTGTTTCCCATGGACAACAGCAACAGTAAAAAAGAGGGCGTGGCCTATACCTACAAGGGGCATGACGGTTATGCCCCCATCGCGGCCTACCTGGGCACGGAGGGCTGGTGTCTGGGCTGTGAGCTGCGACCGGGTAACCAACATGCCAATAAAGAGTTTATTCACACCCTCGACCGGGTGCTGCCTCGAGTCCGAGAGCTGACCGATGCACCGCTACTGGTACGTCTTGACAGCGCCCATGATGCCGCCGAGAACCGGGGGTACTTCCGTGCGCACGGGGCAGACTACCTGATTAAGTGGAACCCCCGCTCACAAGATGGACTGGCCTGGGTCGACAAGGCTCATGCGGCCGGCGCACTTTGGTGCCATACCCGACCGGGCAAAATGGAAACGCTGGTAAGCGAACCGCTGGATGGCACGGACGACCGCCTGATCGTCAAGGTGACGGTGCGCCAGAGTGACAGTTCAGGACAGCTGTTTTTGGAGCCGGAGGTCAGCCTGGAGGGCTGGACGACTTCACTCACATCGGACGCAGCAGATAACGCCAAGGTCATTGCGCTCTACCAGGATCACGCCACCAGCGAACAGTTCCACAGTGAGTTCAAGACTGATCTGGATCTCGAACGTTTGCCGTCAGGGAAGTTCGATACCAACGACCTGGTCATAGCCTTTGCCGTACTGGGCTACAACATACTGCGTTGGATGGGACAGAACGCGCTATTGGGGCCGGATGCACCGGTGCGTCATCCGGCCAAGCGTCGGCGGCTGAAAACCGTGATTCAGGAACTGATGTATATGGCCTGTCGCTTAGTCAGCAGCGGTCGTCGTCTCCACCTGCGCTTCGGACGACATTGTCCCGGTTTCGGGGCATTCAGTCGCGTCTACGGGCTGGCCTGATCCGGACTGTCGGATTTACAGCCATTCAAAATAGCCACACGCCCGAGCGCCATGCATGGCAGGGTATGCCTTGGCCTGCAGACAGAATCGAGACGAAATACTGCGGTGAGAAGCATGATCGATGCTGCAGTGGCGTAGATTAACCCGGTACACGTTAGATAAGATCGAGCTGTGTTAAAGAGCGAGGTCGTCTTCAGTGCTGGGTGCTGCAACAGCGGGTGAAGTCACTGATTCAGGATGAATTGAGCAAGCTTGCTGCTGCTCTTTTTTTCCTGTGCGTTGTGATTGGAATTCTCATTATTCTGAGGTGATCTATGCTTGAATTTTTCAATGATGTCATTTCATTCTTTGGTGATATAAAGGATTGGATATATTCCGGCATTTATACATTTACTGTTGATGCTTATGCCTACTTTATTAAGGAGTCCGTTAAAGCCTATATTGGCTTTATGATTACAGCCATACCCTTTGCTTGGGACGTTGCTCAATCCATCATGAATGATCTTAATATTTCATCCTATTTGAATTCTGCATGGGGCACGCTGGATGCTCCCACTCGCAGCATTCTTGGGTATTTAAAGATACCTGAAGGCGTTAACTTTATTTTATCGTCCGCGGTTACACGCTTTGTTCTTAGATTTATTCCGGGGTTCTGATTATGTCCATTTCAATTCACCACGGTGCAAACGGCTCCTATAAAACAGCAGGTGTCATGTCGGATTACTTTATTCCAGCCGCTAAGTCGGGCAGGGTGGTTGTGACCAACATTCGCGGTGTCAGCCGTGAACGTACTTTTCTGCAGATGCAGGATGTTCCTGACTCCTTTGATGTTGTCTTTGTTGATACTGATACCCGTGACGGTCGTTATCAGATGGCCACCTGGTTTCACTGGGCACCTTTGGGTGCTCTCTGCCTGTTTGATGAATCCGGTGTTATGTTTCCAAAGGCATGGCGTCAAAAGGATCTTGATGCCCTCGATTATCCAGGCGGACCTGATCAGGCCTCCATTGATGGCAGGCCTGCAAATTGGGTTGAAGCCTGGGAGATGCACCGTCATTTCAACTGGGACATTGTTTTAACCGCACCCAATATTAAATCGATACGCGACGATATTCGCCAGACCACTGAAGGCGCTTACAAGCACAAAAACAAGGCTCTACTTGGCCCCATGTTTAAAGGTTATAAAGAAGGTTACCATGATGCTCAAAAAAACGGACAATCAGCCTCAGACTTTGACGTCATACGAGATAAACGGGTTAACCCTCTGGTCTTTAGACTCTACGACTCCACCAAAACGGGCGTCGCGTCTCAAACGCTTAATGGGTTCAATCTCTTTAAATCGCCTCGTGTCCTATTTGCGTTGGGTATCACCGTTCTCTCTATCGGCTACAGCATCTACGCCGGCGGACTCGACAGGCTCTTCAGTTCTCCTATGGGTGTTTCGGAAGCTTTACCAGTTGCTCCTGCTCCCGATTCGTCTGCTGACCTTCCTTCTCAAGCCCCTGTCGCTGTTTCTGGGGTTCGTCCTGTTCCGGATGATGATCCTGGTCACAGTGATGTGGTGCCTCGCCCAGATCGTCAAGCTGGTTCTATAGAGTCTGGTCCTCTCTCTGGTTTGAGGCTCTGGATCTCCGGTTATGCTTCAGCCCCAAATCGGATTTATTACTCCTTGAGTGTTCTGGTTGAGGGTGATCCGGTTGAATACCTGGCATCCGACCTTCGGCAGATGGGCTATCAGTTCCATGGCTATGGCCGTTGTTACGGTGAAATTTTCTATCAGGGTGAATCCTATCCCGTTACCTGTGTTCCCCTAGTGCTTCGAAATAGCAGTGGTAAAGCGTTCGGGGCGGGGCGAGAGGGGCGGAATGTTGAGCACCCGAACGCACCGCCCCGGACGGCCCTGTAGCACGTCTCAAATAAATACACGAAATACCTTGTTGCTACGCAATACACCCTTGTTAATCAGGTGCAGCTGATGAAAAAAGAATCGTTGATCCGTTTTGATGAAAACTTTGAACACTCAGATACAGGGCGAAACTTTGTCGCTCCTACGGGTGACATTATTGACCTATCAGGAGTACGAATCTTGGACTGTTCTATTGATACCGTTCGACAGCTCTACAACGGCATGTTGAACCATGACCTCCTGGATGACTTGGAGGAACGGTTAGAGGCTGAGTTTCGTCCTGTGGTCGAGTATCAGGGGCACTTGTGGCGGCTCCGTCGTGGTGGAAAGGCAGGCTTTAAGTTCTTGCTGCAAAATGCTGATTTTGGAGTGGTGATTCTGATCAAAAATACTCATACAACAGCAGACAGGGCAGGGAGTCATTGCAAAATTGAGGTGTCACCAAAGTTGATCCGTGATCAATCTCCTGATGTGCTTCAACACCAGATGGATGAACTGGCGTCCGGTTGGTTCGTAACGCCTCCCTCACCTTGCGGTGTGGCTATCCATATCGCTGCTGACTGGCAAGGTTGGGTACCACCGTCTGATTTTGTTGACCGTCTCACTTGCCGTTCACAGCGTGTAAATGACCGTAGTGGTTTCCAATCGCTTGAAGTCACTACCGGCGAGGTGGCCAGTGTTTACGGGCGTGGTCAGTCCTACACCTTCGGTACAGTCTCCAGCTTGCAGGCCGCTCTGTACAACAAGTCAAAGGAGATCATTGCCCACGATAAGATTGACTACTTCCACGGTATTTGGGAACGGAAACTCGACCATGACTGGCAACCTATCTGGAACCCTGATGAGGATGTCTGGCGTCTTGAGTTCCGATTCTCTCAAACCGTGCTGAGGCAGTTTGCGGACTACAACACCACGGCTGATAAGAAGTGCAACTTGAGTACCTACGAACTGGTTGCTGAGTACCTGCAACCGCTCTGGGCCTATGGTCTCGACCGCTTCCGCCTTGACTTCAACCGCCGTTACCTTGACCCGTTTTGGACAGTGTTGCTCCAGGATACTGAGTGGTGCAAGCCAGCTGACGACTTCATTGCCAAACGCAAATACAAAACTGCCGGGATCGGTAACGAACGGAATGTTGCACTTGCCCTGGGCAACCTCTTGTCGATCTACGCAAGGAACAATATCACCGCTCGCAAAGCGTGGAACTGTCTCAAAAAGTCCGGTTTATGGCGTGACCTGATGGGGTATATCCGTGCACGTGACCTGACCAAAGCGGACCTTTTCGACATGATTGAGCGAGGTATGCTCGAACGAAGGCTAACCAGTAAGGTAGCCGCATAGTGATCAAGAAAACGAAGTCAGGCCGCTGGCAAGTCGATGCCGAGCTATCCAGGGGCAAGCGTATTCGTCGCACGTTTGACCGAAAATCGGATGCTGTCCAGTTTGAGGCCAAGGTTCGCAGCAAATCGCCAAGCCTGAACACCCAACTCAATACAGATCGTGATCGCCGCAGGCTCTCTGAGTTGTTTCAACTCTGGTACGACCTGCACGGGCACACACTGAACGACGGCGAGCGCCGTTTTCGTGCACTTCAGCGCTTTGCTGTTCGGCTCAATGATCCTTATGCGAAGTCTCTAACCTCAACCATGTATGCTCGCGATCGGCGGCAACGTGCTGACGCTGGTATCAGTGACAAGACTTTGAACAACGAGCTCACGTATATCCGTGCCGTTTTCAATGAGCTTTTTTCTCTGGGAGAAATCACTTACCTCAACCCGCTTTCCAAGGTGAAGCAGATCCGCATTCAGGAACAGGAACTGTCCTGGCTCACTGATCAGCAAATTACCGAGATCCTGAACGCTGTCCGTGATCGTCGGCCCGGTTCAAATCCGCACTTGGAACCGCTCATACGCATTTGCCTGGCCACCGGTGCCCGTTGGTCTGAAGCCGAGAACCTGAAACCGGTGTCCCTGGTAAACAATGTCGTGACGTTTTCGAACACCAAAAGCGGTAAAGTCCGGTCTGTTCCTATTTCCGCTGAGTTATCACATTTCCTGCATGAGCATTGGCGGTTGCATGGGAACTTCACCAGTAGCATTGGTGCCTTCCGGCGAGTGTTGGAAAAGACGGGTATACAGCTTCCAAAGGGGCAGGCGACGCACGTTCTCCGGCATACCTTTGCCAGTCACTTTGTTATGAAGGGCGGCAACATTCTGACGCTTCAGCGTATCCTCGGGCACTCATCGGTAAAAGTGACTATGAGGTACGCGCACCTTGCACCGAAGCATCTTGAAGAGGCGGTTAAATTGGCTCCGGTGACACATTGGTGACACATTGAGCAAAAAGGAGGGGCTATAAAAGAAAAAACCCTGTAAAAACAGGGCTTTAACTCTGGGTGTTTGGTGGAGGTGGCGGGTTTCGAACCCGCGTCCGCCAATCCTCTGCCTCAAGATCTACATGCTTAGGCATCTCTATTCAATTAACCCGTCGCGACCCGAGAGCCAGGGTGCTATGGGCGAGCTCTTTTAGTTTTAACCGTTCAGCTTAGAGCAAAGCATCCAGGCGATTCTGTCTCGTATGACACCGCGAACCTCTGAGTTACAGACACCTTAGAGTGCGGCGCTAGCCGACTTAAGCGGCTAGAGCGTAGTTATCGTCGTTTGCAACTATAACTGTGTGATGAGGGATTAACGAGAATCATCACGTTCTCGGCATGCACCCAAGGGTTCGTAATCAGCGTCGAAGCCAAGTCACCCCCAGATATGTAACGAGTCATTGTACCGGCATTGTAGACCGGAAGAAAGTGAAAAGGTTCAACGGGCTGCAACAGACATTTCGCGATGTTTCTGTCGATTCCAGTCTTTTTCTTTCTCGTCAGCGCGTTTGTCGTGCAGTTTCTTTCCCTTCACAAGCGCAATTTCACACTTGACCATGCCGTTCTTCCAGTAAAGAGCCAATGCTACACAGGTGTAGCCTTTGGCCTCGACGGCGGTAGTCAGCTTTTCAATCTCGCGTCGATGCAGCAGAAGCTTTCTATCACGCCTGGGCTCGGTGACAAAATGTGTTGAGGCTGAGATCAGGGGTGTGATGTGTGCGCCTACAAGCCAGGCTTCATCATTTTTGAAGACAACGTATGAGTCGACCAGTTGGCCACGGCCTTCGCGCAGGCTTTTCACCTCCCAGCCGCTGAGAGACACACCGGCCTCGAATCGGGTTTCGATGGTGTATTCGTGCTTGGCACGCTTGTTCAGGCAGATGGTGTTTCCGCCGGGGGACTTCTTCTTTTTCGCCATGGCGCGATTATATAGAGCGACTGTCCGCATTGAAAGCGGGTGATATAGCTGTCCCAGAGTAATTAATCTCGTGTTTGAGCGTAGAGATGCAGCAAAAGGTTGTCACCCTTGTCCGAAATATGAACAATTGCGGTTCATGAAATTTTTAACCTGAGAGCACTATGCAGTCAAAGCAGTCTATGCACGGTTCATGGGCGAACCGTTGGATCTTCATTCTGGCAGCAACAGGATCTGCAGTTGGCCTGGGTAACATCTGGAAGTTTCCCTATATCACGGGTGAAAATGGTGGCGGCGCGTTTGTGCTGGTCTATCTGGTTTGTATTCTTCTGGTTGGCATACCGATCATGATGGGTGAAATTCTGGTCGGCCGTCGTGCCAGGCAAAGCCCGATCAACGCAGTGCGCGAAACCGCTGTGGAAGCTGGCAGGGATCCTCGCTGGGGCTTGATTGGCTGGCTGGGTGTGCTGGCCGGGTACATCATTTTCTCTTTTTACTCGGTGGTGGCTGGCTGGGTTCTGCACTACATCGCAGGTATGGGTACGGGGCAGTTTGTTGATATAGGCAGCGACCTTGCCGGTAAGAAATTCGAGTCGCTGCTGGCAAGCCCGGATCAGATGCTGATTTGGCACACTGTCTTTGTGTTGATGGTGGTCGTGGTTGTAGCAGGTGGTGTAAACAAGGGGCTGGAGCGGGCAACCAAGATCATGATGCCCGCCCTCTTCCTTTTGCTATTGGTGCTTCTTGGATACTCACTCAACAGTGGCAGCTTCGCCGAAGGCTGGTCATTCCTGTTCAGCTTTAACCCTGATGCACTGACATGGGATGCGGTACTGGTGGCTCTGGGACATTCCTTCTTTACCCTGTCGCTGGGTATGGGGGCAATTATGGCCTATGGTTCCTATATGGGTAAAAAGGATTCAATTGGCGCCACAGTCCTGACAATAGGGGTACTGGATACGGTGGTTGCGCTGGTTGCAGGCTTGGCCATCTTCCCAATTGTGTTTGCCAACCAACTGGACCCGGGGGCAGGTCCCGGGCTGATGTTTATCACCCTTCCGGTTGCGTTTGGTCAAATGCCGGGAGGACAGGTCTTTGGCTTTCTGTTCTTTCTCTTGGTAGGTGTTGCAGCATGGACCTCGGCCATCTCCCTGCTTGAACCGGCAACAGCCTGGGTTGTGGAGCGTTTTGGATTCAAGCGTCTTCACGCAGCCGCTTTACTGGGCTTCATCATCTGGCTGATGGGGATTGCATCACTGCTGTCGTTCAATCATTGGGCGGATATCAAGATATTCAGCATGGGTATCTTTGATTTCCTGGATTTTATTACTGCCAATATCATGCTGCCGTTGAGTGGGTTGCTGATAGCAGTCTACGCGGGTTGGGTTTTGACACAGAAGATGACTCGCGACGAACTGGCATTGGGTAGCTCTGGTGCTTACAGTGCATGGCAGTTCACCATTCGGTTCATCGCCCCGGTTGCGGTTGCAGTGATTTTTGTGGTCAACCTGTACGACAAGCTGGCCTGAGTCGGTGATCACCATGAGGATGCTATGACACAGGTAAACCGCAGCGCTTTGGTGCTGCATTCAGCTGAGCAAATGTTCGATCTTGTAAATGATGTGCGTAACTATCCGGCATTTCTGCCTTGGTGTGCGTCGACCGATGTTGTTTCTGACTCTTCTCAGGAGCTGGTTGCTACTCTGCATCTTGCAAAGAGCGGGCTGAAGTACAGCTTTACCACGAGAAATTTCCTGCAGCGCCCAGACTCAATGGAGATTACTTTGGTTGAGGGGCCGTTCTCGTCTTTCAGGGGTAAATGGACCTTCACCCCCCTGAGTGAGGACGCTTCGAAAGTAGAGTTGCAGATGGATTTTGAATTCAAGGGCAAGCTCACCGGGCTTGCCATGTCCAAGGTGTTTAACTCGGTGGCGACGACATTGGTCGATGCGTTTGTGATGCGTGCCGATACAGTATTGGGTCAGGAGGCGTAATGATTAGTGTCGAAGTAGCCTATGCGTTACCTTACGAGCAGAAAATCATTGCACTGCAGGTAGATGAGGAATGTACGGCCTACCAGGCTGTTGTTCGCTCTGGAATTGCTGAGCTGTTTCCCGGTGTTGATCCTGCGACCGCGTCGATGGGAATCTTCGGCAAGGCGATAAAGGACCCTGCGACGACAGTGTTGAAGGATGGTGATCGGGTTGAAATATACCGGCCGTTAATTGCGGACCCCAAGGAAGTCCGTGCTCGTCGAGCTGCTAAAATGAAAGCGGAAAAGGCATCAGAGCAAACGAAACAGGGGGGCGGGGAGTGATTCCCCGCATCGTATAATCGACTAGCGAGACTGATCCTGCGCTACCCCGGGACGAAAGTCGCCGCTAAGGCGAGTCAGCTTGCCATCTTCAAAGAAAACGCTGACCCGCTCTTGGTAACGCTGGCCATCCCCCTCCTTGATGCTGTACAGGTAGTCCCAGCGTCCCTCGCTGAAGGTGTCGCTGATCAGTGGTGTACCCATGACATAGCGCACCTGAGAGTGCGTCATGCCGGGGCGCAGCTGGTTGACCATCTCCTGAGTAACCACGTTACCCTGAGGGATATCGATCTTGTAAACGCCTGGGAACTCGGAGCAGCCGGCGATCATCAGGGCAAGTGTTGTGCTGAGAAGAACCTTTCGCATCAGTAAATGGCTTCCGTTTTCATGCCTAAACAAAGATAATGGAGTCTAACATTGCAAATCCCGAACAGCATAGTGATTGAGACCTAATATGGCACTGGAAAATCAGGAACTGCGGAAAGCTGGACTGAAGGTGACTCTGCCGCGGGTCAAAATTTATCAAATTCTCGAACGTGCCGGCGAAGGTGACCACTTCAGTGCGGAAGATATATACAAGCTGCTGATGGAGCTTGGCGAAGATGTCGGCTTGGCAACGGTATATCGTGTTCTGACTCAGTTCGAAGCAGCCGGTCTGGTGTCGCGTCATCACTTTGAAGGTGGGCATTCTGTCTTCGAATTGGCGCGCGACGAGCATCACGACCATGTGGTCTGTGTAAAGTGTGGTCGAGTACGCGAGTTTACTGAGCCCAAGGTATCCGAAATCCTCGACAAGGTTGCGGACCAGCTTGGCTTTACCATTACTGACCGTACGCTTTATCTTTACGGTGTCTGCAAGGGCGGTTGTGAAGAAGACGACAAGAAGTAGGCAACCTTGCTGTCAGCCGCTCAGGCTGACAGCATTTCTCGTGCATGCTCCATTGACGTCCGCGTAATATCGACACCGCCCAGCATGCGGGCAACTTCTTCTACCCTTTGGGCCTCGCTCAATCTTGATACCCGGGTCTGGGATGTACCTTTCTGTCCCTTTTTGCTTACAAACAGGTGCTGATGCCCTTGTGCCGCCACTTGGGGCTGGTGTGTTACACACAAAACCTGGACCCGTTCACCCAGTTCACGCAGCATCCGACCGACCACTTCAGCAATGGCGCCACCGATACCCACATCGACTTCATCAAATACCAGTGTTGGGGTGCTGGATGTCTGTGCCGTAACCACCTGTATCGCCAGGCTGATTCGGGACAGTTCACCACCTGATGCAACTTTTGCCAGTGCACGGGCTGGCTGGCCCTCGTTGGTGCTAATCAGGAACTCGACCTCTTCAAGGCCGCTAGCACTGTAGCGCTCAGTATCCAGTGGCGTCAGACACGCACTGAAACGGGCGGCAGGCATGCCAAGGGCATGCAGCTGAGCGTCCACCAAGCGGTCCAAGTGCTCGGCCTGTTGTTGCCGTGCAAGGCTGAGCTCAGCGGCGGTTTTGAGGTAGCTCTGCCAGGCCGATTCTACTTCGTCGGCCAGTAATTCAATTTCGTTGTCGGATCGGGTCAGGCCCATCAGCTCCTGCTGTAGAGATTGCTGGAACTCAATAAGCTGCTCAGGCAATAAGCGGTGTTTGCGCGCTACATCGTAGATGGCCGTCAGGCGTTCTTCCACCTCCTGCTGGCGTTCGGGGTTGATTTCTACTGCTTCCAAAAAATGACGGACCTCGCGACCGGCTTCTTCCACCTGTATCAGTGCGCTGTTAAACATTTCATTGGCCTGTTGCAGACGCGAATCTTCCGTGCCGAGCTGCTGCAGCAGCTGAAGGCAGTGATGCAACATGGACTGGCAGTTGAGACTATCATCCTCATGGCTGATATTGAGCAATTGCTGACCTGTGCCTAACAGGCTACCGGCATTTTCCAGCAGTTGCTGCTCATGTTCCAGCTGCTCCAGTTCTCCCTGCGTCAGCGCAAGTTGCTCCAGCTCTTCGACCTGGTAGCTCAATAGTTGAATGCGTGCATTGCGCTCGTCCGATACTTGGGTAAGTTGTTCAAGCTCGGCATGCTGGCGGCGCCATTTGTGGTATAGGCGGCGTGCTTCTTCAGTCAGCTCGGTATGGTTTCCGAATTCGTCCAGCAGCACCCGGTGATGATCCTTTTTCAACAGCCGTTGATGCTCGTGCTGGCCATGAATGTCGACCAGGTACTGGCCGAGTTCGCGCAGCAATGCCAGAGGGGTGGGGCGACCATTGATGTAGCTTCGACTGCGGCCTTCACGTGTGATGACACGGCGTAAATGGCATTCCTGAGGGTCACCCTCCAGGTCGTGTTCGCTGAGCCACAGCCTGGCCTGTGGGATTGTGCGGATATCAAAGCTGGCCGTGAGCTCGGCGCGCTCTGAGCCGCTGTTGACACTGTCACTGTCAGCTCGATCACCCAGGCAGAGTCCGAGGGCGTCCAGCATGATTGACTTGCCGGCGCCGGTTTCGCCGCTGATGACGGTCATCCCTCGATCCAGCTCGACTTCAAGGTCGCTCACGATGGCGAAGTTGCGGATGGTCAGTTGGGTCAGCATGATAATCACACGTGGTTATTTATACAGTGTTTACTGTATAAGCCATTTGATCGATACCTGCAATCCCCAGCTGAAAAAAATCTTGCTGCCGGTTGAATCCATCTGAGAGAGCCCCATATAGATGCCATCAACGCCAATACTCAAGTGTCAGTTGGAGAGACCTGATGTCGAAAGAGCAGCAGAATCAGAATGAAGCCGTCGAGCCGGTTCAAAACGAACCTGAAGTGCTGGTCGCCGAAGGTGAAGTTGTAGAGCCAGGTGCTGCCGAAGAGACGGAAGTCAGCCTGATCCAGCAGCTGGAAGAATCCCGCGCTGAGGTTGACGCTTTGAAAAAGGAACTGGTTGAGCTCAAACCGCGTGCGCAGGCCGAAATTCAGAACATTCGCCGCCGTGCCGAGCAGGATGTGGAAAAGGCACACAAGTTTGGTCTGGAAAAATTTGCGACAGAGTTGCTGCCGGTGGTGGATAGTCTTGAGCGTGCAATTGAAGCCAGTCAGGGCGATGAAGAGAAGGTCAAGGCGATCCGTGAAGGTGTCGAGATGACACTGGGGCTGTTCCTCTCGAGTCTGGAAAAATTCAATGTGGAGCAACTGAATCCGCAGGGTGAAGTATTTAATCCGGAGCACCACCAGGCGATGTCCATGGTGCCGGCAGAAGGTGTTGAGCCTAACACGGTCGTCACAGTGGTACAGAAGGGTTACCTGCTGAATGGCCGTCTGGTACGTCCTGCTATGGTGATGGTAGCAAAAGGCTGAAGGCCGGAGTTGAAAAACGCGCTGCCGTACCCATATAGATGCACAACGGCTAATTGAACAGTTTTTGACCCAATACGGGTCACAGAAAGATCGGAGTAAGACATGGGCAGAATTATCGGTATCGACTTGGGCACCACCAACTCCTGCGTGGCGATCCTTGACGGCGACAAGACCAAAGTGATTGAAAATGCGGAAGGTGATCGCACCACACCGTCCATTATCGCCTATACCAATGACGGCGAAACACTGGTTGGCCAGCCGGCCAAGCGCCAGTCCGTTACCAACCCGGACAACACACTGTATGCCATCAAGCGTCTGATTGGCCGCCGCTATGATGACAAGGTGGTTCAGAAAGACATCAAGATGGTGCCTTACAAAATCATTGCGGCCGACAACGGTGATGCCTGGGTTGATGTAAAAGGCAAAAAGATGGCTCCGCCGCAGGTATCGGCTGAAGTGCTGAAAAAGATGAAGAAGACCGCTGAAGACTATCTCGGCGAGCCGGTCACTGAAGCAGTGATCACCGTACCGGCCTACTTCAATGACTCTCAGCGCCAGGCCACCAAAGACGCAGGCCGAATTGCCGGTCTGGAAGTGAAGCGCATCATCAACGAGCCGACAGCGGCTGCGCTGGCTTATGGCATGGACAAGTCCAAGGGCGACAAGACCGTTGCCGTATACGACCTCGGTGGTGGTACGTTTGATATTTCCATCATCGAGATTGCCGATGTGGATGGCGAGCACCAGTTTGAAGTGTTGGCAACCAACGGTGACACCTTCCTCGGTGGTGAAGATTTCGACCTGGCGGTTATCAACTACCTGGCGGATGAGTTCAAGAAAGAAAGTGGAATCGACCTGCACAACGACCCGCTGGCGCTGCAGCGTCTGAAGGAAGCTGGTGAGAAAGCGAAGGTTGAATTGTCTTCCGCACAGCAGACTGACGTCAACCTGCCGTACATCACGGCTGATGCGACCGGTCCGAAGCACCTGAACGTGAAACTGACACGCTCCAAGCTGGAGTCACTGGTTGAAGAGCTGGTCGAACGTTCCATCGAGCCTTGCCGTATTGCGGTAAAAGACTCCGGCCTGTCTGTGTCCGAGATTGATGAGGTGATCCTGGTCGGTGGTCAGAGCCGCATGCCGCTGGTACAGAAGAAAGTAGCTGAGTTCTTCGGCAAGGAGCCGCGCAAGGACGTTAACCCGGATGAAGCGGTTGCCATCGGTGCTGCCATTCAGGGTGCGGTGTTGTCCGGTGATGTGAAAGACGTACTGCTGCTGGACGTCACTCCGCTGACTCTGGGTATTGAAACCATGGGTGGTGTTGCGACCTCCCTGATTGAAAAGAACACCACTATCCCGACCAAAAAGTCGCAGGTGTTCTCGACAGCAGACGACAACCAGACGGCTGTGACCATTCACGTGGTACAGGGCGAGCGCAAACAGGCGAGCCAGAACAAGTCTCTGGGTCGTTTTGATTTGGCCGATATCCCGCCGGCACCTCGTGGCATGCCGCAGATCGAAGTGACCTTCGATATCGATGCCAACGGTATTCTGAACGTGTCCGCCAAGGACAAGGCTACCGGCAAGGAGCAGTCCATCGTAATCAAGGCCTCTTCCGGCTTGAATGATGATGAGATCGAACAGATGGTGCGTGACGCCGAAGCGCATGCCGAAGAGGACAAGAAGTTCGAGGAGCTGACCACCGCGCGCAACCAGGGTGATGCGATGATCCACACCGCACACAAGACCCTGAAAGATGCAGGTGACAAAGCGACTGCGGATGAAAAAGAGAAGATCGAATCGGCTATCAAGGATCTGGAAGAAGCGCTCAAGGGCACTGACAAGGAAGCCATTGAGAGCAAGACTGAAACTCTGACCGAAGCGCTGTCAGCGGTGGCTCAGAAAATGTACGCTGATGCGGCTCAGGCTGAACAGGCCGGTGGCGAAGCGGGTGAAAAGGATGCCGCGGACGATGTCGTTGACGCCGAGTTTGAAGAAGTCAAAGACGACGACAAGAAGTAAGCGTTCGCGAGTGTCGATCGTTGCAGTGTGACAACGCGGGCTTCTGCCCGCGTTGTCATGTCCGGCTCTTTGGAGTCAAACCTGACGGGTCAGATTCGGATCATGGCAAAACAGGATTACTACGAACTTTTGGGCGTATCGCGCGACTCCTCCGATCGCGATATCAAAAAAGCCTATCGTCGGCTGGCGATGAAATACCACCCCGACCGCAACCCGGGCGACAAGGAAGCTGAAGACAAGTTCAAGGAGATCAGCGAAGCCTACGAAGTGCTGTCGGATGCCCAGAAAAAAGCGGCTTACGACCAGTTTGGTCACGCGGGCGTGGATGGCCAGGGTGGTATGGGTGGCTTCGGAGGTGGTGGCTTTGAAGGTAACTTCTCAGATATTTTCGGTGATGTTTTTGGCGACATCTTCGGTGGAAGCGGTGGTGGGCGCCGCCGCTCCAGCGTACAGCGTGGCGCCGATTTGCGCTACAACCTCGATTTGACGCTTGAAGAAGCGGTACGCGGGTGTGAGAAAACGCTGCAGATCCCCACCTATGTCAGCTGCGAAACCTGTGATGGCAGTGGCGCCAAGCCAGGCACCAGTGCCAAGACTTGTTCTACCTGTGGTGGCGTGGGGCAGGTGCGGATGCAGCAGGGTTTCTTCTCTGTACAACAGACCTGCCCAACCTGCCGTGGTGAGGGTAAGGTCATTTCCGACCCCTGCGACAGCTGCCACGGTCAGGGCCGGGTGGAAAAAACCAAGACGCTGCAGGTTAAGATTCCGGCCGGTGTTGATACAGGTGATCGCATTCGACTGGCCGGTGAAGGTGAAGCTGGCTCGCATGGTGGTCCGGCGGGTGATCTTTATGTACAGGTACATGTGCGTGAACACGCGATTTTCCAGCGTGATGGCAAGCACCTTTACTGTGAAGTGCCGATCAGCTTTGTGGATGCGGCACTGGGTGGTGAGCTTGACGTGCCGACACTTGATGGCCGCGTCAAACTGAAGATCCCGACCGAAACCCAGACCGGCAAGCTGTTCCGCCTGCGTGGCAAGGGTGTGACCCCGGTTCGAGGCGGCAGCGTAGGTGATTTGATGGTGAAGGTTATCGTCGAAACACCGGTTAATCTGAACAGTCGCCAGAAAGAGCTGCTGCGAGAATTTGCGGATGCCACTGAAGAAGGCAACAGCAAGCACAGCCCGAAGAAACACGGTTTCTTCGACTCGGTTAAAAAGTTCTTTGAAGATATGACCTGATCATCACACAATCAGGTAAATGGATACAGACCAGCGGGGCAGGTGCATGATCAGAGTAGCGGTGACCGGCGCAGCCGGCCGTATGGGAAAAACCATTATTGAAGCACTGCAACAGGCTGATGATGTCAGTCTCAGTGCTGCCATCGTTGAGCCTGGCAGCTCACTTATTGGTGCTGATGCCGGCGAACTGGCGGGAGTGGGCAGGCTGGATGTCAAATTGGCTGGCAGTCTGGACGATGTAGCATCCGATTTTGACCTGTTGATCGACTTTACCACGCCGGAAGTCACCCTGCAGAACCTGGCGTTCTGTGCTGCTAACGGCAAAAAAATGGTGATCGGAACTACCGGCCTGAATGAGAGTCAGAAAGAAGAGCTGAAACAGGCTGCGGAAAAAACGGCGCTGGTATTCGCTCCCAACATGAGTGTGGGAGTAAACCTTTGCTTTAAGCTGCTTGAGATCGCTGCCAAGGCACTGGGTGATGACGGTGGCTACGATATTGAAGTGATCGAAGCGCACCATCGACATAAGGTTGATGCGCCGTCCGGTACCGCTCTGCGGATGGGAGAAGTCGTTGCTGATGCGCTCGGACGTGATCTGAAGACCTGTGCCGTATATGGTCGTCAAGGGCAAACCGGTGCTCGTCCTGCAAAAGAGATCGGCTTTGAAACCATCCGGGCCGGAGATGTTGTCGGTGATCACACAGTGCTGTTCGCGACCGAAGGCGAACGTATTGAGATCACGCACAAGGCCTCCAGTCGCATGACCTTTGCCAAGGGCGCAGTCCGTGCCGCAGGCTGGTTGGGCGATAAGCAAACCGGACTGTATGACATGCAGGACGTACTGGGCCTGCACTGAACTCAACACGTTGTTGTTCCCTCTGCCCGCTCCAGTAGCGGGCTTTTTTGTTTGCCCGGCGAAGCCGGCAAACCCGGCCACCTGAAAGAAGGTGGCGTCACCCTGACTGAGGGGAAGACAATCCGACTGGCAAGGGCATTGCTGGCCAACGGCAGGGTCTGAAGGAAGCCATAGGACGTTAACGGTACACAACGCAAGTGAACCTGCTTCGGCAGTGCAGGTGGGTAAGCGTGCAAAATAGCGCGAAGCCCGATACTCGGTCAGACCTGTGCTGTGCTTGAGGGTGGAATCGTTAACAGGGAGCCGGTGCAGTAACCGGGGAAGCCTGACACCCTATCCGGCTCGATCGGACGTTGAGGCTCAAGGCGAAAGCCAAGGCCACAGCGGGTGTGAGGTGGCAGATGAAGCCGTAGTAGTGATGAAGTTTCGGCCTGAGAAGCCTGGCAACAGTGTGGAGGATAAAACCGGAACGACCGCTGGCGGAGGTCCAGTGGGCCGGGCAAGGTCAAAAGCCTTGGCTCGGATGCGAAGGGCGGAAGTCATTAATGAGTATGACGCACAACGAAAGGACGGTGGACGCTGTGTTCACAAGCTACCCGACGGGGTGGGGACGTGAGTTGAGGCGCTGCAGGAATGCGGTTGCTTTGGCTTTCACCGAACACGGGAGTAGAACGAGACTGTGGCGGCAGATTGCCCATGTGCTAGTACCCGGACAGATCGCTCGAAACAGACCGGCAGCCAAACCAACCTCCGGAGTCGTCATCACAGAGATGAGCAGGTATGAGGAAATACTACAGTCTTTACGGACGGTTGCTGTCGATGCGGCGTCTGTATCAAGCCTTCAAACACGTCAAACGCAACCGAGGTGCGGCCGGAGTCGATGGGCAGAGCCTGGCTGCGTTCGAAGCGAATCTGGAGGTGGAGCTGTCATGCCTGTTATCTGAACTGAAGGAAAAGCGCTATCGAGCGCAGCCTGTCAGACGCGTTACCATCGCCAAGGACGATGGTGGAGAGCGTCAGCTGGGTATTCCAACGGTTCGAGACCGAGTCGTGCAACAAGCG
Source organism: Marinobacterium iners (assembly GCF_017310015.1). NCBI lineage: Bacteria > Pseudomonadati > Pseudomonadota > Gammaproteobacteria > Oceanospirillales > Oceanospirillaceae > Marinobacterium > Marinobacterium iners. Next base: position 379,391 of record NZ_CP022297.1, read on the forward strand.
GTGCGCAGCCTGATTGAACCGATCTTTGATCCGGACTTTCATCCGTCAAGCTACGGGTATCGTCCGGGACGCAGTGGCCATCACGCGATAGGCAAGGCGACGCTGTTTATTCGTCGCTATCGACGTGAGTGGGTCGTGGATATGGACCTGTCGAAATGCTTCGACACGCTAAATCACGATCTGATCATCCGCCAGTTCCGCCGACGGATTACGGACGGCAGTGTATTGTCACTGTTGCGTCAGTTCCTTGAGAGCGGGGTAATGGTGGGCCACCAGTTTGAAAAGACGGATCTGGGCAGCCCACAAGGCGGCGTAATCAGTCCCCTGATTGCGAACGTCTATCTGGATGCGTTCGACCAGTTCATGAAGGCGCGGGGCCATCGGATCGTCCGCTATGCGGACGACATCCTGATCCTGTGCTGTTCAAAGGCTGGAGCGGAGAACGCGCTGAAAGTGGCTCAAGGGTATCTGGAAGAGGCATTGAAGCTGACAGTGAATGCCACCAAGACCCATATTGCACACAGCGATGATGGGATCAAGTTCCTGGGTGTCGTAATCCATACAGATTACACCCGCATTCAGGACAAGAAGGTGCTGAAACTGAAAGAGAAGTTGAAAGCGCTGACAAAGCGAAACCGTGGCACAGGACTTGCGGACACAATCCGAGAGTTGAATCCCGTGCTGCGGGGCTTCGCCAACTACTTCCGGGTCGCCCACTGTGCGCGCATACTGAAACAGGTAATGGGCTGGCTGAGGCGACGTTTACGCTGCCTTCAGCTCAAACAGTGGAAGAAACCGAGCCGGCTGCATCGTCGACTGAAACAGTTGGGCTATCGTCCGCCGTTCAAGTCGATCAAGATGAATAGCTGGCACAATGCGGCGTCTCCACTGGCCCACCAGTCGATCCCCAACGCTTATCTGCATCAAGAACTAGGGTTAATGGACTTGACCCAAGGGAGAACCGGCATCTCTGTCCCCATGCTCGGGGTCAATTACTGACATGAGCCGTATACGAGGCCCGTACGTACGGTTCTGTGAGAGGGATGAGGCGGCGACGCCTCACCCTACTCGATATGACTGCGCGCAATGTTTGTGTCACCTTGAGCTGGCATCCTGATTTCGATGCTTGCTGCGGCTGCACAGTTGGCGCTATGGTGTAGATCGATGAAGGCACTTGGCAGGGAGACAAGCATGTACAAACTCTGTTTTTTCGTCCCTGAAGCCAACTGTGAAGCGGTTAAGCAGGCTTTGTTTGCAGTTGGCGTTGGCCATATCGGCGATTATGATCAGTGTTGTTGGCAATCTCTTGGTACGGGGCAGTTTCGTCCGCTTGATGGCTCCAATCCCCACTTGGGCCGGCAGCATCAGCTGGAACGAGTAACTGAATGGAAGGTAGAAATGGTCTGCAGTGATGAGCTGATAGAGTCAGCTGTGGCAGCCCTGAAGCAGGCGCACCCCTATGAGGAAGTCGCCTACGAGGTCTACCCGCTGGCCGCATTCTGAGTGTGATGGCAAATGAGAAGGAAGTCGGTGTGACACAATTGTTGGTTCGCTACTCGCGCATTCTTGAGATCGTGGGTGATATCGTCAAAGTCCACGTGCCTGAGCCTGAAGAGGGCGAGGTTGCCGCCATCGGTTATGGAGATCTGGCGTTGATCGAAAATATCCTCGACCCGGATCAGCCTCCGTACATGGCGCAGGTGATTCAGCTGGATCGCGACAGTGTCTCACTGCAGGTATTTTCCGGCACCAAAGGTTTGTCCACCAAGGCCGGGGTTCGTTTCCTAGGTCATCCGATGCAGGTGACTTTTTCGCCGAACATCATGGGACGCGCCTTTTCCGGTTCCGGACGCGCCATTGACGGCGGTCCCAGTCTGTCCGAAGAAACCCGTATCGAAATCGATGGCCCCACCGTCAACCCGGCCCGGCGCATTTTGGCGTCACGTATGATCCGCACCGATGTGCCGATGATCGATGTGTTCAACTGCTTGGTCGAAAGCCAGAAAATCCCCATCTTCTCGGTGGCCGGTGAGCCATACAACCGCCTGCTGGCGCAGATCGGTGCTAACGCCGATGCGGATGTGGTGGTCTTTGGTGGTATCGGCCTGATCTTCGATGACTATCACTTTTTCCGCCGCGCTTTCGAAGAGGCCGGTGTTAGCGCACGCACCGTGATGTTCGTGCACCTGGGCTCCGACCCCACCGTAGAAGGCCTGCTGGTACCGGATATGGCGCTGGCGGTGGCTGAGCGTTTTGCCGTGGAAGAGGGCAAGCGGGTGCTGGTGTTGCTCACCGACATGACCGCCTATGCCGATGCGCTGAAAGAAGTGGGCATATCCATGGAACACGTGCCCTCCAACCGAGGTTATATCGGTGACCTCTATTCCCAGCTGGCGCGTCGTTACGAGAAGGCCTGCGACTACAAGGGCGCAGGCTCGGTGACTATCCTGTCGGTGACCACCATGCCGGGTGATGATGTCACCCATCCAGTGCCTGACAACACAGGCTATATCACCGAGGGACAGTTTTATCTGCACAACGGTGTGCTCGATCCCTTCGGCTCGCTGTCGCGTCTGAAGCAACACGTGATCGGCAAGGTGACCCGTGAGGATCATGGTCAGATCATGAATACCATGGTTCGCTTTTATGCCGAAGCGCGTGATGCGCAGCAAAAGCAGGCGATGTCCTTTGATCTGACCGAGTATGATGAGCGGCTGTTGAAATTTGGTGACTTGTTCCGCGATCGCTTCATGGACATCAGTGTCTCCATGCCGCTGGAGCAGGCGTTGGACCAGTGCTGGCAGACCTTGGCTGAATGCTTCAAGCCGGAAGAGCTGCTGATGAAGCAACAGCTGATCGACAAGTATTTCCCACAGCAGCAGGCAGGCTGAATCGGTTATGGCAAAGCTGGCGCTCAACAAGAGCACGCTCAACCATGAAAACCAGCGGTTGAAATCCTTCCGCCAGTTCGTTCCGGCACTGGATCTCAAGCGCAAACAGATATTGGCGGCGCGGATGAAGTCTCGCCGTGTACTGGAGCAGCTGCAGCAGGATGAGCATCAGATCAACGCCAGTGTAGCTGAGCAAATTCCCATGCTGGCCCAGACGCGGCTCGACCTGAACAGCCTGATCAGGATTCAACGGGTTGAGCACCAGCTGGATAATCTGGTGGGCATTGAATTGCCTCGCGTGGCGCGTGTTGAGCTGGACAGAGCGCAGTACTCACGACTGGCAATGCCGCAGTGGGTCGACCGTGCAGTGGATTTGATGGGCCAGATGCTTGAGCTGAAAGTGCTGCAGCAGGTTGAGCGGGTACGGCTTGAACGTCTTGAAGAGGCGCTGCAAAAAACGACACAGCGCCTTAACCTGTTTGATAAGGTCCTGATTCCCCGTACCGAGTCTAATATCCGCCGTATCCGCATCGCCCTTTCGGATGCCGAGCGTGCAGGGGTCGTGCGGGCCAAGATTGCCAAGGGGAAACGGGCCAGGGTGGCACTGCAATGAGTATTGTAACGCTGCAAAAGGCGACCTTGATCGGGTTGACCGAGGACAAGGCTCAGGTGCTGGACCAGCTGCAGGCGCTGGGGCTTGTGCATGTCATTCCGCTGCGCCATGAATCGCAGGAACCTGAGGTGGCGTTACTCGATGGTGTACACCCCGAACAGCTGCAGCAGGCTATTCGGTATCTGCTCAGTTGTCCGCAGAAGCGCAAGCAAGTGACCACGGAGCGCCATTTCAGCCTGCGACAGGTACTTGAGGGTGTCCTGAAAAATCGCAAAAAACGACTGGAATTGAACGAGCAGCGCGACTTTTTGCGCAAGCGTATCAAGGATCTGGAACCCTGGGGCAGCTTTAATCTCCCCGGCGAGCAGGGCCTGTATGGCCAGCTGCTCTGGTTCTATCTGGTGCCCAATTACCGTATGCATGAGCTGGAAGGCAATGAGCTGCCTTGGGCTGTCGTGCACCGTGACAACCGCAACTCCTATGTGGCTGTCATCTCTCGAGAAGAGCCCCGCAGTAACCAGATGCCGGTACCTCGGACTCACACCGGCTCGGTCCCGCTTGAGCAGCTTGATGCCCAACTGGAAGACCTTGAAATTGAGCTGGAAGCTCTGGACGCCGAGCGCGAGGCATTTACCCGTTGGTTGTATCTGCTGCAACGTTCACTTGCCGGCAATGAAGATGAGGCCGAGCGTGAAGAGGTCAGTCGGCAGACGCTGGATACTGAAGAGGTGTTTGCGCTGCAGGGTTGGTTTCCAGCGCAGCAGCAGGACGCCCTGGAAAGCTTTGCCCGCCGACAGGGGCTGGCGCTGGTGGTTGAAGCACCTGCCGAAGACGATCTGCCACCCACGCTGTTACAGAACCCTGATCGCATCTCCGGCGGCGAGGAGATTGTCCGTTTCTACCAGATGCCGGGTTACCGCAGTTGGGATCCATCGCGGGTGATCTTTTTCTCGTTTGCCATCTTCTTTGCCCTGATCATCTCGGATGCCGGCTATGCGCTTCTGTTGGCAGCGGTGCTTGGATTTTATTGGCGCCGCATGGGCGAAAGTGCCACCGGTCGCCGTCTGAGGGCGCTCGGGGTAACGCTCACTCTGTTTTCAGCTGCCTGGGGTGCGCTGGTGGGCAGCTACTTTGGTGCCGCTCCGCCTGAACAGCTGGAGGGTTTGAAGCTGTTTGATATGAATGATTTCGACAGCATGATGAAAATATCAGTGATCATGGGAGCCGGGCACCTGGTCTTGGCAAACCTGATTACGGCCTGGCGCAGTCGAGGCAGCACTGTCATGTTGGCCCCGCTGGGCTGGATTGTACTGATTCTGGCCGGTGTTAGCGCCTGGCTAAGGCAGCAGGTCGATATTGAATGGGCCATGCTGGCCGCGGGCGTGCTGGCGATTCTGCTCTGCTCCAGCCATCGTCCATGGCAGGGGGCGAAGAACTGGATGTGGCGGCTGATTGATGGCCTGATGGCCTTGACCGGACTGTCAAAAATGTTCGGTGATGTACTCAGCTATCTACGTCTGTTTGCACTTGGGCTGGCCAGCGCTTCGCTGGCCATCACCTTCAACCAGCTCGCCAGCGACGTTGCGGCTGCCGTTCCCGGCATGGGGCTGCTGCTGGAGGTGTTGATCCTGCTGCTGGGGCACCTGCTCAATTTTGTACTGGCCGTTGTCAGTGGTGTGATTCACGGACTGCGGTTGAATTTGATCGAGTTCTACAACTGGAGCCTTGCGGATGAAGGCTACGCATTTCAACCTTTCACCAAACGGGAGGTGAACCCTTGGACAACCTGATACTGGCACTGGGATGGGCGGGGCTGTATGGCCCCATGGCATTGGGTGCTATTGGCAGCATCATTGGCTGTGCACTGGCGGGGCAGGCTGCCTGCGGCGCGCTGCTGGAAACGGAAACCGGACATGGGCGATACGTCGGCATTGCCGCTATGCCATCGTCACAGACCATTTATGGCATCGTGGTGATGTTCTCGCTTAACCGTGAGGTGAATATCGACAATGCGCCGGGTCTGTTTGCCGTTGGCATTCTGGCGGGTCTGGCGCTGCTGTTCAGTGCGGTCCGGCAGGGGCAGTGCTGTGCCAGCGCGATCAACGTTTCCAAAATCAAGCCGGAAATATTCGGTATGTCGATTGCGCCAGCCGCCATTGTGGAAGGCTTTGCCGTGTTTGCCTTCATTTTTGCTCTGGTGATCAGCGCCGGCATTCCGGCCTGAGGAGGTAGACCATGACCGAGCAGGTTAAGAGCCATGCAGCGTCCGGCGTTGAAGAGCTGATCGAGCGCCTGCGAGAGCAGGGTGTCGAGCAGGGCCAGCAGCGTGCAGCCGAGCTGATAGAAGAAGCCGAGCACCGCGCTGACTGGCTGCTGCAGCAGGCGCGTCAGGAAGCGGATGAGCTCAAGCGCAAGGCGCATGATGAGGCTGAGCGCATGAAGCGTGCCGGCGAAGACGCATTGAAAATGGCCGCTCGCGACATGAATCTGCAGGTGCGTGAGATGTTGTCGCGGACCTTTGCCGACCGGGTGAAGCTGTTGATCAGCGAGGAGCTGGACAGCCATGCGTTCATGCGTGAACTGATCCGTGAAGTGGTACTGCAGGCCTGTGGTGATGCTGATCTGGCCAGTATGGAAAAAATTGACTTGCTGTTGCCGGCTGATTTCATTGGTCTGGAAGAGCTGCGGCGCCATCCTCAGGCCTACAGAGCCAGCCAGCTAAGCCAGTACGTGCAGGAGCAGCTCAGCGTGTTGCTGCGCGAGGGTATAGTACTGGATACCCATGATGGCAAGGGAATCAGGATTCGGACCAATGGCGAGGCTACCGAGATCGACCTGAGCGACCGTGCGCTGGCAGAATTGCTGCTGCGTCACCTGCAGCCACGCTTCAGAGCGATACTGGAAGGGGTGATCCGCTAGTGTCCTCGTCTTCCTACTACACGCTCATTCCTGCACTGCCGGCCTTGCCGGCACGCATGGATCAGCTCAAGGAGCTGCCGATCTCGATTCTGCAGTTGGAAAAGCGGCTGGGCATGCTCGAGGCAGCGGATCAGCGGCAGCTGGCACTGGCGCTGCGTCTGTTTCAGCGTGAGCGTGATGGTGATGAAGAGTTGTCTGACCGGGATGAAGTCCAGCACTGGCAGCAGGAACTGGCACAGATTCAGGACCACGCGCTGAAGCAGTTGCTGGAACAGCACCTGGTCTGGCGTACCCTGATTGCCGCTCAGCGCTATCGGCTGGCGGGGCAGTCGGAGGGTAATGGGTTTCAGGGCTTCGGTGATCTGGTGTGGCTGATACGGCGCCACTGGCAGGAGTCCGACTTTTCCCTTGGCGGGCGTTTTCCATGGTTGGTTGAAGCCCAGAGTATGCTTAAAAAGGGTCAAAGTGCTGAGCTGGAGCAGCAGTTGCTGGTCTGGTTCTGGCAGCAGCTGCGTGAGCTTGAGCAGTGTAACCCCTTCAGTTTTACTGCCGTGGCCGCCTACCGCCTGCGCTGGTCGATTGCCGAATACCGGCTGCGCTGGCAGGGTGAGCAGGCGCAGGAGCAGTTCAGCCGGCTGGTAACCAGCGCGTTGGCAGGATTCAAACAGGATGAGACTCTCCACTCAGTGACAGAGGCAGGATAATGAGTTCAGCGAATACCGTGACCGCACGTGTGACCGGCGTGCATGATGATATTGTCAGTATCCGCATGCTGCGTGATGCAGAGGGTGAGTTTTACCCTCTGACCAAAAACGAAGTGGTACTGATCTGTCCGCAGCGGAGTGAGGCTGGCCGTACGGAAAAGCTGCAGGCCGAAGTGCTTCGGGTGCGCCATGGCGAAGCTGATGTGCAGGTGTTTGAGACCACGCGTGGTGTGGCCATCGGTGATGCGGTTGAGCAAACCGGACAGATGCTCTCCGTAGCGCTGGGGCCGGGCCTGCTGGGGCAGGTTTATGATGGCTTGCAGAATCCGCTGGAACTGATCGCCGGCCAGCACGGTTTTTTTCTGCCGCGTGGCCTAGCCGTTGACGGTATCGATCAGAATCAGAAATGGTCGTTCCAGCCAGTGGTTAAAGTGGGTACCCGGGTCAAGGCCGGTGATCTGTTGGGACGTGTGCCTGAAGGCAAGTTCAGCCACAAGATTATGGTGCCGTTCAATTTGCGCGGCGAAGCAGAGGTCAGCTGGGTGCAGGAGGGCAGCTTCAGTGTTGCAACCCCGGTGGTTCGGCTGCGGCTGGCTAATGGTCAGGAGCGTGAAGTCAGCATGCAACAGCGCTGGCCGGTGCGTGTACCGGTTAACCGTGATCTGTTGCGCGAAGGCTACAACCAGCGGCTGTTTCCACAACAGCCCATGCTGACCAGCATTCGCCTGATCGACACCTTTTTTCCGGTGGCGCTGGGTGGTACTGCCTGCATCCCCGGCCCCTTCGGTGCCGGCAAGACGGTATTGCAGGGACTGATTTCGCGCTACTCCAACGTCGATATCGTGGTGATCGTGGCCTGCGGCGAGCGCGCCGGTGAGGTGGTGGAAACCATTACCGAATTTCCCAACCTGCCCGACCCGCGTGGCGGTACGCTGATGGACCGTACCGTTATTATCTGCAACACCTCATCAATGCCGGTGGCTGCCCGCGAAGCATCGATCTATACCGGTATTACCATCAGCGAATACTACCGTCAGATGGGCTATAACGTACTGGTCATTGCGGACTCAACGTCGCGCTGGGCACAGGCTATGCGTGAAACGTCAGGCCGCCTTGAAGAGATTCCCGGTGAAGAGGCGTTTCCTGCCTATCTTGACTCGGCCGTGAGAGCACTTTACGAAAGGGCGGGTATGGTGCAGACCAACGACGGCAGTACCGGTAGCCTGACGCTGATAGGCACCGTATCGCCCGCAGGCGGTAACTTTGAAGAGCCGGTGACCCAGTCCACCCTGCGTACGGTGAAAACCTTTCTCGGCCTCAGTGCCGAGCGCGCTTACAAGCGCGCCTACCCAGCGGTGGATCCGCTGATCTCCTGGTCACGCTATCTGGATCAGTTGGAAGACTGGTTTACGCGCGAGCTATCCGACGGCTGGGTCGGGCAGGTCAAGCGCATGATTGAGCTGATCCGTGACGGCGAACAGGTTCAACAGATGATGCAGGTAACCGGTGAGGAAGGGGTAACCCTGGACGATTATCTGACTTTCCAGAAGGCTCAGTGTCTGGATCAGGTGTATCTGCAACAGGATGCCTTCGACGACGTCGATGCTTCCACCTCGCTCAGTCGTCAGCAGGAGTTGTTCGGATTACTGGTGCGCTGTCTGGACCACCCGCTGAAGCTGGAGGAAAAGGAGCAGGTGCGTGAGCACTTTGTCCGCCTCAGTGGTCTGTTCCGCAACCTGAACTACAGCCGCCAGGACAGCCCCGACTACACTCGATTCCTGCAGGAGATCGAGATGGTCGGCCTTTCGGCGGCAGGCTAATCAGGGTTTGAGCAGCAGGCTGTCGGTACCGGGCTCCATCTCAATATGGCGCAACGGGAAATGGTTCTCGCGCCGGTCCGCAAAGTAAAAGCGCAGGGCGTTCCGAATGGTGGTAAAAGCCAGCTGGTCCCAGGGGATTTCATCTTCACTGAACAGGCGGCTTTCCAGCGTCTCGTTACTGATGCCGAATTCGGGGCGCTCCAGTTCTGCCAGATAAATCAGCTGCACCTGATTGACATGGATAATGGATGTAAGCGTGTAAAGCTGCTTAAGCTGCACCCTGGCCTGGGCCTCTTCCAGCGTTTCCCGCAGGGCAGCCTGCTCGGTGGACTCGCCGTTTTCCATAAACCCGGCCGGCAGCGTCCAGTAGCCATAGCGTGGCTCGATGGCGCGGCGACACAGCAGCACCTGGTCGCCGTACACCGGCAGGCAGCCGGCGATGATGCGCGGGTTCTGGTAATGAATACGACCGCAGCTTTCGCATACGTGTCTTGGTCGGTTGTCGCCTTCGGGTACTCTCAAGCTAACGCGTTCGCCGCAGTGGCTGCAGAAGTTCATTGGCGGTGCCTGTTCCGGTTCAGAGTTGGCAGGGTAACGTCCCGCAATGGCGGGGTGCAAGCAGGGTCGCTGATGCCTGTCGTGCAGGGTATTATAGTGATCCCGTCCACAAATGGATCGTTTCATGTCTGACCCGCTTCACCAACTGCGTCATCGCTTGCAACGACATCGCCCCTGGCGGCTGCGTACGGCTGGGCGTGAAGCCGGAGTGCTGCTGGCGCTCACGGATAGCGCCGACCCGGAAGTGATTGTAACCCTGCGTTCGCCCTACCTTTCTACTCACAGTGGAGAGATGGCGTTTCCTGGCGGCAAGCGAGATCCTGAAGACCCTGATTTGCTGGCAACCGCGCTGCGCGAGGCTGAAGAAGAAATTGCCCTGCCGCCGGGACAGGTTGAAGTGATCGGCTCACTGGGGCAAGTTGTCTCAAAACACCTGTTGCAGGTGACCCCTTGGGTGGGAGTGATTCCATCGCGTCTGCCGCTGGAACCCAATCCCGGCGAGATTGACAGCATCCATCGGGTACCACTCAGCTACCTGCTTGACCCGGCCAACCGACGCCTTGATCAGATCGATTTTGCCGGCAAGATGCGCTACGTACCCGCCTGGCACTGGCAGGGTGAGGTGATATGGGGTCTGACAGCCTATATTCTGGCGGAGCTGCTTAATGTGGGTTTTGATGCCGACATTCCGATGCGACCCCGCCCCGAACACCGCGAGACCGAGCATGAATAAATATGCCGATGAAAAACCGGTGCCGAGCCCCTGTGTCAGTGTGTGCGCACTGGGTGAGGGTGATATTTGCATTGCCTGCCACCGCAGCGGCGAGGAGATCAGCCGCTGGGGGAGCATGAATAATGACGAGAAGCGGGCGGTCTGGGCGCTGATTCGGCAGCGGGAACAGGGTGAGATGCTGTGATCTCGCCAGAGTTTAGAAGCTTTCCAGGGCCTTGGCTGTCTTGGTAATGCGCACGGTTTTGACCAAGTTGTCACAGATCTGCAGGGTTTCCATTCGATAGCCAGATACCTCCAGGCAGACGTTGGCGTCCGGAATCGACTCCAGAATTTCCGTGATCAAGCCATTCAGTGTCTTGGGGCCGTCAGTCGGCAGGCTCCAGTGTAGAGCCTTGTTGACTTCACGGATGTAGGCGCTGCCATCGATAAAAAAGCTGCCGTCTTCCTGTGGGTGTATCTCCTGGTTCAGGTCATCATGGTCATTGGACATCTCTCCCACGATCTCTTCCAGAATATCTTCCAGTGTCACGATCCCTTCAACATCCCCGTATTCGTCCACCACGACACCGATGCGGCGGCTGTGGCGCTGGAAGTTGAGCAGCTGAGTCTGGAGGGGTGTGCTTTCTGGAACAAAGTAGGCTTCATGCACAACCTGCATGATGGCCGGCTTGGTCAGATTGCCCTGCTGAATAAGCTGGGCGAGATTGCGCATGTGCAGGATGCCGACAATGTTGTTGATGTCGCCGCGATAAACCGGAAGACGCGTGTGCCCGGTTTTGGACAACAGCTCCAGAATCTGATCCATCTCCAAATCCAGGTCGATTCCTTCCACTTCGTTACGCGGAATCATGATGTCGTTGACCGTGACCTCATTCAGTTCCAGTACTCCGAGCAGCATCGACTGGTTGCGATGGGGCAGCAGTGAGCCCGCCTCATGTACGATGGTCCGCAGCTCCTCGGTACTCAGGTGTTCGTTGCCGGCATCATTGACGTTGACGCCAAATAGACGCAGGAAACCATTGGTAATCCCGTTAATGACCCAAACCAGCGGGTAAGCCAGCTTCAGCAGCGGCTTCAGAATATAGGAGGCGGGAAAAGCGATTCTTTCCGGGTGCAGAGCGGCCATGGTTTTGGGTGATACTTCAGCGAAAATGAGTATCACCAGCGTCAGTCCAGCGGTGGCGATGGCAATGCCGGCGTCCCCCCAGAGGCGGACGGCAATCACGGTGGCAATGGCGGAAGCGAGAATGTTGACGAAGTTGTTGCCGATCAGAATCAGGCCAATCAGCCGGTCCGGTCGTTCCAGCAGACTATTGGCCCTGCGTGCTCCGCGATGACCGCTCTTGACCAAATGGCGCAGTCGGTAGCGGTTGAGGGACATCATCCCGGTCTCGGAGCTGGAGAAAAATGCTGAACAGAAGATCAGCAGAACCAGGATGGCGGTAAGTGTGCTTATCGACGCGTCGTCCAAGGGACAGGAACCTTTGTTTGCGGATTTGGGCGTTCATTTTCTGGTCAGCCACAGGGGCTGTCAAGCGAGCGGGCTACATCTTGAGTAGCATCTCCAATACCAGTTTGGAGCCAAAAAAGCCCAACATCAGCAATACGAAGCCACCCAACGTCCAGCGTACAGCAGTTTGGCTGCGCCAGCCCAAGAAGTGTCGCCCCGCCAGCAGAAGGGCATATACACTCCAGGCGATCAGCGAAAACAGCGTCTTGTGGACCAAGTGCTGGGCAAACAGGTTGTCAACAAACAGGAAGCCGCTGATCAGGGCGGCGGTCAGTAGCAGGAAACCGGCCCAGAGGCTCTCAAACAGTAAGCGCTCCATGATTTGCAGCGGTGGCAGCGAAGCAACCAATCCGCGGGTATGGTGTTGCTTCAGGGCGCGTTCCTGACGCGACAGCATCAGGGCCTGTACGGTAGCGATGGTGAAAAGGCTATAGGCCAGCAGTGACAGCAGGATGTGCGCCAGCAAACCACCGGCGTAAGGTTTGTGTATGTTGGCTTCGGGTGTGACTGCTGTCAGCAGTGCCGTGATGGCGGCCAGAGGAAACACACCTACGAACAGGTTATCGAGCCGGTGTCTGAGGCTGCTGATAAGTACCAGTCCTGCCACGACCCAGGCGATGAGAGAGCCGACCGGGAAGAAACTGAGGTCGATGCCATTCGGGTGGTGCAACTCCAGATACACGGCATAGCCCTGCAGCAGAAAACCGGCAAGGCCCAGGATGCGAATGGGGGTGCGGAGCTGTTCATGGGCCGTGGACGACAGCCGACGACACTGCAGTACCGTGGCAATCGCATAGCAGAGTACAGCAACGAGTGTCGTGGTGATCAGCATCCATATCCTCCCTAAAGACCGCCAAGTGTGGCACAAATGCGCAGAGGAGGAAATATAAGGTGCCGCCTGGGCGGGGGGTCCTGTATAATATGTCGCCAAAGCGTTTTAAAAAGGTGGCTGCCGGGAGTGCGGTCGCCGGCAGATAGAGGTATGCGATGTTTGATAATCTGACAGAACGGCTTACACAGACACTGCGCAGTGTAACCGGTCAGGCAAAGCTGACTGAAGACAACATCAAGGGCACGTTGCGTGAAGTGCGCATGGCATTGCTCGAGGCGGATGTCGCCCTGCCTGTGGTGAAAGATTTCATCAACAGCGTGAAGGAACGCGCTGTAGGTCAGGAAGTCAGCAAGAGCCTGAGTCCTGGGCAGGTCTTCGTCAAGATCGTTAATGAGGAACTGGTCCGCGTCATGGGTGAAGCCAACGCGGAACTGGATCTTGCGGCAACGCCTCCAGCTGTGCTGATGATGGCGGGTCTGCAAGGTGCGGGTAAAACCACCTCGGTGGCCAAGTTGGCGCGCTTTCTCAAGGAACGCAAGAAAAAGAAAGTGCTGGTGGTGTCTGCAGACGTATACCGTCCGGCTGCGATTCGTCAGCTGGAAACACTGGCCGGTGAAGTGGGTGTCGAGTTCTTCCCCTCCAGTGCTGACCAGGATCCAATCTTTATTGCTGAACAGGCGATTCAGCACGCTCGCGTCAAGGCGTTCGATGTTCTGATTCTCGATACTGCGGGTCGTCTCCATGTCGATGAAGACATGATGCAGGAGATCAAGCGTCTGCATGCCGCCGTTAACCCGGTCGAAACTCTGTTTGTCGTGGACTCGATGACAGGTCAGGACGCGGCCAATACAGCGCGTTCTTTCAATGAAGTGTTGCCGCTGACCGGTGTGATTCTCACCAAAACCGATGGTGATGCCCGTGGTGGTGCCGCTCTGTCTGTGCGTCATGTCACCGGCAAGCCGATCAAGTTCCTGGGGATTGGCGAAAAGACCGATGCGCTTGAGCCGTTTCACCCGGATCGTGTTGCCTCACGCATTCTCGGCATGGGTGACGTACTGTCGCTGATCGAGGAAGCCGAGCACAAGATCGACAAGGAAAAGGCCGAAAAATTTGCCAAGAAGATCACCAAGGGCAAGGGCTTTGATCTTGAGGACTTCAAGGAGCAGATCCAGCAGATGCAGAGCATGGGCGGCATGATGTCGATGCTGGAAAAGCTGCCGGGCATGGGGCAGATGGCACAGGCTGCGCAGGCTGCACAGGCCGAAAAGGGTGTGTTGCAGATGGTTTCTATCATTAACTCCATGACACCGCATGAGCGTCGTCATCCTGATATTGTGTCGGGGTCACGCAAGCGTCGTATCGCACAGGGTTCAGGCACACAGGTTCAGGATGTGAACCGTCTGCTTAAACAGCACAAGCAGATGGCGAAAATGATGAAAAAATTCGGTTCCAAGTCTGGGATGGCCAAGCTGGCACGTGGCATGAAAGGCATGATGCCCCCAGGCATGGGCGGAGGCGGCGGCTTTCCGCGCTTCTGAGCTGATTAAAAACTGATCTTTTTGCTTTCAACGGGCGGTGGTTTCACGTAAAATCACCGCCCTGTTTAGTTTGGCCTTCGTTTATCTGGGCAGTTTGGCCGGGGAAGCGAAGAAACAAGAATGATGGGCGATCCTAAAACCCATCCAGCGAAATAAAGGGGTCCAGCGCATGGTCACTATTCGTTTGTCTCGTGGTGGCGCTAAAAAGCGTCCGTTTTATCACATCACTGTAGCCGATTCGCGCAATGCGCGTGATGGCCGCTTTATCGAGCGGGTCGGTTTCTTCAACCCGGTTGCACGTGGTCAGGAAGAGCGTCTGCGCGTTAACCTGGAACGTGTTGAGTACTGGGTTGGCAAGGGTGCTCAGGCTTCTGAGCGTGTTGCTCAGCTGCTCAAAGAAGCACGCAAGGCAGCAGAGTAAGGTCGGATTCGGGCCGTGTCAGTAAATAGTGAAAAACAGGAAGGTCTGGTTGTACTGGGGCGCTTCACTGCACCTTATGGGATCAAGGGCTGGATCAAGATTCATTCCTATACCGAGCCCATGGAAAACATACTGAACTACAACTCATGGCTGGTTGAGTCAGGCGGGCAGAAAGTGCCTGTCAGGCTGGAAGCTGGCAAACGCCATGGGAAAGGCCTGATCGCCAAATTGGCCGGTGTGAATACTCCGGAAGAGGCAAAGCTCTGGCATGGGCGCGAGATTATGGTGCCCCAGACTGAGTTGCCTGATCTGGAGGCCGGTGAGTATTACTGGAGCCAGCTGGAAAACCTGTTGGTTTACACCGAATCCGGCGTATTGCTGGGACGGGTGAGTCACCTGATGGAAACCGGTGCGAATGACGTGCTGGTGGTGAAGGGTACGGCCGAGAGTATTGATCGCGAACAGCGCTTGATTCCCTGGCTGCCTGATCAGGTGGTGAAAGAGGTTGATCTTGATTCAGGATTGATGCGGGTCGATTGGGATCCGGATTTCTGAGTGATGTGGTTCGGGATCGTCAGCCTGTTCCCGGAGATGTTCGAGGCGGTTACCCGCTATGGCATCACCGGACGGGCGGTTCGTAACGGCCTGCTGCAGGTGGAGTGCTGGAATCCCCGCGACTTCACCCATGATCGGCATCGCACAGTGGATGATCGCCCGTATGGCGGTGGCCCTGGCATGCTGATGAAAGTGCAGCCGCTGCGTGATGCGATTCTGGCTGCAAAAGAAACCGCCGGTGAGGGCGCTCGGGTGATCTATCTGTCACCCCAGGGGCGCCGCCTTGATCAGGCGGGTGTGTGTGAGCTGGCAGCAGCGGAAAAGTTGATTCTGGTGGCCGGACGCTATGAAGGCATTGATGAGCGTCTGTTGCAGAGCGAAATTGACGAAGAGTGGTCACTGGGCGACTTTGTCCTCAGTGGCGGCGAGCTGCCGGCCATGGTGATGGTGGATGCAGTGGCAAGAATGATACCGGGTGTACTCGGTCATCAGGACTCTGCAACCGAGGATTCCTTCTTTGAGGGTCTGCTTGACTGTCCCCACTACACCCGGCCCGAAGAACTGGCGGGGCAGCAGGTGCCCGCAGTGTTGCTCAGCGGCAACCATGCCGAGATTCGGCGCTGGCGACTGAAGCAGCAGCTGGGAAGGACCTGGGAACGGCGTCCGGACCTGCTGCAAAAGATTGATCTGAACCCCGAGCAGCAGACGTTGTTAAGCGAATATGTCCGCGAGGCCCAGGAGGCCAGCGGTAGAAATACTTAGGAGCGAGCGATGAGCAACAAGAGCCTGATTATTCAGCAGATTGAAGCTGAACAGATGAGCAAAGAGATCCCGGCATTTGCACCGGGTGATACCGTAGTGGTACAGGTACGCGTAGTAGAAGGCACTCGTAGCCGTCTGCAGGCGTTTGAAGGTGTAGTGCTGGGCAAGCGTAACCGCGGCCTGAACTCCGCTTTCACCGTGCGCAAGATCTCCCACGGTGTGGGCGTTGAGCGTACTTTCCAGACCTTCAGCCCGACTGTTGAACAGATCGAAGTGAAGCGTCGCGGTGACGTACGTCAGGCCAAGCTGTACTACTTGCGTGAGCGTAGCGGCAAGTCTGCACGCATCAAGGAAAAGCTGGGCTGAGGTACGCCTCACCCAACGATCCAGAAAAAGGCAGCCATTGTGGCTGCCTTTTTTGTTGATCTGGATGCTCGCCATTTGTATGGTCAGGTCCTAGAATTCTTCTCTGAACGGAAACTGAATGGGTGCAGGAGTGTCGCCATGCGCAAGCTGGGAACGGGAGTGGTGGTTCTGATACTGATCGCAGCGGCCTCGTATGGCTTCTATTGGTTTCAGGTCAAAAGCAAAGCCGATGAATTGTCGCAGCAGATGGCACCTTTTGCTGAAGTTAGCTATGGGTCCGTCTATGCTCACCCGGATGGCACTGTTGGCGTCAATAATCTGGTGATATCGCCCCGTCAGGTGCATGCACCTGTCAGTATCGATGCAGTGCGTATCCGTGCAGGTAACCCTCTTTTCTTTCTCTTTGGTGGTGATGCTCCGCCCGAACAGCTTAACGTCAGTTTGAAGCGGATGAGACAGGGGCTGGACTCGGAGCTGTTCCGTATGGCTCAGCAGCAGTCCGACCTGATGCTTGAATCCAATCCGCTCTATGTCAGCCCTAATGCATTGGGGTGTGGCAATGTACGTCAGTTTGATATCAATACCATGAAACGGATGGGATTCAGCGAAATGCTGATGGATATCAACCTGGACTATCGAGGCGACAACCAGGCGCGCAAGGTGCATCTTGACCTGTTCGTGGATATACAAGACCTGGCTGAAACGCGCATGGAAATGGCCATTAATGCTGATCCAAGCCAGTTGCAGAATCCGATGATGGCCAGCGGCAATGCGCGTCTTGAAACACTCTCGTTCAGCTATGCGGATCAAGGCTATAATCAGCGGCGTGATCGTTTTTGCGCTGCTGAGTCGGGTATAAAACCTGACGAGTATCGGCAGCAGCACCGGCAGCTTTTCGTTCAATGGCTGAATGCCAGTGGGGTTGAACTGCCTGACAGCCTGTTGACGGCCTATTTTGACCTGCAGAAGCCAGACGCTGACATGGCTTTAAGTCTGCGTCCGGTGGGTGGTGTTGGTGCTGCCGAACTGATGATGCAGGATCCGATGACTGTGTTGCAATCACTCAATCTGCAGTTCAGCATCAATGGTAAGCCGCTGGCGCTTGACGGCATCAACTGGCTTGAATTAATGACGGGGCTGGCTATGGCCGGTAACCCCGGTCGCGTGGAGTCTGGTGCTGAGCCTGAAGAAGACGCAGCCGTCGCGGAGGCTGAAGCGGAATTATCGGGTGGCGTAGAGGCCCTACAGGCAGTAGAGTCTGATTCAGCTCCAGGACAACGGGTCCGGGCGAGGCCGGTGATAAAACGATATCAGCCAACGCCATTGGCAGAACTGCCAGCCTATCTGGGCTCTCCTGTACGCATTTTCACCTACTTCGGCAACGATGTGGAAGGTCAGCTGGTACATGCTGACGGGCAGGGTGTCAGAGTCATACAGAGATTGAAGCAGGGTGTCGCCGAGTACCCTCTGGATAACGACCGTATTCAGCAGGCTGAGGTCTGGCGTTGAGTGCAGATCGTCGTTGTACCGCAGTAACCGTTGCCGCAGAGGATGAACAACAGATTGATCTGTGGCTCGACAGTCTGTGGCTGGAAAAGGGGTTGAGTGATAACTCGATCGCCTCATATCGGCGCGATCTGCGCCAGTATGCGCACTGGTTGAGCCGCCGTGGTGAGCACCTGCTGCAGGCGGGTCGAAACAGTTTGCAGCAGTATCTGAACTGGCGCCTGCAACAGCAGCTGCGCAGCAGTTCAACCTCTCGCCTGCTTTCCTGTTTACGTGGGTTCTACCGTTACCAGTTGCGCGAGGCGCGCATTGTCGAGGATCCGACACTGAATCTGGACAATCCGCGTATGGGGCGGCCACTGCCCAAAACCCTGACCGAACAGGATGTGGAATCTCTACTGGCTGCTCCGGATGTGAGTGAGCCGCTGGGCCTCAGGGATCGAACCATGCTGGAACTGCTGTATGCGACCGGCCTGCGTGTGACCGAGTTGATATCACTGCAGCTGGAGCAGATCAACAGTCGGCTTGGCGTTATTCGAGTGGTTGGCAAGGGTGACAAGGAGCGGCTGGTACCGGTCGGTGATGAAGCGCTTCACTGGGTGGGGCGTTATCTGGACCAGGCTCGGCCGCTGTTGACCGACAACCCGCGGGAAGAAACCCTGTTTGTCAGTCGTCGCGGTCAGGCCATGACCCGACAAACCTTCTGGTACCGGGTGCGCCGCTATGCCATCGAAAGCGGGATCGACAAACCGCTTTCACCACATGTGCTGCGCCATGCCTTTGCCACCCACCTGCTCAATCATGGCGCAGATTTGCGCGTTGTACAGATGCTGCTGGGCCATAGTGATCTGTCCACAACCCAAATCTATACCCATGTGGCCAGCCATCGCCTGCAGCAGCTGCACCAGGCACATCATCCACGTGGATAGGAACCAATTAACGAATTCGTGTTCTACCTGAAACGGTTCACCTGAAAATAGAGGTTTACATGCGATCAACAACACTGACTTCCGCCCTGATGCTGGTACTCACGGGCTCGGTCTGGGCAGCTGATGAAGCTGCCGAAAAAATCCGTCAGCAGCTCAACAGTGTGGACAGTCGGCTTAAGGTGCAAAGCGTGGAGCCAGCACCCATGGCCGGGCTGTATGAGGTGGTGCTGAGCAGCGGTGAAACCCTGTATGCCGACAGTGAGGGCACGCACCTTTTGGCAGGGCAGCTGTATCGGGTGGATACAGAGCAGGGACTGGTCAATCTGACTGAACAGAAACGTAACGAAGCCCGTCAACTTGCAATGCAGGGCGTTGAAGAGGCCGATATGGTGGTCTACAGGCCGGCAGGTGAGATCAAGGCGACTGTCAACGTATTCACGGATGTAGATTGCCCTTACTGCCGCAAGCTCCATGACGAGGTGCCGGCACTGAATCGCATGGGGGTGCAGGTGAACTATCTTGCCTTCCCGCGTGGCGGCCCCCAGTCCAAGACTTTCTCCCGAATGGAATCGATCTGGTGTGGCAACGAACAGGAGCGTCGTGAGCGCATGGATGAAGTCAAGGCCGGTGATTCAATCAGCCAGCAGGAGTGCGACAACCCGGTGCAGGCACAGTATGAACTGGGCCAGAAAGTTGGTGTCACGGGCACTCCTGCTCTGGTACTGGAAGATGGCTCACTGCTGCCCGGCTATGTGCCTGCCGCACGTCTGCAGCAGATGCTGGGACTGAACTGATTGGGTCAAACCGGGAATACCGAGGCGGGCGTGCATAGTGCATGGCCCGCCTTTTCGCTATAATGGAGTCCATTTTTTAACCGCCAGCTGGCGGCTGTCTGATCTGACCGAACAATCTGTGAGGTGTTGGCTTGAAACCTGTAAAAGTAGGGATCTGTGGTCTGGGTACCGTTGGTGGCGGTACATTCAATGTATTGACTCGAAATGCCGAGGAGATTTCCCGGCGTGCCGGTCGGAAAATCATCATTGAGCAGATCGGTACACGCAGCGAGAATCCAGCCTGTGACACCTCTGGCATGCAGCTGACTACTGATGTGTTTGAAGTGGCCACCAACCCCGAGATCGACATCGTGGTTGAATTGATCGGTGGCTATGAAACGGCACGCGAGCTGGTGATGACCGCCATCGAGAACGGCAAACATGTCGTGACAGCCAACAAGGCACTGATTGCGGTGCACGGTAACGAGATATTTGAAGCCGCGCAGGAACAGAACGTGATGGTGGCGTTCGAAGCATCCGTTGCCGGCGGTATTCCGATCATCAAGGCGATTCGTGAAGGGCTGGCCGCTAACCAGATCAACTGGCTGGCGGGCATCATTAACGGCACCGGCAACTACATCATGACTGAGATGCGTGAAAAGGGTCGGGCCTTTGCTGACGTGCTGCAGGAAGCACAGGCGCTGGGTTATGCTGAAGCCGATCCTACCTTCGATGTCGAAGGGATCGATGCAGCGCACAAGCTCACGATTCTGTCATCACTGGCGTTTGGTGTGCCGTTGCAGTTCAACAAGGCCTTTACCGAAGGCATCAGCAAAATCACCCCTCAGGATGTGCAATACGCCGAAGAGCTTGGCTATCGTGTCAAGCATTTGGGTATTACCCGTCGCACCGACAAGGGCATAGAACTGCGTGTCCACCCGACGCTGATTCCGCGTGATGTGCTGCTGGCCAATGTGAACGGTGTCATGAACGCGATTCTGGTGGACGGCGATGCAGTTGGCCAGACCCTTTACTATGGTCCGGGTGCTGGCGCGGAAGCGACCGCATCTGCGGTTGTAGCCGATATCGTCGATGTTGTGCGTACCCTGACCGCTGACCGTGACAACCGCGTGCCACACCTGGCGTTCCAGCCCTCCGAGCTGTCCGATGCGCCCATTCTTCCGGTGGAAGAAACCACCAGCGCCTACTACCTGCGTCTGCAGGCCGTGGAGCGCCCGGGCGTGTTGGCCCATGTAACCCGTATTCTGGGTGAGAAGGGGATCAATATCGAAGCGATCATCCAGAAACAGACCACCGAAGCTCAAGTGCCGGTGATCATGCTGACCCAGCGGGTGGAAGAACGGATGATGAATGAGGCGATTCGCGAGATCGAAGCGTTGCCGGATATCCTCGGCGAGATCATCCGCATCCGTGTTGAGCTGCTGGCTGATTGAGGAACGAGCAATGAATTACATTTCTACCCGTGGCCAGGCGCCTAAACTGAAGTTTGCGGATGTGCTGCTGGCAGGTCTTGCCAGTGACGGCGGCCTGTATGTGCCGGAAACCCTGCCGACTTTCAGCCGGGACGAGATCGCCTCCTGGGCCGGTCTGTCCTATGCCGAACTGGCCTTCAAGGTGATCAAGCCGTTTGTGGATGACTGCATCACGGATGCCGATCTGAAGCGGATGATCGACGAGACCTATGACGGTTTCAACCACAGTGCCGTGGCACCACTGAAAGAGCTGGGCACCAATGAGTGGGTGCTGGAACTGTTTCATGGTCCGACCCTGGCATTCAAGGACTTCGCCCTGCAGCTGCTGGGCCGCTTGATGGACCATGTGCTGGCCGAGCGCGGCGAGCGTCTGGTCATCATGGGCGCCACCTCCGGTGATACCGGTTCTGCCGCCATCGAAGGCTGCCGTCACTCGAAACATCTGGATATCTTTATCCTGCATCCATATAACCGTGTATCGGAAGTGCAGCGCCGTCAAATGACCACCATCAAGGCCGACAACGTGTTCAACATCGCGCTGGAAGGCAACTTTGATGACTGTCAGGAGATGGTGAAGGATAGCTTTGCCGATCAGGGCTTCCTCAATGGCCTCAAGTTGGGTGCTGTTAACTCGATCAACTGGGCCCGCATCATGGCCCAGATCGTCTACTATTTCTCGGCTTCACTGGCTGTTGGCGGCCCGCACCGTCCGGTCTCCTTCTCGGTGCCCACCGGCAACTTCGGTGATATCTTTGCCGGTTATCTGGCCAAGCAGATGGGATTGCCAATCGAGCAGCTGGTGGTCGCCACCAACCGCAACGACATCCTGCACCGCGTGATCAGCGGTAATGACATGTCCAAAGGCGAACTGGTGCACACCCTGTCACCCTCCATGGATATTATGGTCAGCTCCAACTTCGAGCGCCTGCTGTTTGATGTCTATGGCCGAGACGGTGCCGAAATTGCCGATCTGATGGCACGTTTCAAGAAGGAATCCGTGCAGCTGGATCCGGCGCGTTGGGAGAAGGTGCGTGCACTGTTCGACAGCCACGCCATTGATGACGCCACTACCTGTGACGTGATCCGCGATGTGCATGCCGAAACTGGCTACCTGCTCGATCCGCATACCGCGATTGGCGTCAAGGCTGCTCGCGAATGCTGGCGTGACAAGTCGGTGCCGATGATCACCTTGGCGACTGCACATCCGGTTAAGTTCCCGGAACCGGTCGTCAAGGCGGGTCTGGAATCACCTCAGCTGCCGGCCCATATGGCCGATCTGTTCGAGCGTGACGAGCGCTTTGAAGTGCTGGCTAACGATCTGTCCGTGGTTCAGCAGTATATTGCTGATAACGCCCACCGCGGCTGAGCCTGCCATACCTGGTCCGCTCGGGCCAGGCACGGGGCCCGCTGCATTGACGGCGGGCCTTTTTGTTTGTGCACTTCCCGCACGCCACAGAGGTTGATATGGCACTATGACTGAACCGGTTATTCAACAGCGTCCCCTGCAGGTTGACCCTAGTCACCCGCGCCTGAATGCTCTGCATCCGGTGCTGGCGCGCGTGTATGCCGCGCGTGGCATTGAGGATCCTGAACAGCTGGGCCGTCGCCTGCAGGAACTGCTGCCAGACAACCGCATGAAAGGCATGGCCGCAGCAGTGGAGCGATTGGTGCAGGCGCTGGAGCAGCGCCAGTCAATCGTGATTGTTGGTGACTTCGACTGCGACGGTGCTACCAGCACTGCGGTGGCAATGCTGGGGTTACGCATGCTGGGCGCTGCTGAAGTCGATTATCTGGTGCCCAACAGGTTTGAATATGGCTACGGCCTGAGCCCCGAAATTGTCGATGTGGCGGCAGTGCACAAGCCAGACCTGCTGATTACGGTGGATAACGGCATTTCGAGCATTGAGGGTGTGGCTCGGGCCAACGCCCTTGGCATCGATGTGATCATAACCGACCACCATCTGGCGGGTAATGAGCTGCCTGCGGCTTGTGCCATCGTCAATCCCAATCAGCCCGGCTGTGAATTCATTGCCAAGTCCACCTGTGGAGTGGGGGTGATTTTCTATGTGCTGATCGCGCTGCGTCGTGCCCTGCATGAACGCGGATGGTTCAAGGCACAGGCGCCCAATCTGGCCAGCCTGCTGGATCTGGTGGCACTGGGCACCGTAGCGGATGTGGTACCGCTGGAGCGCAACAACCGGGCGCTGGTCTGGCAGGGGTTGCAGCGTATCCGTGCCGGACAGGCACGCCCTGGGCTTTTGGCGCTGATCGAAGTCTCCGGGCGCAACCGTGAACGACTGGTGGCCGGTGATCTGGGCTTTGCCATCGCCCCGCGACTGAACGCGGCGGGGCGGCTGGAAGACATGTCGATCGGTATCGAATGTCTGCTGGAGGACGATTACGAGCGCGCACTGGAGATGGCCCGGTCGCTGGATGATCTCAATCGAGAGCGACGTGGGATTGAGCAGGAAATGCAACAGCAGGCATTGGAACTGCTGGGCCAGCTGAGCCTGAATGATCAGGCGCTGCCGTTCGGTCTGTGCCTGTATGATCAGGGCTGGCATCAGGGCGTGATCGGCATTCTGGCCTCCCGAATCAAGGAACGAGTACACCGTCCGGTGATCGCCTTTGCCCCCGGTGATGCCGGTGAGATCAAGGGCTCAGCCCGTTCCATCAACGGCTTCCACATCCGCGACGGGCTCGATGCCGTGGCAGCCAAACATCCGGGGCTGCTGAAGAAGTTCGGCGGTCACGCCATGGCCGCGGGGCTGACCATCGCTGAAGATCAGCTGGATGCCTTCCGAGACGCCTTTGATGCCGAGGTCAGGCGTCAGCTGGACGCCGAGGATCTGACCCAGCGCATTCTGACCGATGGCGAGTTGCCGGAAAGCGCCTTCAGCATGGAGCTGGCCGAGGCTCTGCGCAACGCCGGCCCCTGGGGGCACCATTTCCCCGAGCCGCTGTTTGAGGGCCGCTTCCATCTGCTGCAGCAGCGTATCGTCGGTCAGCGTCACCTCAAACTGGTGGTGATGCCCGAAGGTGGTGCTCAGGCACTGGATGCGATCGCCTTCAATGTAGACACCCTGCGCTGGCCCAATGAGTCGGTACAGAAACTGCGTCTGGTATATCGGCTGGACGTGAACGAGTTTCGTGGTCAGCGTACCCTGCAGCTGATGGTGGATCAGCTGCAGCCCTGTTAATGCCATTTACACACTGGAGATACTCCCATGCACGAACTGACTCTGGAAGAACTGACTGCCCTGCTGAATGTATTCAACCGTGCCGGTGCCAGTCAGGATGCCGTCGAAGCCGATCTGCTCAGCCGCATCAAGACGCAGCATGCCGAAAAGGAAGAGCTGGCGTCGATGGACTTTGACGACTGCCTTGGCGGCGCCTGCAAACTGTAAGGGGACTGCATGTACTATATCGGAGCCCATGTCAGCGCAGCCGGCGGGGTGGAAAATGCGCCGCTGAATGCGGCCAAAATTGGTGCCAACGCCTTTGCTCTGTTCACCAAAAACCAGCGCCGCTGGGATGCAAAACCGCTGACAAGCAAAAGCATCAAGGCGTTCAAGGCCAACTGTGAACGCTTGGGGTTCAATGCCGATCAGATCCTGCCGCATGACAGCTACCTGATCAATCTGGGCCATCCGGAGGCGGAGCCGCTGGAAAAATCCCGTGCAGCCTTTCTGGACGAAATGCAGCGCTGTGAGCAGCTGGGGCTGAGACTGCTGAACTTCCATCCCGGCAGTCATCTCAGAAAAGTCGATGAGACAACTTGTCTGGCGACCATTGCCGAGTCGATCAACCTGACGCTGGCCAAGACCGAGAATGTTGTAGCGGTTATCGAGAACACCGCCGGGCAGGGCTCCAACCTGGGCTTTCGCTTCGAGCAGCTGGCGGCGATCATTGACCAGGTTGAGGACAAGTCCCGTGTGGGTGTTTGCCTCGATACCTGTCACACCTTCGCTGCCGGGTATGACCTGAGAACCCCAGAAGCCTGCGAGCAGACCTTTGCCGAGTTCGAACGTATCGTCGGTTTTGAATACCTGCGCGGCATGCACTTGAACGATTCCAAGGGGACGCTGGAGAGCCGCATCGACCGCCACCACAGTCTGGGGCAGGGGGAGATCGGCTGGGCGCCGTTTGAATACATCATGCGTGACAGTCGTTTCGAGGGTATACCGCTGGTACTGGAAACCATCGAGCCGGAAATCTGGGAGGATGAAATTCAGCAGCTGAGAGCACTGGCTGCTGCCCAGTCCTGAGTCTGAAGCAGCGATCCAGACTGTCATTCAAGTGTCATCAAGATGCAATAGGCTTGCCCGGCTATCATTACGATCGACCGGGGAGCCCAATGTCCACACCGCCACCCTTACCATCCGCCACGCTGCTGGCGGCAGAACGGGCCGAGCTTGAGCAAATTCTGCGTCTGGAATTGTTGGAGCCCGTATTCCAGCCGATCATGGACCTGCGCAGCGGGACGGCGATTGGTCATGAAGCACTTATTCGTGGCCCCCGCGGCAGCATACTGCATGCACCTTCGCGCCTGTTTCAGGCCGCTATCCGTCATGACCATCAACTGCAGCTGGAGCTGCTCTGTCGCAAGTGCTCGCTGGCCCGCTTTGCTGAATTGAAGCCGGGTGGGCTTTTGTTTTTGAACGTAACCGCGTCCCTGCTTAGCTCACCGGACCACCAGCATGGTTTTACTGCCGACTTGTTGCGTCAGCTGGATATTCCGCTGGAATCGATCGTAATCGAGCTGTCCGAGCAGCATCCGTTCGACCATCAGGGGTTGACGCGGGCGGCGGTGGAACACTACCGCAGCATGGGCTTTCAGATTGCGATTGATGATCTTGGAGCCGGCTACTCCGGTCTGCGCCTCTGGTCCGAGTTGCAGCCAGAGTTCGTCAAAATCGACAAACATTTCATCAGTGACCTGGATCGTGACCCGGTCAAGCGTGAGTTCGTGCAGTCAATTGGCCGGATCGGGCGCAATCTGCGCTGCCAAATACTGGCGGAAGGCATTGAGCGCTATGAAGAGATGCGCGCTCTGCAGCAGATGGGGATAGGCCTGGGTCAAGGGTTCCTGTTGGGCATGCCTTCTACATGCCCACAGCCACTGCTGCGACCGGATCAGATCCGACGTCCTCTGCATGTGCGTTCGGGACAGGCCGCGCTGCAACTTTTCCAGCGCATGCGTCAACCGAAGCTGCGCCTTCGCGGTTGAATCCCGGCAGGGCTGGGGTCTGCTGTCTGCCGGTGGTATAGTCGCGTATCCCAACAACGCGAGCTGAGGTGGAGTAATGGCCCCTGTCTGGCAACCCGCATTCAATCTGACCGATGTCCGTCTGGAGCAGGATGAGCCGCTGTATCAGGGATTCTTTCGCCTGCATCGGTTGACGCTCAGTCACCCTCGTTTTGAGGGTGGACGGGTACGTATTCAGCGAGAACTGCTGGACCGTGGTGATGCAGTCTGTGTACTGCTGTACGACCCGGCCCGTGATGCAGTTGTTCTGGTGGAACAGTTCCGTGCCGGTGCACTGACCAAAACGGATGCCCCCTGGCTGCTGGAACTGGTGGCCGGCATCGTTGAGCCGGGAGAGTCGCCGGAAGATGTGGCCCGGCGTGAAAGTATCGAAGAATCTGGCATCGAACTGGGTGAGTTGATCCCGATCACAGGTTATCTGCCCAGTCCCGGTGGCTGCGATGAGTGGATCGAGCTTTTCTGCGCATTGGTGGATGCTCCCGAATCGGGCGGCGTATTCGGTCTTGATGAAGAGGGTGAAGACATCAAGGTGCATGTGATTCCGGCCATTGAAGCCTTTGCGCTGGTGCAGCAGCGGGTGGTCAACAATGCGGCCGCAATTATTGCGCTGCAGTGGCTGCAGCTCAACCATGACCGTTTGAAAGGGTCGGGAGTGGGTCATGAAGCGTAAGTATGTCCCCAACCTGAAACGTCAGCAGGCCGTGGGCGAGGGCAACTACATGCGCTTGCTCAAGCTGTTGCCGGACCTGGATTACTGCGACAAACGCGAGTTTCAGCTGGTGCATGATGGCCACCGTGCGCTGGTACGGCTGCAGGTGGAAGAGCGCTTTACCTATACCACTACCGTACTGGTGTCGCATCAGTACGAAAATGTATCCGAATGGCTTGATGCCCCGCGTCTGGTGGTCAGGCTCTACCACGATGCCCGCATTGCGGAAGTGATCTGCATGCGTCGGAGGCAGCTGTCCGGGGTATATCCCTACCCCAACCGGCAGATGCACCAACCGGATGAAAAGGCACAGCTCAATACCTATCTGCACGAATGGCTCAGCCACTGTCTGGCTCACGGCCAGTTACTGGAAGAGGTGTTTGCCGAATGACTCGGCTGTTGCAGCTGAGTGACTGTCATCTGCCGCCGGTGGCCGGTGAGCTGTTTCGTGGTCGTGATGCAGATCAGTGCCTGATCCGGCTGGTACAGTGGCTGCAGTCCGAGTTTGCCCCCTTCGACCATCTGCTGCTGACCGGTGATCTGGTACACCATGGCGGACCGGATGCCTATGAGCGTCTGCTGCAAATTGTGGCGCCACTGAGCCTCTGTGTGCACTGGATCCCCGGCAATCACGATGTAACAGCCGCGATGCAGCTGGCTGACCACACGGGAAAACTGGGACATAAAGTTATCCACAGCGGAAACTGGACCCTGCTGTTGCTCGACAGCACCTCGGAACCTGATGGCCGCGGCAGCGGTAGTCTGAGCCGGTCCGAGCTGGACTGGCTGCAACGGCAGTTGGCACAGGCACCGCAACGACCCACACTGCTGGTACTGCATCACAATCCGACCCCCACCGGCAGTGTGTGGCAGGATGCGATCCGTCTGGGAAATTCGACGGCGCTGGCTGATCTGGTTGATGCCGCTCCTCATGTACGTGGTGTGATCTGTGGCCACCTGCATCAACTGCAGCTGCTGAGCTTTGCCGGACGTCCACTCTGGTCGGCGCCTTCGACCGTGGTACAGTTTCGTGCCGGCTGTGAACAGTTCGAGCTGGAAACAGATCCGTCGCGTGCCACTCCGGGCGCGCGCTGGTACAGGCTCCATCCTGACGGTCAAGTGGATGCCCATTCGTTGCAGCTGCCACACGAGTTAACCTCATGAACGCGCCGGTTTTTATATACGTGCATGGCTTCAACAGCTCGCCCCAGTCCTGGAAGGCCCGCTGCCTGCAGGCAGCATTTGAGCGGCAGGGACACGCAGCTCAGCTGAGAGTGCCAGCCCTGTCGCACTGGCCGGCCGAGGCGATTGAGCAGCTGGAAGCCGAGATTGCAGCGGCCAATGGGCCGGTCACGCTGATCGGCAGCTCACTGGGCGGTTATTACAGTACCTGGCTGGTGGAGCACAATCCGGCGCTGCGAGCGGTGCTGGTCAACCCTGCAGTCTATCCGTATCGGCTGCTGGAAGAGTGGCTGGGACAAAACACGAACCTCTATACCCGCGAACAGTATCAACTGACAGAGCGTCATCTGGAGCAGCTGCTGGTGTTGGATTGCCCGCAGTTGCAGGACCCGTCGCGCTACCTGTTGCTGGTACAAAGTGGTGATGAAACACTGGATTACCGCGAAGCTGTGGATAAATATGCCGCTTGTGCGCAGTTTGTGCAGCCGGGCGGCAGTCATGGATTTGAACATTTTGAGGCGCTGATTCCGGCCGTACAGGCATTTGCCGAGGGCAGAGTTGAACTGCCCGTGCCTGTTGCGCTGCCGATTGCGGCCCCCTGAACAGGAACACCCGATGTCGAAGCAATATAACGCCGATGCGATAGAAGTGCTCAGTGGCCTGGATCCGGTACGCCGCCGGCCGGGTATGTACACAGAAACAGACCGCCCCAACCATCTGGCACAGGAAGTGATCGACAACTCGGTCGATGAAGCCCTGGCCGGACATGCCAAACAGATCGATGTCACCCTGCATGAAGACGGCTCTCTCAGTGTGGCTGACGACGGTCGAGGCATGCCGGTGGATATCCATCCGGAAGAGGGCGTCAGCGGGGTAGAGTTGATTTTGTGCAAACTGCACGCCGGCGGCAAGTTCAACAACGATAACTACAACTACTCCGGGGGTCTGCACGGGGTTGGTGTGTCGGTGGTGAACGCTCTGTCCAAGCTGCTCAATGTGGAGATCAAGCGCGACGGTCAGGTGTACCGCATCGGTTTTGCCGATGGCGACAAGGTATCCGAGCTGGAAGTGATCGGCAGCTGCGGCAAGCGCAATACCGGCACCAGCCTGCGCTTCTTGCCTGATCCCAAGTATTTCGACTCGCCCAAATTCAGTGTCACCCGGCTCAAGCACAACCTGCGCGCCAAGGCGGTACTCTGCCCCGGCTTGAAGGTTACCTTTACTGATCTCAGCGGCGGCAAGAAGGAGCAGGAAGAGTGGTATTACGAAGATGGGCTGATCGCCTATCTGCGTGGCACCACACAGGTATACGAAACGCTGCCCACCGAGCCGTTCAGCGGCAGTCTGCAGGGGGAAGAGGATGCGGTTGAATGGGCGGTGCAGTGGCTGGCCGATGGTGGCGAAGTCACGGCCGAAAGCTACGTCAACCTGATCCCCACCGCTCAGGGTGGTACTCATGTCAACGGCATGCGCACTGGTCTGCTGGAAGCGATGCGCGAGTTCTGCGAATTCCGCAATCTGCTGCCGCGCGGCGTCAAGCTGAGCCCGGATGATATCTGGGACCGATGCTGCTATATCCTGTCGGCCAAGATGCGCGACCCCCAGTTTGCCGGTCAGACCAAGGAGCGTCTGTCTTCGCGCCAGATTGCGGCCTTCATTTCAGGTGCGATCAAGGATGCCTTCTCTCTGTGGCTCAACCGTCATGTGGAAGAGGGTGAAAAACTGGCTGAACTGGTGATCGCCAGCGCCCAGCGCCGCCTGCGTGCCGGGCGCAAGGTGGTGCGCAAGAAAGTGACCCAGGGCCCGGCGCTGCCCGGCAAGCTGGCGGACTGTTCCGGCGCCGATGCCAGTCAGTCGGAGCTGTTTCTGGTAGAGGGTGACTCGGCGGGCGGTTCTGCCAAACAGGCCCGCAGCCGTGAGTTTCAGGCGATCATGCCGCTGCGCGGCAAGATTCTGAACTCCTGGGAAGTGGATCCGGCCGAAGTGCTGGGCTCACAGGAGATCCATGACATTTCGGTAGCGATTGGGGTTGATCCCGGCTCTGACAAGCTGGATGGTCTCCGCTACAACAAGGTCTGTATTCTGGCGGATGCCGACTCTGACGGCCTGCATATCGCCACGCTGCTCTGTGCCCTGTTCGTACGCCACTTCAAGCCACTGGTGTCGGCCGGTCATATCTATGTGGCGATGCCGCCACTGTACCGCATCGACTTCGGCAAGGAGGTGTACTACGCCCTTGATGATGCCGAGAAAGATGGCATCGTGGAGCGGATCCGTGCCGAGCGCAAGAACGCCAAGATCGGCGTACAGCGTTTCAAGGGGCTGGGCGAGATGAATCCGCTGCAGCTGCGCGAGACCACCATGTCGCCCGATACCCGCCGGCTGGTGCAGCTAACGCTGGACAGTGGCGATGACACCATGGAGATCATGGACATGCTGCTGGCGAAAAAGCGCTCGCCCGATCGCAAGCGCTGGCTGGAACTGAAGGGCAATCTGGCTGAGGTGGTGTAGCCACCGTTCAGCCAGAACCGACGCGGACAGCCAAAACAGAAACGCCGGGCGATTGCCCGGCGTTTTGCATGGTGCACAAGTCTGGTTATTCCGGAATGTAGTGCAGCAGCGTTTTGCCCTGTTCGCCGTCGAACAGGCAGCGGAAGCCGTTGTCAGCCGGAATCAGCATACACTGGGTGTCGATCGCTTCGGCCGGAGCCCATTCCTGAGAGCAGCTTTCGCGGTTTTGCGCATCAATGGTGCTGATCTTCAGCGTACGGCCTTCAACGTTCCAGTTGTAGTTGCTCTGATAGAGCTCGCAGTCCATGTCAGCATAAACGTAACGTCCTGTGCCATCCTTGCGAATCTCTTCGTAACCAGCCTCTTCACCCACTTCACATTCGAAGGTTTTGTCGACCACTACAAAGTTGCCAACGGGATCGATTGCGTCACGGTTTCCGGTTGCCAGGCGCATATCCATATCGGTCACCCAGCCCTGAGCGTTGATATCGGAGTGGTAACCAATACTGCCGGCTTGAGCACGCAGCAGCTCGGACAGTTGCACCTGAGAAACACAGCCGGTTTCTGTACCGGTATCCATTTGTGCAGCGATGGGGGCTGGAATCTGATCCACCAGATCTGCCAGACGAGGATAATTGATGCTGAGGCTGTTGAGCCCGTTGGCGTCCAATGACTCTGCCCCGATCTTTTCCACGGCCTGCTGAGCCTTTTCACCCTTGAACACGACAATGTGGTTGCCCTGAATACCAGCATTGACGCTAATGCCAGGGGCAACAAACGACAGATCCAGCTCTTTCAGGCTGCCATCCTGTGGAATACTGATCATACGGCCAAATGGCGTGCTGCCGAGCAGGGACAATAACGGTTGAGGGTTGGCCGTGGCGATACTGAGCAGGAAGTCATACTGCTCTGGAATCGGTTGGGTCGGGCTTAGTTGCAGATCATATAGCGAGAAACCGGCTCCCGATGTGCCTTGTGCCATGCCGGCAAACAGCCCCATCATTGCCGGGCTGACATTCGCCATCTGCTGTTGAGCGCTGACCAGCTGAGGGCAGCTGAAGTCAGCTTGGGTAAACTGATTCCATAGAGCAGTCGTGGCAGGGACCAGGTTATCAATGTTGAGACCAAGGCCCAGTCCGAGAATCTGGTTTTCGACCTCACGGCTGTGTGCCGGGATATGGCCTCTGAGCTTGCTCAGGTTCTCCACAACGGCACCGTTTTTCAATTCCAGTATCGAACGACTGTTCAATTCGCTGCCGGATGTTGGGCCCGTATTGCCCGCCACCAGGCGTGGCATCTGTGCAATAAGCGCCACCAACTCGTTGCGACAGCTTGCTTCCAGCTGCTGCTCGATCGA
Organism: Marinobacterium iners; assembly: GCF_017310015.1. NCBI lineage: Bacteria > Pseudomonadati > Pseudomonadota > Gammaproteobacteria > Oceanospirillales > Oceanospirillaceae > Marinobacterium > Marinobacterium iners. The sequence goes on from NZ_CP022297.1 coordinate 411,342, forward strand.
CTTGCCGGATGAGGCTTGAATGACCGGGTGCAGCTGGCGTGCCAGCGAGTTGCTGCCAGGTTCCAGAATGCCACGGGCCAGTCGTTCCAAGTGGATGAGGGCGGTCATGCTCTCGTCAAGACCATGTGTTTTTTGAATTTCCTGGAGTTCGCCGCTGTCAGCCAGTGACTGCTCAGGCAGATCCAGAGCCATGCGCAGGCGTTTGGCGGCCAGGTCATCGCTGTAGATGAAAAAACTGATCGTGGCAACGCCGTCTTTGACGCGAACAGCCAGATCCACGATACGATCCTGTTCGGGATTGAGTCGCCAGGTGCGTACGGTAGTGTCACCCAACTGTGTGTCAGTGGACGACAGCCCGCTGGCGGCCGAGGCTTCATCCAACGGTGCCCAGAAGGTGGCTTCGTCCGTCACGCCTATGCGGATCACTGGTACCAGGCCGTCCATGTAGATCGCCTGTGGGCGTGCCAGGTCAAAGCCGTAGTGGTCCACCAATGTACCGTAGGTGGTGGAGTGGGTAAGCAGATCGGCCAGCAGGTGGCGCGCAAAGCGGGCGGCAGGACTGTCTTCCCCTGCGTTGTGCAGCTCCTGAATCAGTTCGCTCAGCTCACTCTGCGAGACCGGCATCAGCGGGGTATCGCGCATTTGCTGCATCAGTGCGGGATCGGCACTGCCGCCAAGATACATAACCGTATCAGCCGGTACGTGTGCCGTCATCTCGGTCGGGCCTCCTCCGGCGCCCCCCAGCCAGCCCTGCTGCCAGGCCAGTCCACCGCCTGCAACCACGACCAGTACACCCGCCCCTATCCATTTCTGCATTTTTGACTCCTTCAATTACGGCTTGCGTGAAAATAACCGCCAGAACCCTTGGGTGCCGGGGTATGTAAAGGTGTATCAGCATATCACTAACCGAAAACAGGCTATAGTGATGAAAGGCAAATACCGAACGAGGTCGAGATGTTGCGAGCTGTGAGTCAACGTCTGTCTGCATTGCTGCTGTTATGTGTGATCGCAATGCCGTTACAGGCTGCAGAATCGGTTGAAGAGCACCTGCAGCAGTTGCTGCAAACGGGTGCTGCAGGTGAGCTGCCGGCAACCGACAGGCTTGACTGGCCGGCGCTGCAGTCTCTGTATGAGCGCTCCGGCGGGCAGCTGCTGTGGAGCAATGCGCGTGGCGAAGCGAAAACGGTGATGCAACAGGAGCTGGAACACTGGATCCGGGCATCACTGCAACATGGGTTTGATCCGGCACATTATCAGTATGCGCGACTGCAGCAGCCGTTTTCGGCCGGGTCGGCCATGAGCCCTGAACCGGTATTGAATGACCTTTTGTTGAGTGACAGTTTCATGCGTCTGGCGCGGGATATGGCTGGCGTGACCCCTTCTGCCGAAGAGCACGACCGGCTGTGGCGTTTCCAATCCCGTACGCTTGATGCAGTTGACCTGTTGCTGCAGGCCGCCGCGGCGGAAGAGGTGGGGGCAACCCTGCATGCACTGCTGCCCCAGTCAGCCGAATATCAGCGTCTGGTTCAACACTATACGCAGCTGTTGCAGCGGCATGAGCGCGAGACATGGGTGGCGCCGGATTTGAGCATGAATGGCCTGCTGCGCACGGGGGCGAGCCACTCTGTGGTTGTGGGAGTGCGTGAGTTATTGATTCGCAAGGAATTGTTGAGCTCGGCAGAGAGTTCGTTTGAGCCGCAGGAGGTCTATACCCCACTGGTTGTGGATGCGGTAAGGGCGTTCCAGCAGCAGCAGGGACTGGAACCCGACGGTATTCTGGGGCCTGCGACCCGCGCAGCGCTACAGCGCTCGCCGGAGCAGCAGCTGCAGCAGGTACGGGTCAACCTGCAGCGCTGGCGCTGGCTGCCAAGGGACCTGGGCGAACGTTACCTGCTGGTCAGAACCGGGACCTACTCAATGACACTGGTTGAACAGGACAAAGCGGTGCAGCAATACCGAATTATCAGTGGTCGTCCGCACCGTCCTACCCTGTCGTTCGAGTCGGACGTGGACCACCTTATCATGCACCCACCCTGGACGGTGCCCTTCCGCCTGGCTGTTGAGGATCTGTTACCCAAGCAGCGAAAGGATCCCGACTATTTTGCTCGCCAACAGATCGAGGTACTGCAGAAGGTGGATGGCAACTGGCAGCCGGTTGACCCCGAGGGGATTGATTGGGAGAGTCTGTCGCGCCGAAATTTTCCATATCTGTTGCGGCAGCGCCCCGGCCCCTTGAACAGCCTGGGGCGTATACGCTTCGGCATGTCAAACCCCTACAGTATTTACCTGCACGATACACCGCAGCAGACGCTGTTCGAGTCCACCGAGCGGGCGTTCAGCTCAGGCTGTATTCGAGTGGACGAAATTGAAGACCTTGCCCAGCGGCTGCTGGGTGAGCGCTCTTTGGAGCAGGCATTGAACATCTCCCGCACCCACACGCTCAGGCTTGAGCGGCCGCTGCCGGTATATCTGGTTTATCTGACCGTCTGGGTGGATGAGCAACAGCAGGGGCACTATCACCCCGATGTGTACGGGCTGGACTGGCAGTTGCAGCAGGCATTGGGGCCGCTGCCGGACATGCCTGATCCAAAGGCCGAGCCAGGTGCGCTGGCACAAACTGTGCTTAAAGAGTAGCCAACGGCAGGACTATTGGGTAAAATTCGACCAGATTTGTTTATTAATCATACAGTTGTCAATTTTACCGAGGTGCTGCATGCTGTTCACCCCACGCCAGATCCGAACGGATGCCGAAACGGCACCGGAGTGTCGTCAACGTCGCCGTCTGTTGACCGGGCTGGCTCTAACGGCAGCGGCACTGCATGTGCCACAGGCGGCAGCCAATATCCGGCCGCTGTTTGAACGTAAGCTCCAGTTCAGCCATCTGCATACCGGTGAGCAACTGAAAACCACGTATTGGGCAGAAGGGCGCTACCTCAGCTCCAGCTTGGACGAGATCAACTACCTGTTGCGTGATTTCCGCACCGGCGAAATTCATCCGATAGATCCTCGGCTGCTGGACCTGTTGCACACCATCAGGGTGGAGAGCGGCAACATCAACAACCCGTTCGAGATCGTGTCCGGCTACCGCTCACCGAAAACCAACAATCAGCTGCGCACCAGTGGTGGCGGTGGTGTGGCCAAGAAGAGCCTGCATATGCAGGGCAAGGCGATCGATATCCGTCTGCCCGGAACATCACTGAAAGAGCTGCACCGAATCGCGTGCGAGGCGAAGGTTGGAGGGGTCGGTCTCTACACCAGCTCCAATTTTGTCCACATCGATACCGGCAACGTGCGCTACTGGGGCAGCTGAGCGCGGATGGCGGTCAGCTTGTCCTTCAGGCTGGCCGCTGACAGCTCGCCCAGATGAGAATCCTGTAACCGTCCCTGTGCATCGATGAATAGGGTTGTGGGCAGAGCGCGAGAACCATAGTGCGCGCCCAGCTGGTTCTGCTGGTCCAGCAGCACGTTGTCCAGCTCGATATTCAGCTGCTGCAGAAATCCTTTCACACTCTGTGCATCTTCTCCAAGATTGGCGAACAGAAAATGTACATCCGGTAATGACCTCTGGGCTTCGGCCAGTACGGGCATCTCACGCACACAGGGCGGGCACCAGCTGGCCCAAATATTGATCACGATCGGTTCACCGCTGAACTGCTGCAGGTTCACGGCCTCTCCGCTGAGCGTGTTGAAGCTCAAGGGTGGCAGCGCTTCAGTCGTTTTGTGCAACAGCTGCAACGGCAGTGCAGTGGCGGTCCAGAACAGTGCGCCGCTCACCAGCCCGATGCTGAGCGGGCGTCGCATTGCAGGCTGGCGTAGCCAAAAAAACAGGGCACAAGCCAATCCGGTTGTCAGACCACTGACCCACCAAAACCCACCGTCGCGAATATCGAGGATCTGCACCGGCTGCGACAGGTACTCATCGGCATACTGCAGCACAAACCCCAGCCGTGCCCCGATCAGCCCCAGCAGCAGGGTAATGAACAGGGCGCTTTCTGGATTCCTGCCACCGCGGCGACTGCTCACCCAGCCGGCAAACAGGGCAACCAGAAAGGCGATCAGCAGGGCAAGGCGGTCTGCCGAGATGGCAAAGGGACCGATGGACAGTGACAGCATCGCAGACTCCATGGCGAAAATGATTGGTACAGTGACCCGTCAGGATCCGGAAGATTCCGTTTTTCGATGCGAAGACTGCAGCTCAGCACAGTAATCGCGCTCGGCAATGGCATCGGTGAACATCAGATAGTCAGCGGCTACAGGTGCCCCGGGATAACTTTCCGGCAGATAGTCATAGGGTTCGTGGCGTCCCTCCTGTACCGATGTCAGCAACACAGAGACCGCCGGTTTCTCAAGCCAGAGCGGAATCCCCAAGTCATGTCGGGCGTGAATGGTGCCGGTCAGCATGACACCGCTGAGTGCTTCAAGCTGTGCCTGATCAAGACGCTCGGCCATCTGCTGGTCCCGGGCCAGTTGCACCTGCCGCATCCCCTCCAGCGAGTCTTTGGGAAGCTGACCACAATGGCTCTCGAACAGCAGTCGACGCATGTAGTTGGCGTGCAGTTCTCCCATGTCACCGGAGGGTGCGCCCTCTTGATAGGCACTGCGTTGCTGTTCACGGGTCAGGTCGGTACCGATGACGGCGGGTGCTCGGTCGAGTGACAGGCGGACCACATCGGCATACAGCGGCCAGTTCCAGCCCGCATTCCAGTTCAAGCTATCTGGTGTGGCGGTGCTGCCACGCATCAGTGCCTGATCCAGCAGGGGCTGTTGCACTGTTGTTGCCATCTCCAGAGCGACGGCGCCCAGCTGGCCACGATCGGCAAGACCTGCTATCCAGCGCTGTTGCAGTTGATGGTGGTGCGGATTGTCGTGCTGCTCGCCCAGCAGTAACCAGCCATCCGTGGGCAGTTGAGCGAAAAGCTCAGCCTCGGATACAAAGCGTTGCTCGGACAAGCGCCAGAGCTTGCCGCTCAGCGGATGCTCAGCCAGCGCCGGCAACGACAGACCAAGGGTCAGCAACAGCATGGTGAGTCGACGCATCACTACCCCCGGCCCTTCACATCCAGATAATCCCGCTGAATAACGGTTTCAAGCGCGTTCATGGCCGCCACCAGCTCATCGAAGTGTTCACGGCAGGCTTTCAGTTGCTTGATCTGGTCAGATGACGGTGCGTTACCGCCACTGATGTTGGCGATGTCGATCAATTCACTGATATAGGCCGCACGGGCATGCGCCACCATCGACAGTACAGGCTTCAGGCTGTCCAGACTCAGCTCGGGAATCTTCGGGTTGATGATTTCACGGTTGATATCGCGGCGCTGTTTTTCCAGCTCCAGCAGCAGGCGATTGTTGTCCTGTGACATGGGCGGTTCCTTGATGGTTGATCCGTTTCTTTTATCCTATACGCAAAAATGCACGGACGGGAGCGCTCAGGATGCGCTTTTCCTGTCGAGCTGGCATACTCCCTGCCAATCTGCAGGCTAAAGCAGCGGCCTGCGCTAACGGAATCCAGTGTTCAAGGATCAGTTGATGAGTGTAGAGACCACCTTTGACGGTGATACTGAAAAACTGTCACTGCGCGACTTTACCGAGAAAGCCTATCTCGACTATTCCATGTACGTCATCCTCGATAGGGCACTGCCCAATATCGGCGATGGCATGAAACCGGTACAGCGCCGTATCGTTTATGCGATGTCGGAGCTGGGGCTGAAGGCCACGGCCAAGTACAAGAAGTCGGCCCGTACCGTGGGTGATGTGCTGGGCAAGTTTCACCCCCATGGTGATTCGGCTTGCTATGAAGCGATGGTGTTGATGGCACAGCCGTTCAGCTACCGCTACCCGCTGGTAGATGGTCAGGGCAACTGGGGCTCGCCGGATGATCCCAAGTCATTTGCCGCCATGCGTTATACCGAGTCGCGGCTGGCGCCCTATGCTGAGCTGCTGCTGAAGGAGCTGGCGCAGGGCACGGTGAACTGGGTTCCCAACTTTGACGGCACCATGGACGAACCGGAAGTGCTGCCGGCACGGCTGCCCAATGTGCTGCTCAACGGCGGTACCGGGATCGCTGTCGGCATGGCAACCGACATTCCCTCGCACAATCTGCGCGAGGTGGCTTCCGCCTGCTGTCATCTGTTGGATTATCCACAGGCTACGCTGGAAGATCTGTGCAACATCGTGCGTGGTCCGGATATGCCCACCGAGGCAGAGATCATAACGCCGCCGGCGGATCTGCGTCAGATCTATACCACCGGGCGCGGCAGTTTCCGCATGCGTGCGATCTGGAGCCGGGAAGATGGCGAAGTTGTGGTGACGGCGTTGCCGGCGCAGGTATCCGGGGCCAAGATTCTGGAGCAGATTGCTGCCCAGATGCAGCAGAAAAAACTGCCGATGGTGAGTGATCTGCGTGATGAATCCGACCACGAAAATCCCACCCGTCTGGTAATCGTACCGCGCTCCAACCGGGTCGACTGCGACCAGTTGATGGCGCACCTGTTTGCCACCACGGATCTGGAGCGCAGCTACCGCGTCAACCTGAACATGATCGGCATTGATGGCCGACCGCAGGTCAAGGACCTGCGCCAGATCCTGACCGAGTGGCTCAGCTGGCGGACCAGCGTGGTACGTCGACGACTGGAATACCGGCTGCAGAAGGTGCGCGATCGCCTGCATATTCTTGAAGGCCTGATGGTGGCCTACCTCAATATTGATGAGGTGATCGCCATCATCCGGGAGGAGGAAAAGCCGAAAGATGAGCTGATGCGCCGTTTTGGCCTGACCGATGTGCAGGCCGATTCGATTCTTGATCTCAAGCTGCGTCACCTGGCGCGACTGGAAGAGATGAAGATCCGGGGCGAGCAGGACGAGCTGAGTGAAGAGCGCCAGCATCTGGAGGAAACCCTGGGCTCGGATGAGTTGATGCGCAAATTGATCCGGGAAGAGATCGAAGCGGCGGCAGAGGAGTTTGGTGACGAACGCCGCTCGCCGCTGGCCGAGCGCGGCGAAGCGCGCGCCTTCAGCGAAAAGGACCTGCTCAGTGCCGATCCGGTGACGGTGGTGCTGTCCAGGCAGGGCTGGATTCGCGCAGCCAAGGGGCATGATATTGATGCCGGTGGCCTCAGCTACAAGTCCGGTGATGGCTTTAAACTGGCCTGTGCCGGGCGAATGAACCAGCCCACCGTTTTGCTCGATTCCACTGGGCGCAGCTATACCCTCGACACTCACGCCCTGCCTTCGGCACGGGGACAGGGCGAGCCGGTGACCGGTCATATCAGCCTGCCCAAGGGCGCGGTGGTGGATGCACTGGTCTGTGGTCGTGACGAGGATGCGGTGCTGCTGGCGTCGGATGCAGGTTATGGCTTTGTCACCCGGGTTGATCAGCTCACCAGCAAAACCAAAAACGGCAAGGCCGCCCTGACCCTGCCCAAGGGAGCGAAGGTGCTGCAGCCGGTGCTGGTGCCGAGCGGTGACGCGTTACTGGCGGCGATCAGCAGCGAAGGGCGGCTGCTGGTGTTCCCGGTATCAGAGCTGCCCGAGCTGGCGCGCGGCAAGGGCAACAAGATCATCAACATTCCTTCGGCGCGTGCCGCCAGCGGAGAAGAGCTGATGACCCATATCATGCTGCTGGGGCCTGAGGATACGCTGATGGTGCATGCCGGTCGCCAGCACCTGAAGCTCAAGGGAGCCGAACTGGAACACTACCGTGGTGAACGCGGCCGTCGCGGCAACAAGCTGCCGCGGGGGTATCAGCGGGTTGATGGTATGGAGGTCATCAGCGACTGATAGCTTGCCAGCCAGCTTCCTCAGGAGGTCGGCTGGCTGTTCTGTGAGCCCTGCTGACGTTCGTTCAGTTTGCTCAACAGATGACGTGCCTGCTTTTCCAGCAGGGCCTGATAGGATTCGCTGACACTGAGAATCAGCACCTTGTCTTCATCCTCGCGGCGAATGTCCGCTTTCTGCAGCAGGCTTTCCTTCAACAGCGGTGCTTCGGTCAACGCCGTGTGGCTGATCAGCTCGTTGCTCTGCGTGGTGCGGGTGAGGAAGTGGGCCTCTTCCTGCATCCGTTCGATGCGATCGCGGGCGCCGCGCACCAGCCCCATGTGCAAGTTCATCACCGGTCGGAAGGCGCGAATTTGACTCTGGTTGTACTGCTTGTAGAGATGGGTGAACAACATGGCACAGCAGAGTGCGTTGACGCCATGGCTGTCCTTGTCATCCGCGTTGGTGAACAGTACACGCAGGTTGCCATCGCTCATCGGCTCGATGCTGCCGCTGTAGATGCGGGCTACGGAGTTGGCCAGGGTTCGGTAGTTTTTCAGCAGAGCATTACGCTCGTCATCCTCCACATTGTCGGAGTGGGCGCTTCGGGTGTCGATCAGCAGCAGGTAACCTGCCTCATCAGGGGTCAGCATCAGCTCCAGTTCGTGTTCGAAGCTGTACAGACCCAGTTGTTCCTCGTTGCTACCAAGTTTCAACGGGTTGGGATGCAAGGGGGTATACTCTTCCTCTTGTGCCGTGTGCTCCTCCAGCTCCATCTCATCGGTGTCGGGCACCATTGCCTCGTCACTGTCATCGGCCAGATCACTGATGTGCGGCACCTGAGGGATGAAGCTGGGCATGCGGGCATCATCCCGTTCCGGCTTAAGCAGTGACACCAGCTCATCTGTATCAAAGCTGGGCTCACGGCGGTCATCTAACGGATATGCAGCCTCCGGCTCGGTTTCCAGTTCCTGTTCAGGCTGGAGAGGGGCGGACTCAGCCACCATATCGCCCCGAGAGGTCTGATCCGGTTGTGCGGGAGAGGGTTCGGTTTTGGCTTCGGCTTCGGCTTCTGCTTGAACTGGAGCTGGCTGCCTCTTGACTGCAGAGTCTGTATTCTTTGACGCTGCCGGTGTTGGTGAACGGGGCTCCGTATCCGTGTTATCCATGTCGTCGAAGCTGAATGCTGGAATGGAATCGCGGGAAGCGGCAGGGGTCAGCTCACTGACCAGTTCACGGAAGTCGGGCTTGACTTCGGTCTGGTCCGAAACAGGCTGGCGGCGCAGGCTGAGGCCCAGCAGTAATGCAGTCAACAGCAGACTGCCACCCAGCAATAGTGCTGTTTCCAGTAGTTGTCGGTGCAGTAACTGCTCGAAGGGAGTCGGATTGGTCCAGTAGGTCAGCTGGCCAATGACTTCGTCCCCCTGCACCAGATCAAGGTTGTGGCCACGCCCCTGAGGTTGCCCCGCCAGCGCGATCAAGGTCTGGTCCGGAGCGGTCAGTCGCAGACCGCTGATCAGGGGTTGTGCCGCAAGTTCGTTGAACATGAAGTTCAGGCTGATACGGTCATCGGATAGTACCAGCGGCTGGATCAGGATGGCGCTGCTGCGGCCAAACATCATACCTACCTCATTGGCCTGCTGGCGTGCAAGGTCGCTGCTGCGCAGGTACTCGAGTACACCGCCCAAGGACAGGCTCAGCAGCAGAATAAGGGCGACTGAGAGCAATGCGCGCAGGGACAGCGTGCGAGGGCTGTGGTGAGTGTCGTCTTGTGGCTCCATGGGGGCTTCTTGCACCGGGTGACTGATAGCGAAAGATGGATGTCCGATGATAGCAACAATCATCTAAAGGTCACAGCAATACCCCTGCGGCATAAACCAGCTTTTTGCAGCACCAAAAGACCTTTTGTGTCACTGGCGTTATACTGTGCGGCTGACAATGTCCAAGCGGATAGACGATGATGGATGTAGCACAGTATATGACCCAACTCGGTGAACAGGCACGCGCGGCTTCACGTCTGATGGCCCGTGCTGACACCGACAGTAAGAACAAGGCTCTGCTGGCCATGGCTGAGGCGATTGATGCCCGCCGTGAAGCGCTGGTAGAGGCAAACCGTACCGATATGGAAAACGGTCGCGACAAAGGGCTGGATGACGCATTGCTGGACCGGCTTGAGCTTACTCCGGCCCGTATTGACGGCATGATCGAGGGGTTGCGCCAGGTCGCGGCGCTGCCGGACCCGATCGGCGCGATTCGCGACATGAGCTATCGCCCGTCCGGCATTCAGGTTGGCAAGATGCGCGTACCCCTGGGGGTTATCGGCATCATTTACGAGTCGCGTCCCAATGTGACCTGCGAGGCGGCAAGCCTGTGCCTGAAATCCGGTAACGCGGCGATTCTGCGCGGTGGGTCGGAAGCGATCCATTCCAATCAGGCGATTGCGACTTGCATCGCAGAAGGACTGAAAGCTGCTGGCTTGCCTCATGAAGCGGTACAGGTGGTCGAAACCACAGACCGTGAGGCCGTTGGTCGTCTGATTGCGATGCCTGAATATGTCGACGTCATCGTGCCACGTGGCGGCAAGGGCCTGATCGAACGGATCAGCAACGATGCCCGCGTGCCGGTGATCAAGCATCTGGACGGTATCTGCCATGTGTATATTGATGCCGAGGCCGACCGTACCAAAGCGCTGAATATCGCCATCAACGCCAAAACGCATCGCTATGGCACCTGCAACACCATGGAAACCCTGCTGGTTGACGCGGCCGTGGCCGGTGAGCTGCTTCCGGAGCTGGCGGAGCACTATGAGCAGCTGGGCGTTGAGTTGCGTGGCTGTGAGCGTACCCTTGCGCTGCTGCCGCGACTGAATGCGGCCACCGATGCTGACTGGGACACCGAGTACCTGGCGCCGATTCTGTCGATTCGGATTGTGGATGGCATGGATGAAGCGATTGCACACATCAATCGCCACAGTTCACAGCACACCGATGCCATTATCACCGAGAACTACACCAAGGCGCGTGCGTTCCTGCGCGAGGTTGATTCCAGCTCGGTGATGGTGAATGCATCGACCCGTTTTGCCGATGGTTTCGAATATGGTCTTGGCGCCGAGATCGGCATCTCCACGGACAAAATCCATGCGCGGGGTCCAGTGGGGCTGGAAGGGCTGACATCGGAAAAATACATCGTGCTGGGTGACGGTCAGGTTCGCAGCTGATGCCGCCGCTGGTGTTCATGGGTGGAACCTTCGACCCTGTTCACAATGGCCACTTGCGTACGGCGCTGGAACTGCAGCAGTGGCTTGAAGTCGAACAGGTCTGTCTGATCCCTTCCGGCGAGCCGGTACACCGTGATCGGCCCGGCTGCACAGCGCGTGAACGGCTTGAAATGGTGCAGTTGGCGGTGGCAGACGAACCGGCACTCTGTGCCGATGCGCGAGAAGTCGAAGCGGATGAGCCTTCATACTCACTGCTGACGCTGCAGTCATTGCGGCAGGAGCGCGGGCCCGGTTGCCCCATTGTCATGACCATGGGTATGGATGCCTTTCAGACGTTGGAGCGTTGGCACCGTTGGCAGGCGTTTCTGGATTATGCCCATATTCTGGTTATTGCACGGCCGGGCTATGTTGACAGTGATCTCAGCCCAGTGCTGCAGGCGCTGTTTCAGCAGCATCGAAGCCGTGATCATAAGGAGCTGCTTGGATTGCCCTCAGGGCGTATTCATATTCAGGAATTAACCCCGCTGGGGATATCCGCCACCCAGATCAGGCAGTTGATAGCGTCCGGACAGTCGCCGCGCTATCTGTTACCTGAGCCGGTGTGGCACTATATCAGCCAGCATGAACTTTATGGTTTTCACTCAAAAGAGAAGGTACAAAGCGCTAATGCAAACTGAGCAACTGCGTGAACTGGTGCACAGTGCACTGGAAGATATCAAGGCCCGTGACATCACTGAAATTGATGTGCGCGGCAAGTCCAGTGTGACCGATTACATGGTTATCGCCAGCGGCACTTCCAAGCGGCACGTGATGTCCGTGGCACAGGAGGTGCTCGACAAGGTCAAGGCGTCTGGTCTGCAACCCGTGGGCACCGAAGGCCAGGCGGTGGGTGACTGGATACTGGTGGATCTGGGCGATGTGATCGTACATGTGATGATGCCGGATGCACGCAGCTTCTATGACCTGGAACGTCTGTGGCGGTTTGATGCCGAAGACAGCGCAGAGCCTGTGCAGGAGTAAGCACTGAAGTATGCGTATTCGCCTGCTTGCCGTTGGTAACCGCATGCCTGCCTGGGTTGAGGAGGGCTATAACGAGTATGCCCGTCGCCTGCCGCCGGACTTCCAGCTGGAGTTGGTGGAGCTGACGCCGGGCCATCGAGGCAAGAATGCCGACATCGCCCGCGCCATTCGCAGTGAAGGTGATGCCATGCTCGCGGCCATCGGCAAGGGGGACCGGGTGGTGGCGCTGGATGTGAAAGGTCGCCCCTGGTCAACTCCACAGCTGGCCGAGCAGTCCGAACAGTGGCGCATGGACGGCCGCAATATCAGCCTGCTGATCGGTGGGCCTGATGGCCTTGATCCGCGAGCCCTTGCATTGGCCGATCAGAAGTGGTCGTTGTCTGCACTTACGTTGCCGCACCCGCTGGTGCGAGTGGTACTCGCTGAACAGCTCTACCGTGCCTGGACCATTCTCCAGGGCCACCCTTACCATAAATAGTGGCGCACCATGGCACCCTTTGAGCGCTTGAAGGACTATTCTCAGGAAAGCATCACCTTTACCAACCGGGCCGCTTTTGCCTTCGGCTGTGTACTGTTGTTGATGCTGATACTGATTGGGCGCGTCTACTATCTGCAGGTGATCGAGTTTGACCGCTATGCGGCCATATCCGAAAAAAATCGAGTGCAGCTACAGCCTGTTGCCCCTCGTCGAGGGCTTATCTATGATCGCAACGGGGTGCTGTTGGCCGATAACCAGCCCAACTTTTCGGTCACTCTGCTGAAAGAGGAAGTGCAGGATCTCGATACCACACTGGCTGAGCTGGCCGAGCTGATTGAATTGAGTGAACGTGATATCGAGCGTTTCGAGCAGCGTCTGCAACAGCGCCGGCGGCCGTTCGAAACGGTTCCGTTACGTTTTGGTTTGAGCGAAGACGAAATCGCCCGCATTTCACTGAATTATCATCGGCTCCCAGGTGTGCAGGTTGAAGCCGACCTGATTCGACGCTACCCCTACGGAGAATCCCTGGCGCATGCGCTGGGCTATGTAGGCAGGATAAACGAGCGTGAGTTGGGGCAAGTCGACCCGATCAACTATGCCGCCACACACTATATTGGCAAGCTGGGTATCGAGCGGTTCTATGAAGACCTTCTACACGGGCAAGTGGGTTTCCAGAAAGTAGAGACCAATGCTCGGGGGCGTATTTTGCGCGTGCTTGAACGTGAAGACCCGGTGCCGGGGCAGAATATACAGCTGAGTCTGGATCTGCGCCTGCAGCAGTTTTCCGAGTCTCTGTTAGAGGGACGGCGAGCTTCCATTGTGGCGATTGAGCCAGGCAGCGGCGAAATACTGGCACTGGTCAGTACACCGGGTTATGACCCCAACCTGTTCGTGACCGGCATCTCCAGTCGTGACTACAGCGCTTTGCGTGACTCTATTGATCTGCCATTGTTCAACCGTGCTTTGCGGGGCGGTTATCCACCGGGATCCACCATCAAGCCGGTCATCGCGCTGGCGGCACTGGAAACGGATACGATTACGCCAGAGAAAAGAATCTGGGACCCCGGCTTCTATCAGATCAATCAAAATGGTCGCCGCTATCGTGACTGGAAGCGTAGCGGGCATGGCTGGGTTAATCTCAATGATGCCATGGCTGAATCCTGCGATGTCTGGTTCTATGAGGTGGGTCACAAGATGGGCGTTGACCCAATGTCTGACTTCCTCGGTCGTTTCGGAGTGGGGGCAGATACCAGTCTGGATCTGCCGGAAGCCATCACATCCTTCCTGCCCTCAAGGGAGTGGAAAGAAAATGATCGTCGTTTGCCCTGGTACCCTGGTGACTCTATCAACCTGAGTATAGGGCAGGGCTTTCTGGTTATGACGCCACTGCAGCTGGCAACGACAGCCTCCGTGTTGGCCAACCGTGGGCGTTGGGTACAGCCGCACATGCTGCAGGGGCTGGTGCCGGAGTTGGGAGACACCCCGGTACCGTTTAATCCGATCTACCGACGCAAGCCAAAGCCGGCTGATGTTGTACTCAAGAATCCTGACCATTGGGATCACGTGATTGGTGGCATGGTGTCGGTCATGCATGGCGCAAAAGGTACTGCTCGCCGCTCCGCCCAAGGGGCGCAGTATCGTATCGCGGGCAAGACCGGTACGGCCCAGGTGGTTGGTATTGCGCAGGATGCGGAATACGATGCTGAAGCACTGGCAGAACGGCACCGTGACCATGCCCTGTTTATTGCGTTCGCGCCAGCGGATAATCCCCGCATAGCTGTGGCCGTCGTAGTCGAAAATGGGGGCGGCGGGTCGAGTACCGCAGCTCCCATTGCACGTGAAGTGATGGATGCCTGGCTCGTAGGCGATTACAACAATGACCTGCAGGTGAAACCATGAGTCATCGTGACTTTCAACGCACCATGCCAGGCAGCAACGTGCACCTTCAGCGGCCGGATGGACTCTGGCGCTATACCCACCTGGATGGTTGGCTGTTGCTGTTACTGCTGCTGCTGTGTGGGTTTGGTCTTTTTGTGCTCTACAGTGCCTCAGGGCAGGATTTTGGCTATGTGAATCGCCAGGCCGTCAGGATGGGTGCCGGCTTTGTGGTCATTCTGGTGTTGGCACAGATCCAGCCCAGAACCTATCGGTTTCTGGCTCCTCTGGCCTATATAGCCGGGGTTGGTTTGCTGCTGGGTGTGTTGTTCTTCGGTGTTGGTGCCAAGGGCGCGCAGCGCTGGCTGGAACTGCCGGGATTCCGCTTTCAGCCTTCAGAATTGATGAAGCTGGCGGTGCCTTTGATGGTTGCAGCCTGGTTAACGCGACAGCAGTTGCCGCCCACTTTCCGGCATCTGCTCAGTACGCTGGTACTGTTGGCAATCCCAACTGCTTTGATCATGAAACAGCCCGATCTTGGGACTTCATTGTTAATCGCGGCTTCAGGTGTGTTCGTTATTCTGCTTTCGGGTGTCTATTGGCGCTGGATTTTTATTGCCCTTGGGCTGGTTGGGGCTGCCTTGCCGGCGCTCTGGGCCATTATGAAAGACTATCAGCGTCAGCGGGTACTTACTTTCCTGGACCCTGAAAGTGATCCGCTGGGGGCAGGCTGGAACATTATCCAGTCCAAAACCGCCATTGGCTCCGGTGGCCTGCCGGGCAAGGGTTGGCTGCATGGCACCCAGTCACAGCTCGATTTTCTGCCGGAGTCGCATACCGACTTCATTATTGCGGTGATTGGTGAAGAGCTGGGAATGTCCGGCGTATTGATTCTGCTGGCGCTATACCTGTTGATCATTGCACGAGGGCTGATTATTGCGGTGCAGGCACAAGACAGCTTTGCTCGCCTGCTGGCCGGCAGTATTACGCTGACTTTTTTTGTATATGTGTTCGTGAATATCGGAATGGTGACCGGGTTGCTGCCGGTGGTGGGGGTACCCCTGCCAATGGTCAGTTACGGCGGGACCTCAATTGTGACGCTGATGGCGGGGTTTGGCATACTGATGTCCATCAGGACACACAGACAGATGCTGACCCGCTGAGGGAGAGATTGAATGCGCAAGAAGATCGGAACACTGCTGCTGGCAGGGCTGATGCTGGCCGGAGCAGGCACAGGTTATGCGGCTGACGGATATGACACTCATCCACTCGCCGACGACGTCGTAACCAGGCTCGCTGAACAGGGCTTTGATGCTGATGAAGTGCGTAAGGTACTGGCTGAAGCTCAGCGACAGGAGTCGATTCTGGAAGCCATTTCGCGCCCTGCGGAGCGCCGCCTGACCTGGGGTGAGTATCGCAAGATTTTTGTGGAACCGAACCGGATCAGTCAGGGAGTCAGCTTCTGGAATGAGCATGAAGATACCCTCAAGCGAGCAGAAGAAACCTACGGTGTCCCGGCGGAAATTATCGTTGCCATTATCGGTGTCGAGACTCGCTACGGCCGTATCATGGGGCGTTATCGAGTACTGGATGCCCTGGCGACACTCGGCTTTGATTACCCCAAACGGGCTGATTTCTTCAGGGGGCAGCTGATCGAGTTCATGCAGATGGTGCGTGAGGAAAATCTCGATCCCACTGAGCTGGTGGGTTCCTATGCCGGTGCCATGGGCTATGGCCAGTTCATCCCCTCGAGTTTCCGCAACTACGCTGTGGACTTCGATGCTGATGGCAAGCGCAATATCTGGAGCAACAAGGTCGATGCCATTGGCAGTGTCGCCAACTATTTTAATAAGCATGGCTGGAAGGCTGGTGAGCCGGTACGTTCCAACGTGGTCATGAATGAACCGGCTGACCCTCAATGGGTTAATGCTGGCCTTAAGCCCGAAGTCAGTCTGGCCGAGTGGGAGGCGCGAGGTGTCTCCACGCGACGTAACCTTGATCCGGAACAGAAGGCAACCCTGATGGAACTGACCATGGATGACGGTGAGCATTACTGGTTCGGGCTGCATAACTTTTATGTCATTACCCGCTATAACCATAGCCACCTCTATGCCATGGCGGTGTATGAGCTGAGTCAGGCGATTCGTGAAGCACGTGAATCACAGGGGCGTTGAGATGAAAAGGCTGATGTTGCCGCTGCTGGCAGTAGCACTGACCCTGGGCGGTTGCGCTTCCAAGGACAGCGGCAGCAGCAGTCGTTACAGTATGAAGCATGATCGTGGGCCTGATCAGGCGATCAGTATGGCTCATGTGCCGGATGCCGTGCCGCGCTACGAGCCGGTCAGCCGCTGGGGCAACAAAAGCCCCTATGAGGTGCTTGGCAAGCGCTACTACGTATTACCGAATGCCGAAGGTTATCGTGTGCGGGGCAATGCCTCGTGGTATGGCAAAAAATTCCATGGCCACACCACTTCGAACGGTGAAATATACGACATGTACCAGATGACAGCGGCGCACAAATCGCTGCCGTTACCCAGTTTTGTTCGAGTGACGAACCTCGACAATGGCCGTCAGGTGGTCGTGCGGGTTAACGACCGCGGCCCATTTCATGATGACCGGGTAATCGATCTGTCCTACGCGGCGGCCTACCGTCTGGACATGCTGCAGAAGGGCACGGCCCGAGTTGAAGTGGAGGCAATCATTCCAGGCAGTACCGGTGCCGTGCTGGCGCAGTCCAGAGAGGAGGAAGGGCGCAGCCTGGTCAGTGCTGATCAAGCTGCGATCACTGGACGCATGTTGCAGATCGCGGCATTCTCAACCGAGTCTGGTGCTCGGGATGTTGCGGAACGTCTGCGTGGTCTGCTGCAAGAGCCGGTTCAGATCAACCCGGTGCAGCGTGAAGCGCGAACCCTTTACCGGGTTCATCTGGGTCCACTGACTGGCAGTCATACACTGAGCTGGATTCTGGATCAGCTTAAGGCAGCGGGTTATCCGGGCGCACACTTGGTGGACTTGCCCTGAACCGGCGGGTAGAGTTGAACCTTTGTACGGGCAGCGGGTCACTGCTGCAAGACTTCACTTCCACGATGTAACGAGACTATGGCGCAACGACTCACTCTTCAACACTTCTTCGCTCTTTCTGTCCTGCTGATGCTGGTGGCGAGCACAGCCCAGGCGGTTTCAGCCCTGATTCCGGCTCCACCCCAGATTGCAGCGCGTGCCTATCTGGTGATGGATGCCGATACGGGACATGTCATCGCCGCGGACCGTGAAGATGAGCGCTTCCCGCCCGCCAGTCTGACCAAAATGATGACCAGCTATGTGGTCGAATACGAGATTGCCAAGGGCAATATTGCACTTGAAGACATGGTTCTGGTGAGTGAAAAGGCCTGGCGTACTGGTGGCTCACGCATGTTTATCCAGGAAGGAACGCAGGTCAGCGTGGATGATCTGCTGCACGGCGTTATTATCCAGTCAGGCAACGATGCCTCAGTTGCATTGGCCGAGCATATTGCCGGCAGCGAGCGGGCATTTGCTGACTTGATGAACCAGCATGCGCGCCTGCTGGGGATGGAAAACACCCATTTCGAGAATGCCACTGGCCTGCCGGCAGAAGACCATTATTCAACGGCGATCGATTTGGCAAAACTGGGCAAGGCCCTGATTAACGAATTCCCCCAGCACTACGCTCTCTATTCACAAAAGTACTTTACCTATAACAATATACGTCAGCCCAACCGCAACAAGCTGCTGTGGCGTGATGACAGCGTAGATGGCATCAAAACCGGTCATACTGACGAAGCTGGCTACTGTCTGGTGGCCTCGGCCGAACGTGATGATATGCGCCTGATCTCAGTGGTAATGGGTAGCAGCAGTGAAGAGGTAAGGGCACAGGAGAGCCAGAAGCTGCTGTCTTACGGTTTCCGTTACTACCGAACCCACGCGCTGTACGAAGCGGGTCAGGTGCTGCGTGACGAAAAAGTCTGGGCCGGCAGCCGCGACCAGATTCGACTTGGCGTGGCCGAAAACCTGGCCGTGACCGTTCCGCGAGGCCAGACCGACCAGCTCGAAGCCAGTATTGAACTGGATAAGGTGATCAAGGCCCCGGTGGCCAGCGGTGATGTGTTGGGGCAGGTTCAGATAACTCTTCAGGGAGAACGCGTGGCATCGGTTCCCCTGGTTGCGCTGGAAGCCGTTCCTGAAGGTGGGCTGTTCAAGCGTATCTGGCACGCGATACTGCTTTTCTTCATTGGCCTGATCGGCTAAAAATCAGACAAAAACCTTGAATCCGGTTTATGCTGCCCACATCTACTACTGACGTGGGCAGTTGCGTTTTATGAATAAAGATATCGTCTACCTCAACGGTGAATACCTGCCGGCGGATCAGGCACAGATCTCTGTGTTTGATCGCGGCTTTCTGTTTGCTGACAGTGTGTATGAAGTGATCCCTTACTATCAGGGGGTTGGCTTTCGCCTGCAGCAACATTTAGATCGTCTTGCCTACAGCCTGCGTGCCATCCGAATCGAAACAGAGTATGACTGGGCGGCTATTTTGGATGAGCTTGTCAGTCGGAACGGAGGCGGTAACCTCTCGGTCTATCTACAGATCAGCCGAGGCAGTGCCGGTTACCGTACCCACGCCTATGACGACCGGATGCAACCAACCGTGTTTGCCTGCTGCTCTCCGATCCGCGACATCTATGCAGATGGCCCGGAGCAGGTTCAGGGCTTCAAGGTGATCGTGACTGCTGACCTGCGCTGGCATCGCTGTGATATCAAGTCCACCGGTCTGCTGCCCAATATTCTGGTACTGCAGCAGGCACGAGAAGCAGGCGCTGATGAAGCTTTGCTGGTACGTGATGGTCTGTTGAGTGAGGGTACCTCCTGCAACCTGTTTCTGGTACGTCAGGGCGTGATCTATACGCCCAAACGCAGTTCGGAAATTCTGGGTGGTACCACGCGGGAACTTATTCTGGAACTGGCGGCCGAGAATGGCATCCCCTATCAGGAAGTTGATTTACGACCGGATGAACTGGCTGGTGCGGATGAGGTCTGGATTTCCAGCTCCACTCGTGGCGTTGTGCCGGTGTTGGAGATTGATGGATGCCCCGTTGCCGATGGCGCCAAGGGCCCGCTGTGGCAGCGCATGTTTACCCTGTTTACCCGTTTCCAACACCGGTTGATGACCGGAGAGAGCTCATGAGTACAGAACCCAAAGCACCCAAAATTGAATTTCCTCACCCCGACTATCCGATCAAGGTGATTGGTGACAATGCGCACGACTTCAAGGGAATGGTGGTTGAAATCGTGCAAGTCCATGCACCGGATCTGGATATTGAACAGGTCACCGTTCAGGAAAGCGGCAACGGCAACTACAGCTCGGTGCGTATGAGAATTACCGCGACCAGCAAGGAACAGCTGGAAAATCTGCATCAGGATCTCAAAGCGACCGGCCGTGTGAAGATGGTGCTCTGATGACGTTAGCTGACCAGCTGATTGTGCGTGAGCTGGGGCTTCAGCCCTATGCCCCTATCTGGCAGCGGATGCAAACGTTCACCAACAATCGTACAGCGGACAGTCGCGACGAGATCTGGTTGCTTCAGCATGAACCGGTCTTCACACAAGGGCAGGCAGGTAAGGCAGAGCATCTGATTAACCCCGGCAGCATACCTGTGGTACAGGTGGATCGCGGTGGTCAGGTAACCTACCACGGCCCCGGCCAGCTCATCGCTTACCTCTTGCTGGACCTGCGTCGACGCAAGTTGGGAGTACGTGATCTGGTCGATATTATTGAGCAGTCAATCGTGGCCGTGTTGGCTGACTACGGTATCAATGCCTACCCGAAACCGGATGCGCCGGGCGTATATGTCGATGAGCGCAAGATCTGCTCGCTTGGACTCCGTATCCGCAGGGGTTGCTCGTTTCACGGCCTGGCACTTAACCTGAACATGGATCTGGAGCCTTTTCTGCGCATAAACCCCTGCGGTTACGCGGGGCTTGAAATGACTCAGGTGCAGACCCTGGTGCCCGACGCCGATCTGGCGCAACTGCCCAATAACCTAGTAAATTACTTGGTTAAAAAATTGGGGTATAATCAGATCACCCGCACACCAATACTGGAAGACTGAATCAGAATGGCTGAATCCACCGAAAAAAACAGCGGTAGAGTCGAGCAGGGCGTCAAACTGCGTGGCGCTGAAAAGGTTGCTCGTATCCCGGTCAAGGTGATCCCGACCGAGAAGGAGGAGATGCAGCGCAAGCCGGACTGGCTGCGGGTTCGCATGGGCTCCAATGCTGAAGTTAAGCGGATCAAGGACAAGCTGCGCAAGCACAAGCTGGCGTCTGTCTGTGAAGAGGCCAGTTGCCCCAATCTGGGTGAATGTTTTAGTCATGGCACAGCGACTTTCATGATCATGGGCGATATCTGTACCCGTCGTTGCCCATTTTGTGATGTGGCCCATGGTCGTCCCAACGCACTGGCACCGGAAGAGCCGCGTGAGCTGGCCGAAGCGATTGCCGATATGGGACTGCGCTATGTGGTGATCACTTCGGTGGACCGTGACGATCTGCGTGATGGTGGCGCCCAGCATTTTGCCGATTGCATCCGTGAGACCCGTCAGCGTATTCCGTCGATACAGATTGAGACGCTGGTGCCTGATTTCCGTGGTCGCATGGACGTGGCACTGGAAATTCTCGAACAGACCCCGCCTGATGTGTTTAACCACAACCTGGAAACCGTTCCTCGCCTGTACCGTAAGGTACGGCCGGGGGCTGACTATCAGTGGTCACTGGATCTGCTCAAGCGCTACAAGGCACTGCGACCTGAAGTGCGGACCAAATCCGGCCTGATGGTGGGCTGTGGCGAAACCAATGACGAGATCATCGAAGTGATGCGTGATCTGCGAGCACATGACGTTGACATGATTACCATCGGTCAGTACTTGCAGCCAAGTCGTAACCATCTGGCGCTGGAGCGTTATGTGACGCCTGACGAATTTGCTGAATTTGAGCGGATTGCGAAGGAGCTGGGCTTTACCCATGTGGCGAGCGGCCCGTTGGTACGCTCTTCCTACCATGCGGATCTGCAAGCCAAGGGTGAACGTGTAAGCTGAAGGCTCTGTGTCCCGCGGTGATAAAAGCAAAAGAGGAGGCATAGAGCCTCCTCTTGCGTTTCAGCACATGCCTGAATTACTTGGCAGCGTCCAGCATATACTGGATGGCGGACTTCATTTCCTCATCCGAGCAATCCATGCAGGTGCCCTTGGGCGGCATGGCGTTAATGCCGGTCAGAGAAGTTGCCAGCAGTGCATCAATACCTTTCTCGGCACGGGGTGCCCAAGCGGCAGCATCACCGAACTTCGGAGCACCGGCAACACCTGTAGCGTGGCATACGGAGCACTTGGTTTTGTAGAGTTCTTCACCGCTGCGCTCGGCCATGGCGGCAGTCGAGGACAGCGTCAGGGCCGCGGCAGCGACCAGCAGAGTTTTTTTCATTGCAGGCTTCCTTTGTTATGGCCGGCAGCAAGGGCCGGAGTATAAAAAACCGTCAGAGTGTAGAGCGGCCTTTGACCTGTTGTAAATAGCGCAAAGGTCGTTAATCCCGGCTTAATATCAGTGTTTACGCATGGAAGCCCCAACTGGATTTGTCAGTGTCGGCCAAGGCGCATGGCAAACTCGGCCTGGCCCTGCAGCAGCCGGTCATGACGTCGGCTGTGTTCCTGCAAATGGTGTTCGTGGATGGCCTGTTCCAGTACTTCATGCGGAACGGTCACTAGATTGCGGACATCATCGATTGAGTAGCCGCGGTTTAGTAGCTGTTTCAGCTGTGCTGTCAGGTGAATGGTGTTCATGCTTTGATCCTCCAAGTATGTCATGGGATCATTGAACCTGACGTCTGTTGCAGAAACATGTCAATCAGCGTTGCAGTAGGCTGCGGATAAGGCCGATGAATGCCAGTGGTACAAACACCAAACCTGCACCGGCCAGCAGCTCGGCCATGGTCAGACCGCCCAGCATTTCCGGTGTATAGCCGCAGGACTCCCAGATCTCGAACATCCAGGGCCACCAATGGTCCGGTGCAAACCAGTCAGGCAGTCCAGAGTCAAAACTGCAGCTGCCCTCAATCCAGTTGCGCTCAATGGCCAATAAGCGCCAGCTGCGTTCGGTAAAGCCCAGCGCAATAGCGGCAGTCAGAAGGTGACAGACCTTTTGCAGATGAGTGCAACGCTGTGCCAAAAGGCCTGTTATTGCAACCAGAACAAGAGCCGCAACCCAGAGGCGGATATGGATGCAGAGCACGCAGGGGCCATAGTCCAGCCCATACTGGAAATATAGTGCCACGCCCTCAGCCGATAGGCTGCCGACCAATAGAATTGACCAGTAAATGCCGGGCCTGAATACATGATTCAGAAATGACTCAACAGCTGGTGTGCTCATCTGAGGTGCTCACGATAACGTTCAGAGAAAAGGTGTTGCAGGAGAGTAACGGGGCAGGAAACTTGAAGCAAGCGACAGAGGCTCTGAGAGAGCCTCTGTCGGGATGTTTCAATCAAACGGTTGAGGTTTCGGAGTCGCATCCACCGATGGTGGCAAAATCGGCATCAGGAACTGGGGCTGGTCACCGGTCAGAGTTTTCATGAAGGCCACGATCTTGGCGTTTTCTTCATCGGTGAATTTACGGCCCAGCTGCAGGCGACCCATGATGTCGGTGGCTTCGGTCAGGGTGGCCGCCTCACCGTCGTGGAAGTACGGATAGGTCAGCTCCACGTTGCGCAGGGTCGGTACCTTGAAGGTAAAACGATCCGCATCCTTGCCGGTAACCGCCGCGCGGCCTTCAACAGGGTTGTTGGTCTGGTAGGGCTCAATCAGGCCCATTTTCTGGAACGAGTTGCCGCCGACTGCCGGGCCGTTGTGACAGGCAACACAGCCGCTGGTCTTGAACAGCTCGTAGCCTTCACGCTCAAACGGGGTGATGGCATCCTGATCGCCCAGCAACCACTGGTCAAAACGGGCGTTTGGTGTCACCAGCGTATTTTCGAACTCGGCAATGGCATCGGTGATCTTGTCGATATTCACCTCTTCATCACCGAATACCAGGCGGAATTCACGTACATAGCCTGGAATGCTTTGAATGACATCGACGGCCAGCACGTGAGTGAAACCCATTTCGGCCGGGTTGGCGATCGGACCACCGGCTTGCTCCTTCAGGTCAGCCGCACGACCGTCCCAGAACTGTGCCACGTTGAGGCTGGAGTTAAGAACAGTGGGCGAGTTGATCGGACCCTGTGCCCAGCCATGTCCGATGGACGTCTTGATATTGTCGGTGCCGCCCATGCTCAGGTTGTGGCAGGAGTTGCAGGAGATGAAACCTGACTTGGACAGGCGTGGGTCGAAGTAGAGTTTCTTGCCCAGTTCGGCCAGGGCCAGGTTCACGTTCTTGAGCGGTTCGATTGGCTGGATCGGCTCATTGGCAATGGCCGAGTGGCTCACAGTGCCGATGGCAAGTGCCAACAGTGAGTGTTTCAACAGGCGTGTAAGTGTCATGGCTTGTGCCTCTTTCAGTGGGCTTGAGTTCCATCATGGCCTTGTTAATCTTCGGTCGCGTTGACTGGGATCAAGTAATGCGCCGGGCTTCTCTGGGTTGAAGTGCCTGACCAAAAAATGAGTGTAGATGTTATCGCAACAGCATGTTGCACAAATATAGTGCAAGGCGCCATATTAGTGCTTTTATTGCACTAATGTGGTGCTGTATAATACCGAGCTTTTTTCCGGCGGGTGTCCCGGTTCTGCCTGTTCAACTGGGGTGTTTCTGCCAGTTGTCATTCTTTCATCGACTCTGGTGTTGCCCGTGAAGCTTTAATCCATTCATCAGAGGTACATTGATGTCCTACATCCATAACACCATCACGCAGCTGATGGCTTCCAGCCCCGCCCAGGCAGAGTTTTATCAGGCTGTTGAAGAGGTACTTGAGTCGCTGGAACCCTTGCTGGAGTCAGAAGCACGCTACCGGGACAGCGGTATCATTGAGCGCATGGTAGAACCAGAACGCCAGATCATGTTCCGCATTCCCTGGGTTGATGACAAGGGCAAGGTGCAGGTCAACAAGGGCTACCGCATCGAATTCAATTCGGCTCTGGGCCCGTATAAGGGCGGTCTGCGATTTCACCCTTCCGTAAATGCCGGCATCATCAAATTTCTCGGTTTTGAACAGATATTCAAAAATGCCCTGACCGGTTTGGCAATTGGTGGTGGCAAGGGCGGTGCCAACTTCAATCCCAAAGGGCGCTCCGATCAGGAGATCATGCGCTTCTGTCAATCTTTCATGAACGAGCTGTACCGTCACATCGGCCCGACGACTGACGTGCCGGCGGGTGATATTGGTGTGGGTGCGCGTGAGATCGGCTACCTGTTCGGGCAATACAAGCGCTTGACTGGCCGTTATGAAGGAGTTCTGACCGGCAAGGGGTTGCTGTGGGGTGGTTCACTGGTACGCAAGGAAGCCACGGGTTACGGCTGTGTCTACTTCGCCCAGAACATGTTGCAGGCCCATGCCGACTCGCTGGCGGGCAAAACCTGTCTGGTGTCCGGTGCCGGCAACGTGGCGATCTACACCATCGAGAAACTGTATCACCTTGGCGCCCGTCCGGTTACATGTTCTGACTCTACCGGTACGCTGTATGACTGTCACGGTATCAATCTGGATACCCTCAAACAGATCAAGGAAGAGCGTCGTGGCTCGCTGGCCGAATATCTGGAAGAACATCCGAAAGCGGAGTTTACCCCGGTTGAGGCCTACCCTGAAAATGGCCATGCCGTATGGCGCTATACGGCCGATGCTGCCTTCCCATGTGCAACTCAGAACGAGTTGACCGAAGCGGATGCGCGCGCACTCATCGGTAATGGCGTGCGCTGCATTAGTGAAGGTGCCAACATGCCTTCAACGCCTGAGGCGGTGGAAGTGTTTATCGCCGAGCGTATTCACTATGGCCCGGGTAAGGCGGCCAACGCAGGCGGCGTTGCTACCAGCCAGTTGGAAATGGCACAGAATGCCAGCATGCAACAGTGGACCTTCGAGCAGGTCGATGAACGCCTGCAACAGATCATGGCTGGTATCTACCAGCGCTGCAGTGAAACGGCCAAGGCATTTGACCAGCCACATAATTTGGTACTGGGTGCCAATATTGCCGGTTTCCGCCGGGTGGCGGATGCCATGCTGGAGCAGGGTGTGGTTTAATCACCTGAACCGGTTTTGCCATCATAGCCCGGGCCCTGTGCCCGGGCTTTTGCTTATTGGAGTCTAAGGATGCGGTCTCTGGCCCCTGAATTTGTTGTGATGCTGGCAGGTATCACGGCTGCCCTTCATATCGGAAAACTGCCACCAGCCATTCCGGTGCTGCAGGATGCTCTTGGTGTCACGTTGGTTGAGGCCGGATTCCTGCTGTCTTTGGTACAGCTGGCCGGCATGCTGGCAGGGGCCTTGATCGGGCTGCTGGCGGACAGTGCCGGCTTGCGCCGCAGTGTACTGCTGGGGCTGGGTATTCTGATGCTCGCCAGCCTGCTCGGCAGCCAGGCACAGAGTGCGGCCATGCTGCTGTTGCTGAGGGGTATTGAGGGTTTCGGTTTTCTGCTGGTGACGCTATCCGGTCCGGGGCTGATTCGGCACCTGGTGGTGGCAGAGAAGTTGAGCCTGCGGCTTGGCTGGTGGGGGTGCTATATGGGGCTGGGCACCGGCACGGCCTTGTTGGCTGGGCCGTGGGTAATGGCACAGGTGGGCTGGCAAGGCTGGTGGATATTGATGGCACTGTTGTCGCTGCTGATGCTGTTCTGGGTCTGGCGTGCCGTGCCACCGGATCAGCAACTGCATACGCGCCAGGAGGGGCCGGTAGGTGGTGCGTTGGGACGTGTGCTGGGGCGGCTGAAACTGACCCTGAGTCATCCGGGCCCCTGGCTGGTGGCGATGATTTTCGCCACCTATTCCGGTCAGTGGCTTTCAGTCATCGGCTTTCTGCCCTCAATCTATTCCGAGGCGGGCATCAGTGCCGGGCTGGTGGGCCCGCTGACGGCTCTGGCGGCGGTGGTCAACATTATTGGTAATGTCCTGTCGGGGCGTTTGCTGCATGTGGGGGTAGGGGCAAGGCAGTTGCTTTATGGCGGTTTTGCTGTAATGGCAATGACCACGTGGTTTGCTTTCTCGGCTCTGACAGCTGACTTCCCTTGGCTGCGTTACCTTGCTGTACTGCTGTTTTCGGCCATCGGCGGCATGGTACCGGGAGCGTTGTTCTCGCTGGCGGTAAGGTTGGCACCGGACAGTTCGGTGGTGTCGACCTGTGTTGGCTGGATGTTGCAGTGGTCGGCTTTTGGTCAGTTTGTGGCGCCGCCAGCCATCGCCTGGCTGGCAGCTCAGGCTGGTGGCTGGCACTGGACCTGGATGGCAACCGGTGCGATGTCACTGCTTGGTGTCGTGCTGGTGACCAGGGTCAGCCGTCTGCCGGGGTTCGCTGCTGCTCACTGAGGATGCTGTTTACCAGGCAGAGCGGTGCAGGATCAATATCGCCCGGCTTGGCGCCAGCCTGCTGCATGGCCCACTCGACTCGTGCCTCGGGGGTCAGGTGAGGACGACGCAGTGCCTCAACCGCCTGCAGGCGTGGCAGCAGGCCCTTGCCATTGGCAATCTGGATGGCTAGCCCGGGGCGGGCATTCAACTCCAGCAGCAGCGGGCCACGCAATGCGTCGACGACCAGGTCCACCCCCATGTAGCCAAGCCCGGTGGCTTCATAACAGCTGCTGGCCATGTTCAGCAGGTACTGCCAGCTTTCGATCTCGATGCTGTTGAGTTCAAGGCCGGTATCGGGATGCAGCGTCAATGGACGGTCGAACTGCACGGCGTTGCGGGCGCGGCCGTTGGCAAGATCCAGCCCGACACCCACTGCACCCTGATGCAGGTTGGCCTTGCCATCTGAAGCACGCGTTGCCAGCCGCAGCATCGCCATTACGGGATAGCCCTGGAACACGATGATGCGAATGTCCGGTACACCTTGAAAAGAGTGGCGTGCAAGGCCTGGTTCGGAGCGTACCAAAGCCTCAACGATGGCTACATCGGGGGCGCCGCCCAGTGAGTAGAGCCCCGCCAGAATATTGGACAGGTGGCGCTCGATTTCCTGCAGCGAAATTTCCATCCCGGATGCTTTGATAAAGCGCTCACCCTCATGCGAGCCGATCACCAGAATGCCCTTGCCGCCGGAGCCCTTGGCCGGTTTGATGGCAAAGCCATCGAACCCTTTAACCCGCTCCATGAAGTGGCCAATTTCGTGCTGCTCACGCACCACCTGCAGCAGAGCAGGTGTGGCGACGCCATACTCTGCCACGGTCTGTTTGGTCAACAGCTTGTTGTCTACCAGTGGGTAGGCACTGCGGTCGTTATAGCGCGCAATATAGTCAATATTGCGCTTGTTCATATTGAGGATGCCGAGCCGGTTCATGCGGCGCGGGCTGATCCAATCGCCCCACCAGCCCATTAGTCGTACCTTTTCATCGGGGTGAATCGGCGCAGTTCGGTGAGCTTGTAACCGGTATACTGACCCAGCAGCAGGATTAGCCCCAGTACTACAAGGTGTAGCTCGGGAAAATTGAAGCTGAGGTGCTCTGCCAGCGGCGCGCGCATCACCAGGAATGCAAAAATGGCGACCAACAGGCTGCCAAAGCCCTGAGTAACCACCTCGCGAGCACCTTCTTCTTCCCACAGGATCGACATGCGCTCAATGGTCCAGGCCAGAATGACCATCGGGAAAAGTGTGACGGTCATGCCGGTGCTGTAGCCCATTTGGTAGCCGATAATACTGATGCCAGCGGTGATAAACAGCACCAGTACAATCAGAGCCGATATGCGTGATACCAGCAGCAGGTTCAGGCTGGATAGATATCCTCGCATCAAGAGCCCCAGTGTGACCACGCCGATAAAGGCCGCTAGGCCTGGCAGTAGAGAGGTTTGCACAAAGGCCACAGCAATCAATACCGGCATGAATGTGCCGGAAGTCTTTATGCCAACCACTATTCGCATCAGGCAGACCACCAGTGCACCAAACGGAAGCAACAACAGCATGCGGAACATGCCTTGCTGCTCAACCGGGAGTTGATGCAGGCTGAAGGCCCCGAACGCCTGCCCGTCAGCCTCGGCGCGGATGATCTGCAGGGCGGGAACTGTCTGACGCAACATTGAGAAGCTGACCACCGAGTTGCTGCCTCCGGTTACATCCAGTAATGAACTGGCCTCCTGCCGCCAGAGCAATACATCATCCGGCACCCCTTGCTCAGCGGTACGTGGGTTGAACGTGAGCCAGCGCTTGCCGTCATGTACCTGCAGCCAGGGTAGCAGCGATTGCTGTCGGCGAGCGTCCTCAAGTCGCAGTCCTTCGGCGATGCGAGCCGGTGTGCCGCTGTGGTTGATGAGAAGGTAAAGGGCCTCGGCGCGGGTTCTGTCACTCAGCAAAAGTCGCGTATTCTGGTCCGGTGTTGGGCTGTTAAGCAGGGTGATCAATTCGCGTGTGAAGCTGGCCGGATTGCTGGAGCGACTGCCCGCCAGCTCAATCGCCGAGCGTGCGGCCGCAATGTCCGGTCCCTCCAGAAAAACTTCGCTGGCGGTGACTGGAGTATTGTCGGGCTCAGTGTCGGTCTGTGCGGAAGCGATCAGTCGGCTCTTGAAGTAGAGTGTCTGTGGGCCGTTTGCCTGGCGGATTGTCCACTCCGCACGGCGATCATGGCCACGTTGTGTAATGGCAAAACCGTAACCGGGTGAAGCTGCCTGCTCGGACAGTACCGAAAATCCCGGCGGACTGTCCGGCAGGTTGAGGCTGACCGTGACGGGCTCGCCCCAGGCACGAAAATCGACCCGTGCTTCGACCAGCCAGACAGGCTGTTGCTGCCCTGGCAGCCAAGGAACCCCCAGCTGATAATGACGCAGAACGGCCAGCAGAACGCCGGCCAGAATCAGCAGGCCTGTTGCAATATAAAACGGGGCTTTGGAATGTCGGCTCAAGGTGTTTTGGCTCCCTGTTCAGTATTGAGGCCTTCGGGCAGCTCGGTCACGAACTCCTGGCCCACATCGATCAGCATCACATCACGCAGGATATTGCGTCCAACCAGTACCGGGTAGGTCAGGTGGCTGCGATCGCTCAGGGTAAATTCAGCCAGGTCACGGTGATCGCCAATCATGAACGGCAGCTCTACGACAATGCGTCGTTCGGGGTCATCGGTGTTTGATTGTATGATGCGAGCACGTCGGGAAATTTCATGCTCCATGGTCAGGGTTTCATCACGGCCGGGTACACTGATATCAAACCGGACCCAAGGCTGTCCGTTGCGTTCAAAACGCTGGATATTGAGTGCATGCAGGGAAGAGGTTGTGGCTCCGCTGTCAATGCGTGCAGTATAGACTAGGCCTGGATCGGCAATGTAAATCGGTTCCGTCTCACCCACCACCAGTTTGCCCTTGAGACGAGCGGACGGTTCGCTGGTGGTTGGCTGCGGTGGCAAAATGCTTGCCTGCTGTTGTGGCAGTGACTGAATCAGGTCCTGTTGTCGGTTCAAACGATCGAGCAGTGCCTGCTGGCGCAGCTGCTGGCGCGTTTCCATGACATCAAACTGCTCAAGAGTACGTGTTTCAAGAGCTTCAAGAGCTTCAAGGCGCTGCTGTTGCAGTTTGTGCTGTTGCTCCAGTTGATCCAGCTCGGCACGCTCCAGAAACAGGTAACGATCGTGGCTACAGCCTGACAGCAGTACGGCAAGGCCCAGCAGAAAAGTAAGACGGGTGATCCTTGATCGGGACGAACGAGTAGAAAGCATGGATAACTCCAGCCAGCAGATAAAGTAAGGAACCTGACAGTGTCAGTTGACTCTGATGTGGGTGCCGACTCTGCAGTAGCGCAGCTTAACAGACGGTGAAAAGTTCACCTGAATATGTTTTGCTGCAGCGTGCAACGTGACGTGGGCATGATAAGACCGCAAAGGATCGTCTGTCACTAACCCGGGCAATAGAGGGAGAAAAAATTCGTGAAACAATGGCTAACAGGATTGTTGATCATGGTTATGACGGCATTGGCGGCTCTTGCCTGGCATCAGCTTGCCCCCGTTGAGCAGCAACAGGGGCGGGAAAAACGTCCTCAAGCCGTACACGTGGTCCAGCCAGAAGTACAGACAGTCAGGGATAGAATTGAAGCGGTTGGCACCTTGCGCTCGCGCGATGAAGTTGTGGTGACCAGTGAGGTTACCGGGCGGATTGTAGCGATTGATTTCACCACCGGTCAGCAAGTGAAAAAGGGGCAGCTTTTGGTGCAGCTGGATGATCGTCAGGCTCAGGCTGATCTGGCGGTAGCTGAGGCACGATTGGCCGATGCTCAGCGTCAATTGCGCCGAGCCCAGCAGCTGCGCAACAGCAACAGCATATCTCAGGCTCAGGTGGATGAACTGCGTACAACCGTCAATGTGGCCGAAGCCGAGCGACAGGCAGCCAGAGTCAGGGCAGCCAACCACCGTATCGTGGCCCCCTTTGCAGGCGTAGTCGGGCTGCGTGAGTTCAGTCCAGGTGCCTATATTGAAAGCGGAGACCCGCTGACCACTCTGGATGCAAGCGGTGAGATGGAGCTGACCTTTGCCGTAGCTGAGCGTTTTGTCGGCCAGTTGCAGTCAGGGCAGCCTGTAAACAGTGTTACCTCGAGCTGGCCTGGCGAAGTGTTTCAAGGTGAACTGGCGGAGCTGGATACCCGAATCGACCCGCTTAGCCGAACGCTAAAGGTCAGGGCACTGATCGACAACAGTGAAGGACGTCTGCGTCCGGGGCAATTCATGTCGGTTCGGTTGACACTCAGGCAGCGCGAGGCGCTGGTCGTACCTGAGCAGGCAGTGCTGTTGCAGGGGGATGAGCGCTATCTGTTCGTCGCCACTGGCGACAATACGGCCGAACGCCGTTCGGTACAGCTGGGCAGTCGTGAGCCGGGCAAGGTCGAAATTCTCTCGGGCATCAACACGGAAGATCGGGTTGTGATCACGGCTCAGGATCGGCTTTCCAGTGGTGATGCACTGCAGATTCTTGAAGGTACGGATAATGCCATTCCGGCGTCTGAGTTGATCCGGCAGGAGTCCTGAACATGGTGTTGTCCGATATTTCCATCAAGCGACCCGTGTTTGCCACGGTCATGAGTCTGCTTATTCTGGTGTTTGGATTGGCGGCCCTGAATCAGCTGCCGGTGCGTGAATATCCCGACATCGATCCGCCGGTAGTGTCTGTTTCGACTGACTATACCGGTGCCGCCGCCGAGGTTGTGGATACCCAGATTACGCAGGTGATCGAGGGTGCAATCAGCGGTATTGAGGGTATTCGCTCCATTGAATCCAGTACCGAGCAGGGCGAATCACGCACCACCATCGAGTTCACCACCTCGCGTGATGTGGATGTGGCGGCCAATGACGTGCGTGATGCCGTGGCCCGTGTGATTAACCGATTGCCGGATGAAGCAGATCCCCCGGTGGTTCGCAAGGCGGACTCCAATGCACGACCGATGATGTGGATTACCCTGAGATCCGATATCTGGGATTCCGCACAGCTGAGTGACTTTGCTGACCGGGTACTGAAAGACCGTTTGGCGGTGGTCGATGGTGTGGCGGAGGTACGGATTGGCGGCGAGCGTCGTTATGCCGTGCGTGTCTGGCTGGACCCGGAGCGGTTGGCGGCGCGTGATATGACGGTGGCTGAAGTGGAGCGGGCACTGCGGGCCAACAATGTCGAGTTACCCGGTGGTTCGGTGGAGTCGGTCAGTCGTGACTTTACCGTGCGCACGGAGGGGCGGCTCAACCGGGTTGAAGAGTTCCGTGAAATGGTGATTCGCCGTGACGGTAACGTGCTGTTGCGACTGGGCGATGTGGCCGATGTGCAACTGGGTGTTGAGTCTGATGTCAGTCGTTTACGTGCCAATGGACAGACCGCCATAGGCATGGGGATTACGCGTCAGTCGAAGGCCAACACGGTCGCGGTCTCAGACCGGGTGAAGGAAGAGCTGAGTCGGATTCGGGAGAGTCTTCCGCCTGAAGTAAGCATCACCGAAAGCTATGACGAATCGATCTTTATTCGCGCATCCATCAAGGAAGTTCTGGTCACGCTGGCGATCTCGGTATCACTGGTGATACTGGTGATCTTCATCTTCCTGCGTTCCTGGCGGGCTACTCTGATACCGGCCGTGACCATACCGGTCGCGGTCATCGGTGCGTTTATCGGTCTTGGCTTTCTCGGCTTCTCCATCAACGTGTTGACACTGCTGGCGATCATTCTGGCGATCGGTCTGGTGGTGGATGATGCCATCGTCATGCTGGAAAACATTCAGCGTCGTATTGATGAGGGTGAGAAACCTCTGGTGGCCGCCTATCTGGGGGCGCGTCAGGTTGCCTTTGCCGTGATCGCCACCACGCTGACACTGGTGGCGGTATTCGTGCCGATCTCATTTATGGGCGGGAATATTGGTCGCCTGTTCAGCGAATTCGGCTTCACACTGGCTTCGGCAGTTATCGTGTCAAGTTTTGTGGCACTGACGCTGGCCCCGATGTTGTGCTCCAAGTGGCTTCAACACAGTCCAGAGCAGGAAGAGGGACACCGGATCTGGATGGCAAGCGAACGTGTATTGGGGGCGCTTAACCGAGGCTATGAACGGTTGCTGCGCTTCTCATTGCGTCAACCCGGTCTTTTGCTGGGGATTGGCCTTGCTGGCCTGGTGCTGGCAGCCGTGATCTTTCCGCGCTTGCCGCAGGAGTTGGCGCCGACCGAAGATCGGGGTGTCATTATCATGCCCAGCAAGGCACCGCGTGGTTCCACAGCCGACTATACCGAGCATCATGTGCGCCAGGTCGAACAGCGACTGCTGCCCTATCTTGAAGACGGAGTCGCGGAACGCTTGCTGTCGATTGTCGGTTTCCGTGGTGAAGCTGACAACGCTTTTATTATCTTGGGTCTTAGCCACTGGGATCAGCGTGATGTTAAACAGCAGAGCATTGCCGCTGAGTTATTTCCAAAACTGGCACAGGTACCCGGCGTGCGCTCGATTCCGATCAACCCGCCGGGGCTGGGGCAAAGTGGCTTCAGTCAGCCCGTCTCTTTTGTAATCGGAGGGCCTGACTATGAAAGCGTACAAGGCTGGAGCCAAGAGATCCTGCAGCGAGCGCAGGAAAACCCTAACCTGATCAACCTTGAAACCGACTTCGAGCTGACTCGACCAGAGCTGCGCGTTGACATCGACCGCCAGCGTGCGGCTGATCTTGATGTCACGGTTGAAGATGTGGGGCTGACCTTGCAAACCGTACTGGCGTCACGTCAGGTTACCACCTACATGGATCGGGGCCGTGAGTATGATGTTATCGTACAGGCGCAGGATGCGAGCAGGGCGACGCCAGCTGACCTTGGGCGGATCTATCTTCGCCCGCGTGAAGGGGGCGGCCTGATTCCGCTGCAGGCACTGGTGGATGTAGAGGAGGTGGGGGCGAACCCAGACCTGCGGCGCATCGACCGCTTGCCTGCCGTCATTATTAGTGGCTCACTGGCGCCCGGCTATGACCTGGGTACGGCACTGAATTACCTTAACGGGCTGGCGCAGGACTATTTGCCACCTGAAGCCCGTGTCAGCTATCAGGGACTCAGCCGTGAATTTCAGGAATCTTCAGCGGCGATCTATCTGACGTTTGCACTGGCATTTGTCATTGTCTTCCTGGTGTTGGCGGCTCAGTTCGAGAGCTGGATTCACCCCCTGATTATTATGCTGACCGTGCCTCTGGCTGTGACGGGAGCACTGGCTGCGCTTTGGGCATCGGGGATCAGTCTCAATATCTACAGCCAGATCGGCATCATCATGTTGCTGGGGCTGATGGCCAAAAACGGCATCCTTATTGTGGAGTTTGCCAATCAGTTGCGTGATAAGGGTCTGGACGTACATGAGGCGATTCTCCAGGGGGCGATCATGCGCTTCAGACCGGTATTGATGACCACCATCTCCACCATCTTCGGTGCGATACCACTGGTGCTGGCGACAGGAGCGGGGGCGGAAAGCCGTGCCGCTATTGGTGTGGTCATTCTGGGCGGGTTGTTGTTTGCCGCCACGCTGACTCTTTTCATCATTCCGGTGCTGTATAACTTGCTGGCACGCTACGCCAAGTCAGCGGGTGTGGTTGAAAAGGCACTAAGCCGAGAGTTGCCAAAAGGACGAGAAGATGAGGTCAAATAGGAACGCAATTTGGGAGGCCCGAAGTCTATTACGGGACAGGTAGCACGGAAATAAGGGTAGGGCGAATCTCTCTTTCGGTAGCCAGGCAGTCTCATCCATTGCAGACCCTAGGCTTTGCGCCCACTGCGAACAGTGGTTGCCCTTTCGGGAGAGATTCTTTCGCTGGAAAGCGGGAAAGGCCATACATCAAAGCCAAACCTGATTGCATACTAGCAATATTAGTGTGCGTTCGCCAACCATAAGGTTTTGAGTCGGATCAATAAGAACGTGGGCCATGATACACTTTAACTTGATGTTTCCTTCCTACGGGCCATGGAGTGATCATGCCTCGCTTTTCGACCGAGCAATTGTGTACAGAGTGGACTGCAATCAATCAACGCTTCAGCGCAGAGGTTCAGCAGTTTGTCATCGACTTTTCCCAGCAGCACGCGAGCTCATTGTCAGAGCACTTTTATCGCGAGATGCTGGGTGATCCCACTGCATCACAGTTTCTGTCAAACGATGAAGTACAGAGTCGTTTGGGTCAGTCCATGCGGCGTTGGGTTGCGGGCCTGTTTGTCTCGACCACTGAAGATGATGTGCTGCGATTGATAGCGGAACAACGCAAGATCGGTGAAGTGCATGCTCGCATTGGCATACCTGTTCACCTGGTGCTGAGAGGTGCGCGTTGCCTCAAGGATCGCTTTGTTCAGCTGCTGCATGAAGTGCCGAATCTGCCAGATGAAGATCAGTATGCGGCGATGCGACTGGCATCGGATACCATCGATCTGACAATGGAAGTTATGGGGCACGCCTACTCCCTGTCACACGATCGAAATTCGCGATCTGAAGAGGCCTATCGACTTTTTGCCATAACCCAGAATATTGCCAGCGAGAAAGAGCAGCAGAGGGCGGCTCTGTTCGACTGGGAAAATCAGTTGATGTTCAGTCAGGCGGTTGGTACTCAACTGAGTGAACTACCGCGCATACAGTCGTCGGACTTTGGTTTATGGTTCCGTCACAAAGGTATTCATGCCTTTGAGGGCTCGGCTGAGGCCGGCGCGGTGATGGATACCATGGAAGAGATTGACAGTGTGCTGCTGCCGCTTTTCGGATCGGATGGCAGTAACACCATCGCCATCAGCCAGGATTCACGCGTACATCTGCTGCGAGACCTGCGGGATAAGGTTAAAAGCATACGCTTTCACCTCAGCAATTTGTTTGAGCGCAACGATGAATTGGAATCCGGTCGAGATGTGCTGACGCGGCTGTTGAACCGGAAGTTCATGCCGGTAGTGTTGAGCAAGCAGGTCAGCCAGTCCCGCACTCAGAAAACAGCCTTCGCCGTCCTTGCTATTGATATTGATCACTTCAAGCAAGTGAACGACATTCATGGGCATCAGGCGGGGGACAGTGTCTTGCAACAGCTGGCGTTGATATTGCTGAACAACAGCCGTTCCGGCGATTACCTGTTCCGCTTGGGTGGTGAAGAGTTCTTACTCATTGCAGTTGATATGGATGCCACGCGTGCCAGGACTGTGGCGGAGAAGCTGCGTAAAAGCGTCGAGCGGGAAAGTTTCCTGCTGTACGATGGCAAAGAGCTGAAAGCCACCATCAGCGTGGGTGTGGCCTGCTTTGATGGTCACCCCGATTATCAGAGAGTGTTGCGCAAAGCCGATGATGCGCTTTATCAGGCCAAAAACAGTGGCCGCAACAGAGTGGTAGTGGCGATGGGTGGTGGGGCGTCAGAAGTTGATTGATGCAAAAAGACTGGTGCCCCAGGCAGGACTCCAACCTGCGACCTGCCCCTTAGGAGGGGAAAGGGATTGGTATCTCAGGCTGTTTATATGAATTTCATTCTGTCTCGAAATGTCTCTAAATAAACAAATAAAACAATATGTTACGATTATTTCCTCTGTTCAGCTAGTATCATCGAT
The DNA here is from genome assembly GCF_017310015.1 of Marinobacterium iners. Lineage (NCBI taxonomy): Bacteria > Pseudomonadati > Pseudomonadota > Gammaproteobacteria > Oceanospirillales > Oceanospirillaceae > Marinobacterium > Marinobacterium iners. Next base: position 447,853 of record NZ_CP022297.1, read on the forward strand.
TCTCATCTAGACTCACGCTATACTATGCCAAGTGGTGGGCCGCTTGGTGGGCCGCTTGGTGGGCCGCTGGTGGGCCAGTTTGACGTATAAAAGAGCTTAAGATGAAGCAGCAAATACTCAGTTCTCATCGTGAGATACAGGCACTGAAACCCTCAGGTAACGCGAGTGTTGAACGTATCAGAGTATCATCAACACACGGTCCAGGCTTGTATATCGAAATGCGTGGCGACCGTGTGAGCAAACGCTGGGTCTACCGATTCAGACTGGGTAACAAGCGCCCTGATTTGATTATCGGCACTTTTCCATCTGTAAGTTTGAAGCAGGCAAGAGAATTGCACGGTAAAGCTGTTCAGCTGGTAAAACAGGGCATTGATCCACGGTCGTATCGTGCCGCTGAGGTCGCTAAAAACACTCAGGCATGGAGCATGCAAGAAGCGTTTTCGTACTGGATAAAGCACTATGCTGCGAATCCGACTCGGAATGGCTACCTGCCAACAGAAAAAACTGTCAAACAGATGCAGCGTCGATGGCGCTTGCACCTGCAGGATGATCTGGGATCGTTCCGAGTCATGGATCTGAATCGATCCAAGCTATTGGAAGTCTTGTCGAATGCAGCCATTAAGGCGCGGGAAGAAGCCAGGCAGTGCCTGACATTGCTGAAAGCGTTGCTGGCCTATTGTGAGGATATGGAGCAAATCGAGGAGAGCCCAGCTGCCACCATAACTCCCGGAAAAATCAAGGCGCGTCCCGCTCCTCCAAAAAAACGCTACCTCACTTTGCCAGAGTTAAGGGAGCTTCTTGTGGCACTGGATTGTGATACAGGCCGTACTTCTGCCAGTACTCGTAATGCCATCAAGCTTGCTGCCTCGACAGCTGCCAGGAGAAGTGAGGTTTCTCAGCTACTGTGGTCGGAGTTGGATCTTGAAAATGGAGTCTGGACATTACCAGACCATCGATCTAAAACTCGGCAAGGAAGACGGATAAAACTTTCAGCTTATTCGCTGGATGTACTGCGTCAACAACGGCAGCACAGCAATTCCCAGTATGTATTTGAGTCTCCACGCAAGCCTGGGGAGCCCATAGGTATTGATGTGCTGTCAAAAGCGGTAAAACGTCTTCAAGGACGTGATACGAAAGAGCAAAATTTGGATGCTCCTTTAGCACATTTGGAGCCTTTTGGTGTTCACGATGTGCGTAGAACGGTAACGACGGCATTGACGGAACACTTGGGTGCCGACAAGCTGTTGGTCGATGTAATGATTGGCCATGCGGAGCCACGTTTGATTGCTACCTATAACCGTGCTGATCGCTGGCCACTACAGGTGCAGATATGGTGTCAGTGGGGGGATATGCTCTCGAACCTTTGCTCCGATAAGCCAGAATTTATACAGGAATCGAAGCACACTAACGTCATTCACGTCCAGTTTGGAAGTCGCTGATTGACGGTGAATAAACTATGGATGTGAAGAAGGGGCTTTTAGGCCCCTTCGGATTGGTTCCCGTTGCGCTGTGCACACCATCGGTCGGTTCCGAGTTGTATCCATTCCTGAATATCTGACTCGCGCCATGAAACCCGACCTCCGCTGATTCTGACACGCTGCGGAAACTCCCCTGCATCCATTTGCCGATAGATGGTTGCCCGGGATAGTCCCGTAACGTTAATCACTGCATCAATACTCAACATTCGGTCCAGCATATATACCCCTGTTCAAAAAATGGCATGAATCTCGCGCACCTGCATTAACGATCAAGGTTTGGAGATAGGGCGATTCTGAACCAAAAGTCGACAGGGTGAGGTTCGGCAAATTGCTGAAAAAACGCAAAAACTCGAGAATAGCTAAAAAACGAACAGTTATTGTGCTCATGGTTCAGAAAGTGAGATGTGAACCTGCAGTATCGGATTGGAAGTCTGGATCTCACGCGGGTAGTCCCATTGACTTGGGAGATACTCCATTTTAGGCCGCCAGACTTGGAAGTTTCACATGCATCCCGAAGCTAGACCTCATATTCAAGATACAACCTGTTGTCCCGGGATCTTCCCCTAGGTTATCGAGCCTCGTAGTCAGTTCATCGTGCAATCGTCCCGGCTTTGTTTTTTCGACAACGGCCAGATAATGCTGCATAAAGTGCCCGAATGTCCGTGCTGGATCCGGTCTCTCTTCCAAATAGGGTGATGCATGCTCCATACGCCAGGCTACAGCCAAACAGTAGGCTCCCCAGAGACCATGCTTTTGTACAGAAAAAATGGCCGTTAAAGCCCGCCGTGATCCACTGGGTGCCTGTGCTCGGAACTGATGGATCACGGCACCATTGCGATGTTGGTTTGGCTTGCAGTACCAGGAAATACCGGCAAGCCCGGTAACGTTCGTGGGATTATAGGTGCGCAGAGTACGGTTTTTCGCGAGCGTGTTGATCAACTCATCGCGTGCCTGCATTGCCGCTGCACGCGCTTGATCACGGCCACCATGGCGTGTATTGCCAAAAAAAGCCTGGTATTTTCTCCCATTGACGCATTTGCGGACCATGAAACCTGTGTCGATCTCGGTAATATGCTTCATTGAGTTGGGCATGAGCGCTTATCCTCCGGATGGAATACGGCAGGGTTTACTCAAACATCTGCATCAGGCTGCCTCGTAGGCGATAGCCTCATCGCCAGGTAGCCAGAATCGTTGCTGATTGATGCTGCGCATTCCGTTGAGTGAATAATTCCGGGAAGCACGCTTTTGCTTGTCCGCCATGGCGTTTTGGCCGTCAGCATCACGCAGGTATCGCGCCAACGTGGTCATGGCAGTTTTACCATAACGGGCTCCTGGAGACGCGCAGGTCCAAACATGTCGTAACGTATCGGCAATGTCTGGCAGGTTTTGGTCCAGGTATTCCAATCCATGGGCACACAGCTCGAGTGTGAGTTGATCATGGTCTACCAGTGATGCGGTCGGCTGCTGGAACCCCCCTCTCCGATAGACCCTGATTTTACCGAGGTCATGCAGTAACCCGGCAACAAACCCCGTCTCCTGCCACACCAATGGCATGTTCGGCTCATTCAATCGGATCATGCCGACAACCATCTGGGCGACCTCCAACGAATGCGTCATCAGTCCTCCAGGGTAGGCATGGTGGTCACGCTGGCTGGCGGGCAACAACATAAAACATTCCAGACGATCACTGCGTTCCAAGCTGAATTTCAGGAAATGGCGCAGCTGAAATGTTTGGAGGTTGTTTACCGCAGAGACAAGCTGATCCGACACATCCGGTAGCGGTGATAGACTTCGCGGAAGCGAATGTAGGCAAGGTAGCCTCATGACTTGATCGGTTGTAGGTTTACCGATGTAGGTCAAAGTCAGAATCGGGTTCGTATCTTCCCCGGTGCGATAGCCGATCACGTATACCAGTGAGAAATGTTGCAGCAGAACATTGCTGTCGATCTGGCAAGTTATAGTCGCGAATGCAGTGTATGTCATGCACCAGCAGCTGAGCTGTAACTCATGAACAGGATCACCGTCAGCATCGATACGGGTCACCAGGCCTGTGATGCGCAGAATATCGTGGTGGGGCTGCCCCCGCATAGCGCCATTTTTCTGTACTTGCATGTGTGAGTACCCTCTGCGGAAATGGTTTTTCAAAATCTGCGCTGTTACCCTAAGCGCACAAATCATATTCGTAATAACAGAATGTCATCCTGAATGGCATTATAGGCGGCAAAATGATCTTTGCAATGCTTTTATGTCATTCTGGGTGGCTTATTTATATTCAGGATTGAAAATGGTCCGTTGTCATCTGTCTCGCCTGATGGGGGAGCGCAAAATGAAAATCATCGATGTCGCGCGGGAAACCGGCCTGAACCGCAATACGATCACGCTGCTATACAAGGAAAACGCGCAGAGGGTCGACCTGGATGCGATCGATAGGCTCTGTCACCTGTTTGGGTGTGAGGTGGGCGATTTACTGGAGTATGTGCCTGAGGAATAGGGCGAGAAAGATGGGGGTGATTGTTGGGAAGGCTATATAGAAGCAGCGAGAGTCATCGCACTTTTGGTATCTCGTTCCAGCGGGTGGTATACGCCGGCGATAGATGCGACCTTCACGAAACGCTCTCGTGTTCATGCCAGCTCACGTTGAGCACACTGACCGGCATCTCATGTTGCAGCATCGCCTGCAGCCATAGCCGTTGATGATCCTGCAGTCGATCACCCGGGCCCTTCACTTCGATCAGACGATACTGTCCTGTATTTCGGCTCAGCGCGATGAGATCCGGCAGCCCGCGTCGATGGTGGCGCAGGTCCAGCAACAGATGACGAAAGACCGTTTCAAGATGCGCAGCCGGAATCATCGCCAAAGCGTTCTCGACCAAATCAGGTGTCAGACTGGGCCAGTGGATCAATGAGCAGCTGATACCCCGCTTCTGATCCAGCCGTTGCAGAATCGTCTGCGGGTAGGTGCCCGACTGGAGCTTCTCAAAGCCTTCATCGAGCCATTCGGCGCGTGACTCATTGAACCCTGGTCGATACAAGTCGGCAGGCCCTGACTGAAACGGGTTGAAGAAGGCACCGCGCACCGGTGCAAACAAGGCTGGCCAGAACAGCAGGGCAAAGAGCCCGGTAAAAAGTCGATTCTCGACATGAAACAGCGCTGTATCCGAGTCTGACAGAGATGCGATCACGGCCTGCTCGACCCGGCCCTGTGCGGGCTTGGGCAGAACGACCGACTCAGTGGGGATCGACAGAGCTTCGGATACAGCAAAATCCAGTTTGGCCTTACGGGCACAGCGCTGCTGTATGCGCTGCAGTCCGACGCGGATCTCGGGCTGAGGAATGCGGACGTACGCCTCACAGGCCCACTGAAACACCTGCTCCGGCGGCTCGAGCTTCTCCTGTATCCTCAGCGCACGCAACTGCGCTTCACGGTGTTGGCTTTGCAGATACAGGTTCAATGCCAGGTCGGTCTGCTGCTGGCGCTCGGCCTCACGGCCCAACTGAAACAGCACCTTCTGGCGGCGGTAATCGATCCAGTCACAGTCGATCTCTGGTGGCAGGGAGTCACACAACACTTCAATCGGCTCGCCCTCAGCGGCCTGTTGCTGGAGTTGGTGCAACTGCAGATATAGATCCACTTCCGCCCGGTTCTGGAAAGGGCGAGACTCATCTGTCAGTGGGACCGGCTCGAACTGCTGCAGCCCCAGTTCGGTCAGCACAAACTCGGACCAGCTCTGGTACAGATTGCCAAAGAACATCAGCCGCAGGCGGTCGAACAGGTCGCTGCATGACAGCTCAAGGACCTTAAAGGGGGCTTGAGGCCACCAGTTCTCAACCGTTTGGAGCTGGGTATCTGGAAATGCATTCAGCAGGGTGGTGACCAGATCCGTCTTACGGCTTGAGGCTGCAAAGGTTGCATCAGGCAGCAGCTGTTGGGCCAATGCGCGGCATTCGTCACGTCGGCTCAGCTGGCACAGCACCTCCAGCGATAACTTGGGTTGGGTCTCGACCAGCCCCGATAAAGCCAGTGCTTCGATGGCACCACCCAAGTCGGGAACCTCGTCATACCGCAAGGCGTCGGTACGAAACAGCGTACCCTTACGCATCACCATCCTAATCAACAACGCCCGCGCAGGCAGATCCAGCGACAGCAGACGTTCCAGTGCTTGTACCTCGTTTTGCAGCAACAGGTCGTCATACTGACTCAGGCACAGCCGAACCACCTGCTCGGCATTGCGCAGGTAGTAGAGCGGGTCATCCAAAGGCGTAGAGGTGAGGGCATCGATCTTCATGGTGGTATTGTACGGCAGGTTGATCGAAAGCGGTTTTGCATTAGAGCGACACGATATGTCGTTTGGCTCTGTCATATTGCTCACAGGTGACGCCTATAAGGGCATGTAGCTACTCCACCAGAGGTTGATATGATCAAACAGGGGATCCGACTCATGTTGGCAACAATGGTGATGCTGGTCTTGTCCGGGTGTTACGCTTGGCAGGATGAAAGAAACTTCCGTGAGGCCTGCTACCTGAATGGCGGAACACCGGAGTTTGCAAGAACCAGTTGGGGGATTACCTACAGCATGCATTGCCGATATGACCGATAAGGCAGCTTCGGGCCCCATTTGAGCACGATACGCTGGCCTGGCTAACCCCGTGATCTGACGACCATCACAACAAGGATGTTCTATACACAACTATTATGGCTTTTCGATTTCGTAATACCATTCGTCTGGCGCCGGGCATTCGGCTGAACCTCGGTAAACGCGGCGTCAGCCTCTCTGCCGGTGTGCGGGGTGCGTCCGTTACGCTGGGTAAAAATGGCCTCTGGGGCAATGTTGGCGCTCCTGGTACAGGCATGTCCTATCGCACCCGGCTGTCCGGCTCGCCCAGTCACCAGCGGCGTGCACAGCGTGAGCAGCAGCGCCAAAGCAACCATGCCGCCTCTTCAGCGCCAGAGCTGACGGCTTTCAAAGCAATACTGGATGAAAGAGGCCAAGTGAGCCTGGTGGATCAGGAGGGTCAGCCATTGAGCGCATCCCAGCGTAGGATGGTGTGGTCGGACTACGATGATCGCATGACCACCTGGCTCCAGTCCGAGATGGACGCCATCAACGGTGACATGGATCTGCTGCTGGAGATCCATCAGGATATCGTGCCGCCGGGAAGTGCCATCCCGGATTACGAGCCCGAAGCCTTTGAACAACCGGCTCCCATCAAGCCCGAGCGCGAGCGTCGTCCCCCGCGACCAGTGAAGCCGGAGTTGGAGGTCAGCTTCTGGGATCGGCTGATCCCGGGGCGTCAGCAGCGACTGATTCAAGCGCAGGAACAGGATCTACAAAATTGGGAGTCCGAACTGGAGGCGTGGAAGCACCATTGCCTGCAGATCGACAAGACCTATGAGCAGTGTCTGCAACAGTATGAGCGACAGGTTGCTGAATGGAATCGGGCATGGGAAGCTCATCAGCAAGCGCAGACTCAACTGGCGCAGATGTTCGCGGAGCGACTCAAAACCGATGAAGACCTGATGGTCGACATTCTTACAGCGGAGTTCAGTGATCTGGACTGGCCGCGCGAAACCCTGGTGGACTTTGATATCGACCTGGCCAGCCAGGGTGTGTATCTGGATGTGGACCTGCCCGAGATCGAAGACATCCCGGCCCGCAGCGCTGAATTTGGTGCCCGTAACCGCCGCCTGCTAATCAAGGACAAATCCGATCGCCAACGCCGAGAGGAATACGCCCGACATATCCACGGTATCGTACTGAGACTGGCGGGTGTTGTGCTGGGGCTGTTGCCGGGAATCGAGCGGGTAGTGGTCTCGGGATATTCTCAGCGGCTGGACCCGGCCACCGGGCATATCAACGGCGACTACCTGCTCTCAGTGGCGATAGATAAAGCCCGCTTTGCTGAACTGAATTTTGAGCAACTGGAACAGGTAGATCCGATTGCTGCACTTGAGCGTTTTGATCTTCGACGCGAGATGACCAAGACCGGCATTTTTCGGCCGGTGGCACCGATAGATCCAGTGTGATCAAGCACGATTTGACCTGCCGGGTAGTCTGGTAGAACCTCTACAGGAGCGATACAGAGAGGACGCACCCATGAGAATCATGACGCAGAAGCTTGTAGATGTCGTTGAAGATGTACGCTGTGATATCTGTGGTGACAGCACATCGAGTGAAGGTAAGCATGCCCCTCAATTTGGTGTGCTCAACGCTGATTGGGGGTATGGGTCCCGCCATGATGGAGAACGATACGAGTTGCACCTGTGCGAAGGCTGTTTCTTTTCTGCGTTGGCGACACTGAAGCAGGAGCGCCAAGCCTGCCGCATGTTTGACGACAACGCGGATGATCGGGCTGCAGAGTTTGGACTGGTGGTTAAAAGCGAACACGGATGAGGAGGATGCCTTTGCCCGCATTTTGGTGCAAACCGCAGCAGCGCATGGTGATCCGGCCGACTGGGTGCGCGGTCTCGACACACGGTGCGCTATGTACCGTGCCGCGGACGTATACGGCGCGACAAACCGCTACGGCACCATTAGCCTGGCTAACGCAGCGGCGCGTGCAGGCATTGAGTTTGTTGGGCGGGCGCACAGCGCCGCAGGCGATGCGGCTACAACTGCATTACTGTGGCGTACCATGTCCATGTCCATGTCCATGTCCCTGTCCCTGTCCCGGTAATAGTGGATCTGCTGGATCGAGTTGGGTTTCCGGCTCTGGTTCTTTTTGGGTATTCTCGGTCGCATTTTTGCCCGGATGTACCTCCTGAGCGGACTCCTGCCGTCCCTCGGAGGTAGGTGTTTCTACAAGTTCCAGGCCTAGAAATTCACGGTCCCGAGAGGTTTTAATGTAGGTGTGTAGTAGCTGATTAATCCACTGCTGGTCAATCGAGCCAGCTTTAACCGCTTCCTGCAGTGCGATACCCATCAGCATTTTTCGCCGGTTGTCGGCCTGTCGCTCGGCCTTGCGCTCTTTCGATTTCTCTTGCTGTATACGGGCCTTTAGTTGCTCCTGCTGTTTCAGCAGTTGTTCTAGCTTGCTCGATGTCATGCGTTCACCCCTGATTACTGGTTAACCTTTGCCCAGTTTAGCATAGTTGGCTATACTCATTTGCAGGAAAGTAGCACCCGCTGTTTCCCGAAAGGCGCACTTATGCAAACTTTGTTTGCGTGCGATCTGGCCAGAGGCCAGATGAAAATCAAGATCAAGAGCAGACCGATGGCCGACTATCACAACAGTGTTAAACCGATTTCCCGCAGCAGCGGTCGCAGTGCGACCGGCGCAGCGGCGTATCGGTCTGGTACTAAGATTGTCGATGAGCGCACCGGCCTGATACACGACTACACTCGCAAAACGGGTGTGGTGTCAGCCGAGCTTGTGTTGCCTGAGGGTACGCCCGAGTGGGCGACCGATCGCCCTGCGCTTTGGAATGCCGCTGAACAAGCTGAAACTCGTGTTAACTCGACGGTTGCGCGTGAATTTGAGCTAGGTTTGCCGTGGGAGCTGAACGATCAGCAGCGTTACGACCTGGCGCACCAATTTGCGCGCGAAGTGGTGGCCGAACATGGGTGTGTTGTTGACGTGAACATCCACCGACCGCACGCCAAGGGCGACAAGCGCAACCAGCACGCGCACCTGTTGTGCAGCACCCGCCGGTTGACCGCCGACGGGTTCACCGAAAAATGCCGTGAGTTGGATTCAAAAAAGACCGGCCCGGCGCTGGTTCGCAAGTGGCGTGCGCGTTGGGCCGAGCTGACAAACGAAGCACTGGCGGCGGCGGGGCACAGTGCGCGTGTTGATCACCGATCCCACCGTGACCGTGGGCTGGACGTTGAGCCGACCGTTAAGCTCGGTCAGGCCGCATCCGCGCTGGAACGTAAGGCCCAGGCAAAGGCCGAGGCCACCGGCCAGCAGTACGAGCCGGTAACGGAGCGCGGCCGAATTAACCAGGCGATCCGCACGCGCAACGCGAACGTGGTCAGCCTGAGCGACCGGCTCAGCCAAGTAGAGCAGCAGATACGCGCCGAGCGCCTGCGGCTTGCACTGTTTAACCAGCCCGCCGCGCAGCTGCAGCAGCGCCTGCAGGGGCTGCGCAACGTGGGCGCGTACCTGCAGCAAAATCCACAGTACGCGGCGCTGTTGCACCAGTACAAGGAGGCGCAGCGTCTTGCCGGTTACAGCCGCGAATATGCGCGCATGTGCCGTGACGATCTTGCCAAGTACGAGCGTGAGCACCCGATCGTCACACGGTTTGTCAGTAGTGGGTTGCGCAAACCAGATGCTGAGCACGCGCAGCTGTTGGAGGCCGTGGCCGAGGCTAACGCCAGTGCACGGGTCGATAGTAACAGCGCCAAGGCTTTGAGGGTTCAGGGTGATCAGCTACACGCGAAGCTAGGGCAGCGTTTTGATGCGTCCGAGCCGGAACGGCTGACCGAAGCTGAACGGATCGAGGCGGTTCTGGCGGATCCGGAATACCAAGCGCTAGAGCGTGAGCGTGCTGAGAGTGTGCAGACCGAACCACCGCAGGAAACGGAACCAGGCGACGACCAGCAAATGCTGAGCTTGGATGAACTGGTCGATCTCGAAGATATTGAGCAGACGCAGGACGAAACCGGCCTTGATGAATTTAATGATGCGCCCAATCCGCTCAATGGGCCGAATTTCGGTTAGCTGCTGATATGAGTCAGACACTGATTTTAATCGTGGATCTTGAGGCAACCTGCTGGGAGAACCATATTGCCCCATCGGGGTGCCGGCAGTCCGTGGATGAAATGGAAATCATCGAATTCGGTTGTGTGATCGCAACACGCATCGGTGAAGTGCTGGATAGGCGTTCTTTTCTCGTGCGACCAAGGGTTCATCCTGAGTTGAGTCCGTTCTGCCAGCAACTCACTACGATCAGTCAGGCGATGGTGGATGCAGCACCCCTGCTCACCGAGGTCGTACCGGAGATTGACGCCTGGCTGAACCAATGGCCTGACCTGACTTACTGGGCCAGTTGGGGCAATTATGATCGGCGGCATATCGAAGCTCAGTCCATGCGCGAAGGTGTGATGCCAGGCTTCATGCGCCTGCCGCACCTGAATCTGAAGACGATCTGGAAAAACACGACGGGCGAGCGCAAGCGCAACGGGTTGGGGTCGGCGCTCAAGTATCACAACCTGGCGTTCGGTGGGCAGCCACACCGAGGGATTGATGACGCTTGCAACATGGCACGCCTGCTGTCCTGTATGGACTGGTGTTTTGCTTCGATTGCACGAACGAACTGATGGGTGTAGCCATGAATACATTTGTGACGTGTGAAATACGAAGGCTTGAGTTCTTCAACCTGTATCCAGCCAGCGGTGATCCTGTCGTGCGTATTCGGGCGACCGTCGTGAAAGATAATGTTGGCCGGTTTGACCCTGATGACTGGGTGCTCACATCCTCTGTTGTCGGCAGTGAGCAAGGGGAAGGCTTTATTGACTACTTAACCCACAGCGGTTCCCGATATCGGACATATGACGCGCTTGAGCAATGCAGGGACTTTCATTTCAAAATTGGCGTTAATCTGGTGAACTCGATGTTACTTGGTGGTCGGGGTGCAACGCTGTCAGCGATGTACCCCGACGCCATTGTGAATTCAGGCTGATTGCGCTGTGATTATTTTGGGTCTGGCTACAGAGTCGCTTAGCCTGGTGTCTGAGTGATTGATGCCATGAGCAGTATGCGAATTCTTGCCGAGTGCGCAAAGCGTTCCTGGCGCTACAACCAGCCGACAGCGGTGCTGACGGATCCTATGGACTGGGAAGGAGCCTTGTTGGTTGTTGTCGGTGATCCCGTTGTTGAGTCTTATGAGTGGGTCTATATCACAGAGAAAGTCCAAATCATCGAGAGCAGCAATCACGGATATCGGAGTACCCAGGCAGCATTTCGTGATGGATTGGTATCCCGCATTCATCCTCGTAGTTGACGGGCGTTTCAAGATAAAACTCCCACCCGGCCGCGCTGATCGATACCGGGGCGACCTACTGTAGCCCTGAGCCTGCCTGAGTACAGGACAGTCACCCGCTGTTTCGAAGTATAGGACGCACGAGTGCGTTGTATGCCGTGCAGGGCCATCGCTTATCCCGACATCCGTGATGTTATAGCTGATAGCAGCCGGTCGGCCAGAACCGCCTTCTCGTGCCAAATCAGGTCTAGCTTTCGGCTCAGGTCGTGACCAACACCCTGCCCGCTGTGTATCTGACTGATCAGAACTCTGTGCTGCTGATTCAGCTCGATCCATCTCCGCAGGTCCACCTGCTGCTCATCATGCCAATGTCCCGGTTCGAGAGCTTTGCTGATTGCTGCTTCCATGCAACCTCCATGTTTCTGTCTGTATAGGTGATACCCGATTTACACTCACAAACGCCATTAGCCCAGCGTTTCTGGGCAGCTCAGTTTAGAACACATTAACCCAATACCCTTAACGGCAGGTATCTTTTCGGGCGGAGATCTTCATAGAAATTTTTAGTTTATTATTGATATATTAAAAATTCGGATATATAGTTCGAAAACTTGGTTTTTAAATGGAGGTGGGTATGGGTTATGCAGTCAGTGCACTAGAGCAAATGGGCGATGAGCTGGTGGAAGCGATGCGAGATTACGTTGAGAACGGTTTGTGCTACCTGGGAGGCTGTATCACATCACTAGAAACGTATGTGAAACAGCGCCAAATCCCAACACCGCTCCTTGCGAGCAATGGCCTTGATGAAATCGGTCATGCCATTGAGATACTGGGTTGCGCAATGGAGCTCAGACCTAAAGAAGCTGAGGCGTGCCACACACGGGTTTTCATGCCGAAGTGGGCCCTGATAGACCAGAATCCTTTGCAAGAGCTCCTGAATCAGGCCGAACTTTGTTACGCATTGGATTTTGAAGAAGTTCTCTATCGAGATTCATCAGGGGCCTCACTGAAAGCACTCACACTGGATGATCTGGCGACCCTCACCGGGCAGCGGGTATCCAGTGTCCGAAACGCCACCGGAGCACATGGTGACCTGACAACAGTCCACCTTGAGAACGTGACCGATCGGGACGGGAACAGGTTGTCGCAGACAGTGTTTGTTGAATATGAAGTTGCGCTGCAGTGGTTGCAGAAGAAAAACGCTTACGCTCCCCTACGAGAAGAGACAGAGACTGAAAGTATGCTTACACGGAAAATCGCTGAATACGGCCCCCGTTTTGAAGGCAAGTCACTACCTGATTTCCTGAAGATTTCAGAGCAGGGGGAGCTGGCTACCTATTACGCACCGTTTGAACACGTCAACGAACACGCCAAGGTTGTACTGTGCGGCATCACTCCGGGTGCTCAACAGGCTGAAATAGCCCTGAACACCTTTGCCCGTGCGCTGAATGAAGGCAAAACAAGAGAGGATGCGCTTCGCCTGGCTAAGGCAACCGCCAGCTTTGCCGGCCCCATGCGCACATCGCTAGTGAAAATGCTCGACCATGTAGGGCTACACACTGCGCTGGGACTGACCAGCTGCTCGGCGTTGTTCGGTGAACACGCTGACCTTGTTCACTACACCTCGGCCCTGCGTAATCCTGTATTTTTCCGTGGTCAGAACTACACTGGCAACCCACTGATGCTGAAAGAGTTTGAGCTTCGTTATCAGGTTGAAACGCACCTCAAAGACGAGGTGATGGAGCTTGGGTCCGATACGCTCTACATCCCTCTGGGCCCCAAACCAGACGCGGCCCTGCAACACCTGGCAGGCATGGGTTTGCTCAAATCAGAGCAGATTCTGAGTGGTATCCCTCACCCCTCCGGTGCCAATGCAGAACGCATCAAGTACTTCTGTGAGGAAAAGGATCGGAATGACCTTTCTTCCAGAACGAATGCTGATGCGCTGGATGCCGCAAGGGTCAGTGTGAAGAGCAAGATCAAGGCATATGCCGCTCAGCGCTGATAGCGATGTTCCGGTGGGGCTGCAGAGCTCCCCGGAAACCATCATGGTCAATACCAGGGACGATTCCGACATGAGATCTAAAGCCGTGAAGTTCGTAAACGACTCCAGAATTGCGCGTTTTCTGACAGGCGTCATCAATAGCAGTCCAAAATCGCAGGTAGAGATCGCCCGTGACATCGGCTTCGATAATCCGAACATGATCACCATGATTAAACAGGGCAGAACGAAGCTGCCCATTTCGAAGGTATTACCAGTGGCGGATAGTTTGGATTTAGACGCGAGGGAGCTGCTCACCCTCTGTATGCAGGAATACCAACCCGAGGAATGGACTGTAATCAGAGAGGTCTTCGACATTTAACCCCGACCGAAAGCGTGTGGCCAAAGTATCCCGGCCCTGCAAGGAGAGAAATCATGACTACGCTAACCAAACATGCCGAGAAGCGCTCGCCTCAAACCGGTTTCCAAGGCTGCTTTCAGGCTTTAACGTCAACCAAGCCTTGCCCAAAAAAGATCAACTAACTCTACCATTATGAACGCTCAGAAGTGTTCGCAGTAACGGGGGCAGAACCCGTGATACTTATTTTGGCTTTGGCGAGCTGAAGCGTACCATCTTCGGCAGTTGGCCACCTTTCCAGCTCAACCATAAGTCGCACTTATCATCTGAATTCCCGTGGCCCCAGTACAAAATTTTTCCGAAATCCAAATTCTGACTATCGTCCTCACCCAAAACCACCCTCCATCAAAACCACACAAACATTGACACCCGCTGTCATACAAAATATAACAATTAGCGTAACTATTCAGCTCAAGTTCCTGCAAAAAGTTCTTGACAGGTTTTTTGTCAAAATATCTCCCAGTCCAGTGACAGTCGGTATTTCGCTTTAAAGCCTGCCTCAAGGTGCCGTACCGCCACTCTGTGGCGTCTGGCGGAGCTCTATGTCTCGGAGCGTGGGAGCAATGTAAAAGTTGCTCAGATCCGCACACAAAGCGAAAAATTTGACCTGAAAAAGTCGTGCGATAATAGGCCATCAATCGACGATACTCAGGCTCATGAAGATCAGCAATATGGATGTCGACGCCATCTTGGCGAACGTCAGACAACAGCTCCAGGACGACAAGACACTCTCGCCATCTCTGCGCGCAGCCATTGAGATGATGATGGTGCTGATCCAGATGATGACCGGCCGGCTCAACACGAACAGTACCAACAGCAGTACGCCGCCCTCCCAGGATCCGAACCGGCCCAAGAAGAGCCGCAGTAAAGGTGAGCGTAAACCGGGCGGACAGCCTGGCCGTATTGGCAAGACGCTGCAACGGGTCGAGGAGCCGGATGCGATCAAGACCGTGAAGGTCGACCGGCGCACCCTGCCTAAGGGCAGCGCATTCCGCGTGGTCGGCTATGAAAAGCGTCAGGTCTTCGATCTGGATATCAGCCGCTTCGTGACCGAGTACCAGGCCGAGATCCTGGAGAACGAACAGGGGCAACGCGTCACAGCGCCATTCCCGGCCGGTGTTGATCGTCCGGTGCAGTATGGTCCCCGCTTGAAAGCGCATGCGGTGTATCTGTCGCAGTACCAGCTGCTGCCCTACGAACGTGTCCGCGAATACTTTGAGGATCAGGTTGGTATCCCGCTCAGCGCAGGGTCGCTGTTCAACTTCAACCAAGACGCTTTCGACAAAGCTGAGGGCTTCGAGCACTGGGTTAAGGACCGTCTGGCCGAGTCGGTGCTGATTCACGCCGATGAAACCAGCATCAACATCGGTGGCCAACGCCGCTGGCTGCATTGCGCCTCGAATGATGACCTGACCTGGCTGGCGCCCCATGCTCACCGGGGTCACGAGGCGATGGAGGCCATCGGTATCCTGCCGCGCTTCCACGGCGTGCTTTGTCATGACCACTGGAAACCGTACTACCGCTATCAGTGCCGGCATGCGCTCTGTAATGCCCACCATCTGCGCGAGCTTCAGCGCGCCTGGGAGCAGGACAAACAGACCTGGGCGCAGCGCATGCAAACCCTGTTGTGCACCATGGAGGATGCCGTTAAGAGTGCGGGCGGCAGCCTGCCGCCTGAAAAGGCAGAAGGGTGGCGAAAGGCCTACCGGCAATGCCTCAAAAAAGCGGAAGACGAGTGTCCGCCACCGGATGAAAACCAACGGCAGGGCAAGCGTGGTCGGCTCAAACGCTCTCGGGCGCGCAACCTGCTGGAGCGGTTGCGCGACTATGAGGCAGATGTTTTGCGCTTTCTGGACGATCCGGCGGTCCCCTTTACGAACAACCAAGGCGAGCGTGATATCCGTATGCTCAAGGTGCAGCAGAAGATCTCTGGCTGCTTCCGCTCGATGGATGGGGCACAGATCTTCTGTCGTGTGCGCAGCTATCTGTCGACGGCGCGCAAGCAAAACCTGAGTGGTTCCGAGGCGTTGACACTGTTGTTCGAAGGACGTTTGCCGACCTTCATGGCAGCGCCAAGCGATAATCCGAAAACTTTTTAAATCAAGCCAACTGAATAGTTACACTAATACAAGGATATCTTGAGGATGAGTATAAACTCAAATGAGTTAATACTCATCTATTTGGTCTCATGAGGCGTGTTTATGGCAAAGCAATTTGATAACAATATTGAAGATTTCCTTGAGGGCGACAGGCCGGATGAGATGGATCAAAAACACACATCAAAATTGCGGCGCCCCCCTCCTGGGGATCACCAAGCAGACTTTTTCATTCCTCAACTTTATGACGTAGGCACCCGTGACAGCAGAAACATAATGGATGTAGCTGTTTTCCGTCTCTCTAAACGCAACAATAGAGCAAACAGCCTTATCCGATACGACCTGTCAGATGGCTTTGTCGAAGTACGTTCAGGCTCTGCAGGGATGGCTACTATCTGGGACTACGATTTGGTGTTGATGGCTATATCTCATCTAACAGAGTCAATGAACCGTTACAAAAAAGATGGCGGTGAATTTCCAAGCCGCGTATTCCACCCTCACATTAGCGACATACTTAAGTTTTGTCGTCGAGGAACGGGAGGAAAACAGCGGCAGAATTTGTTAGATACGCTTCTAAGGCTCAACACCACCCATATATCTATTGAGCGAAAAAAGAAAAAACACGGCGAAACATACATAATTTCCCGGGTCTGTAAAAATTCGCAGATATTGGTTGAGCATGCGTTCTGACAGAAGCACTTACGTCAATCTGTGCCGATCACTGCGCAGTGGTAAAGCACACCCAATGTCCGCAATGGGCCAAAATCGGGTGTGCTGAGAGGTTGTAATAGCGTCAAGTCGAAGCGCGAACAACCTCTTGAGCATCTTCGTTTAGTTCGACAACAAATAACCGTTTAAAGGCTTCAGTCTATCCGTTTCAGCTTGGTCGGGTACTCGCGCGCCTTGCCAACATAGGACAGGGCGTTGGCGCGTAACGCTTCGATCGCCTCGTCACTGAGCTGGCGAACCACCTTGGCTGGGCTGCCCAGAATCAGCGAATTATCCGGGAACTCCTTGCCTTCGGTCACCAGCGCGCCAGCGCCGACCAGGCAATTCTTGCCGATTCTGGCGCCGTTCAATACCACGGCCTGAATGCCGACCAGCGAGTTGTCGCCGATGGTGCAGCCGTGCAGCATCGCCTGGTGACCGATGGTGACGCCGTCACCCACCTGGAGCGGAAAGCCCGGATCGGTGTGCAGTACGGCACCGTCTTGCACGTTACTGCCGGCGCCGATGCGGATTGGCTCATTGTCGGCGCGCAATACCGCCTGTGGCCAGACGCTGGCACCGGGAGCGAGCGTGACCTGACCGATCAAGGTGACCTGTTCGTGGACATAGGCAGTTTTGTCTATCGTGGGACGTTGACCGTCGTATTCATATGTAGCCATGCTGAAAAAAACCTGCTTGTGCTTTCTAGAGATTAACTAAAAGGCCTGCAGGTACACTTAGCAGGCCTTTTTCAACTATTGACGATGAATCTTGACGGTCTGGATTGAGGTACATTCTTCAAGGCCAAAGCGACCAAATTCAACTCCAAAACCTGACTCTTTAACGCCACCGAAAGGTGCATCCGGTTGCACCCCGCCGTGGCCATTGATCCAGACGGTACCACATTCCAATTGGCGCCCGACCTCTTCGGCTTGTGCGAGATCATCACCCCACACGGAACCACCCAGCCCATTTGGGCTATCGTTCGCGAGCCTGATGGCTTCTTTAATGGATGGGTAGGAAATAATGGGCAGAACCGGGCCGAACTGCTCCTGATCAACCAGCTCACAGCCGTTAGTCAGTCCAGCCACCAGCGTTGGTTCATAGAAATACCCAAGCCCTTCGATGCGTTTGCCGCCACACAGGATCTGGCCGCCTTCACGGGTAGCCGCAGCAACCAGGTTTTCAACGATTGTGCGCTGTGCTTCATTCTGAATCGGGCCTAGCTCTATGTCCGGATTTAGCCCATTACCTATCTTGAGGCCCCTGGCAACAGCCACCAAGCGCTCACAAAGAGCACCGTATTGGCTTTCATGCACATAGAGCCGCTTCAGGCAGGCACAGGTTTGGCCATTATTATGGAAGGCAGCGGCGAAAATATCACTGGCGATGCGGTCGAGGTTGCTGCCCGGAAGCACAATGGCGGCATCATTGCCACCCAACTCAAGTACCAATCGCTTCAGACTGTTGGACGCGGCGGCCATAATGCGTTTGCCGGTGGCGGTTGAGCCGGTGAAAACCACCTTGTTGACGGCCGGTGCTGACGTGAGTCGCTGGCCAATATCGCCGGCGCCCATGACAATATTGAGTACACCAGGAGGGAGTACGCTATTGGCGAGTTGCACGAAACGAGCGGTCGTTAGTGGGGTCAGCTCCGATGGTTTGATCACCACGGTATTACCGGCCCGAATGGCGGCAATCAGATGCCAGATGGCAATTAGCAGGGGCCAGTTCCAGGGAGTAACCGAAGCAACTACGCCCAGCGGCTTGCGAGTGACGGCCACATAGGCTGTTTCATCGTCCTGAATGATCTCATCCGGCAGATTGATGTCAGCAGTAACGTGTGACCAGATCGAGGCCCCCATTACCTCCATGGTGGCGCCCACGCCGCCCAAACCGACAACCGGTTTGCCGGTTTCACATACTACCAATTCAATCAATTCATCCTTGTGCTCTTCGATCAACGCGCCGAGTTCATGTATCAGTGCCTTGCGCTCTTGGTCAGGGCGAATAGACCAATCTGTAAAAGCCATTTTAGCGGCGTGGACGGCGGTATCGACATGGTGTTCACTGGCTCGGGCGCAGGTCGCAAACACCTCACTGGTTGCCGGGTTGACGATTGACAGTCTGTCATGACTGTCAATGGCGTGGCCATTGATGATCATGGGATAGTGTTTCATGTTGGTTTCCCTATAGTAGTTTTACTCACAAACAACCTTGCGGATGGATAAACTCCCAGGGAGAGCTTTCTTGACCGCGCTCGGACTGAACTTCGATTAAGCAAGGCTTATCCAACTCAATACACTTGGCCAGCACTGGCTTCAGCTGCGCAGGGGTACAGATGCGATAGCCCTGTACACCGAAGCTTTCAGCTAATTTGACGAAATCCGGTGTTGCCAGTTCGGAACCACTGAAACGCGACCCATACCCCAGTTCCTGATCACGGCGAACGTTCCCGTAAGAACGATTATTCACGACGATGCTGACCAGGCCAATGTTGAACTCAGCGGCGGTCATCAACTCCTGTACGCCGAACATGAAGCCGCCGTCACCACTGACCGAGACCACCGCCTTGTCTGGATTGGCGACCTTAACACCAAGCGCTGTTGGGAATCCGAAGCCGAGTGTGCCTTGATAGCCACCTTCGACGTAGGTGCGTGGCTGATACACCGGCAAGCCGCCCACCCAGGTTGTGAAGCCCATCTGAGATAATTCAGGTACATAGAAACCGTCGCGCGGCAGTACTTGGCGGATCACATCCAGGTAGGCCATCTGTGGCTGTACCTTTTGCAGTGCATGCCAAGCAACGGCTTTGGCACGTGCAATTTCCTCCAGGCGATCAGGATTGGGTGAAACTTGATTTTGCAGCTGGTCAACGAGCTGGCGACAAACATGAGCTGAGTCGCCGAGGATACCGATATCGGGTGCGAAGGTTTCCATTTGTGCCGGGTCAATATCGATGCGGATCAGTTTTGGGCCGCTTGAAGGCTTGGACTCATACTGCATGTAATTACCCCAGCGCATGTAGGGCATTTCCAGTCGAGAGCCGATACCGATGAGGAGATCACAGTCGTCCCACAACTGACGCGCCGCCACGGCGGACAGGCCCAGAGGGTGGTCTTCCGCCACGACACCACGGCCGCTTCGAAAGGCGGTGACCGGTGCGTTGAGCAGTTCGGCCAGTGCCTGGACCTCTTCGGCCGCATGCAGGGCACCTGCGCCGCACATTATCATCGGGTTGCGTGCCTGGGCGATCATGCGGATGGCTGACTTGAGATGATCTGGATCCATATCGGTTGCATGTGCAACCGTTGCAGGGGGGGCAGGAGGATCGAATTCGTGCTGGGCCGCCATGGTATCCCAGCACATCTCTAGAGTGACCGGCCCCGGTCGACCTTCTGCCGCCGAAGCATAGGCCTGATTAACGATTGTGGCGGTTTGCCGGGGGTCGGCAATGCTAAAGGCATCCTTGATGATTGATTTCAGCGTGCCAGCCTGGTCTTTCAGTTCGTGCAGATGGCCGCGTCCCTTGCCCAGGAAGCTGCTGGGGATTTGGCCGGTCAGGCCAACGACTGGGCTGCAGTTGCCCATTGCGGTGCAGAGCGCTGCCGTCGTATTCAGAATGCCGGGGCCAGGTACTACGGCAAAGGTACCGGTCTTGCCGGATGATTTGGCATAACCCATCGCCATGTAGGCGGCCGCCTGCTCATGGCGTGGAACTATCAAGTTGAGCTTCTGCTTATAGATACCGTCAAAAAGGGGGTAGATCTGGGCGCCTGGGATACCAAAAATGGTATCCACTCCATTTGCAATCACAGATTTAATAATAGCTTCACCGCCGGTCATTCGTTCCATGACTGGTTACCTTTTCAAATGATTCTTTTCAGGACCCAAGACATACCTATCCCTGTGCGTGGACGCAGGGGTGATATGGAAAAATGGCTTGGGTCAGGACAGTAGATGCACCAGCCTAGATTGCAGCCCAGGCTGGTTGTCAGTCGTGTACTGAAAAGAAGGGCGGTGGAATGGCGATACCACGAATGCTTCTCGACCAGTGCTGGCCGATAGAGAGGCGCCAAAGGTGTTGACTCAGGTTATTGACCATAGCCTGCACCATACGGCAAGAAGGTCGCAATTTCGGGAACCAGTATCAGTAGTGCCAGTCCTGTCAGCATCAGAAAAACATAGGGCACTGAGCCTGAAATGACCTCAGACAGTGGTGCTTGTGTGATTCCTTTGATGACAAACAGGTTCATGCCCACCGGTGGTGTGATCATAGCCAGTTCCAGGTTTACCATCAGCAGTACCCCATACCAGATCAGGTCAATATCTAGCGCCAGCATGGCCGGAAGCAGAATGGGCGTTGTGATCAGGATGATGGCAATTGACTCCAGAAACATGCCCATTACAAAGATAATGGCCATGACCATCAGGATAAAGCCCCATTTAGAGAAGCCGACACTGATAACCCACTCAGCAATCTCCGCCGGTAAACGGATAATGGTGATGGCATGACCAAACACATGTGCTCCCATGATGATGGCAAAGACCATCAAAGAAACGTGCATGGTTTCCATCAACGACTGCCTGAGTTCTTTGAACTTGAAACGCCGATAGATAAAAGTTGCTACCAGCAGAGCATAAAGAGAGCCTGCAGCGGCAGCTTCGCCTGGCGTGAAGACACCCAGATAGATTCCACCCATCACAAATGGTGGCATCATCAAGGCCCAGAACGCTTTTTTAGCGCTTTGCAGAACCTTTGCATGTCCTGGGTAATTGGGGGAGGACATTTTTCCCCGGTAAGCGCTGACGATGCAGTAAGCCGAAAACATCAATGCGATCATAAGCCCGGGTACAAGGCCGGCAAGGAACAGTGCACCGATTGAAGCGTCGGTCACGATGGAGTAAAGAATCATAGGGCCTGATGGTGGGATCAGAATACCCAAGGTACCACCGGCGGCAACCACACCCAAAGCGGAGCGACGACGATAGCCATATTTCTCCATCTGAGGAATGGCGCTGGAACCGATCGAAAGTGCAGTAGCGACAGAGGAACCGGAAATTGAAGCAAAAATGGTGCAGGACATAACTGTGGCTACACCCAGCCCACCTTTGATATGGCCGATCAGGTTGTGTGCAAACTGGTAAAGGTCATCAATCACATGCCCTCTGATCATAACCTGTGCCATGAATACAAACAGCGGAATGGTCGCTAAAATGCTTTTGTCCATGGTGGCATAGAGTGTGTCACCGATAGCGCCGATGTTCTCCCCAAATAATGCAAGAACAGCGATACCGGTAGCAGCGAGGGCCGCAAAGATAGGAACTCCCGCCAGTAGTAACACCAAAAGTCCGGCAAAAATCAGAATCGTTGTCATGATCGTTTCTCCGGTGTCTGATTGAGCAGACGTTCTAAGAAACGGGTGGCCGCAGCCAGCGCTAACAGTGCCGAGCCGATTGCCATGGGGACTTGTGTTACCCAAATCGGAGCATCGAGCTCACCGACCGAGTAGAGACCAAAATCACGATTAAACATCAAGGTTTCCCAGGAGGCGTCCAGAAATATAACGGCTACCGCAAACACTACGGCGTAGCCCAGCAGGCTGCAGATCTTCTGAATGGTGGGCGGAAAGCGAGGCGTCAGCAGGTCGATAGCAATGTGCCGGTCATCCAGAAGCACCGAGCTCAAGCCCAGAAATGCCATCGCGACCATCAAATAGCCGATCATTTCATCTGACCAGGTAAGCGGGGCATTTAGAAAGTACCGCATCAGAACGGCATAGCTGATCAGTGTAAATACCACTAGGATGAGAAGGGCGCTAAGCGCCCCTCCCAAACGGGGTAATACACGCAACACAATGAATAGCATGTTCATGTCCGTGATCACCCTGGCGGTTACTGAAGTTTGTCAATTAGCTCGATTAACTCATCGGTGTCGTCACCCGCCCACTTGGAGAAAGACTCGTTAAACGCCGGTAGCATGACTTCGGCAATAGCCTTTTGCTCTTCAGGTGATGCAAAGTGCAAGTTAACTCCCTTTTCACGTAACTGGTCAGGGGCTTGTCCCATCGCCTCGGTGGAAAGCTCGATAGCCCACTCAGATGCTTTAAGGCCGGCTTCATCCAGAACTCTCCGGTTCTCGGCCGAGAGCGTGTTGTACCAGCGTGGATTGGCAAAACCATGAGCATACACCGAGATAATTGGCAGTACGGTCATATGGTCTTGTACTTCGTAATACTTGCGGCTGACTGCCGCAGCGATATCGGTGATGGCCGCATCAATGACACCTGTGGACAGCGCTTGGTAAACATCGCCGCCGGACATGGAAACTGGGGATGCTCCCATCTTCTCCAGACCGGCATTAAACGGTGGCACGAGCCCCCGGATTTTGATGCCCTGAAAATCGGCAGGTGCCTTGAGATGTTTGCCGTTTGAGGTGAGAACAGATGTATTGGTCTGGAACATCCAAGTCAGATTTTTTAATCCCTTATCTTCCAGTTTGTTCTCCAGGAATTGGGCAGCCTCCGATGTGGGCCATTTTTTCCAGACCTCCATGTCACTGAAAGCGAAGGGCGCAGTGGTTACCAGCATGGCTGGCATGGTTCGCCCCCAGCCGAAGTTGAGGGCAAAGCCACACTCTATATCACCCTTGGCGACCGCTGGAATGACTTCTTTTGTGGAGACCAGGCTGTTGGCCGGGTAAACTTCAACTTTTAGTTCGCCCTTGGATTGAGCTTCGATTTCTTTTGCCCATTTATCGATTGCCATGCCGATGCTATGGGTAGGTGGGAACTGGTGTGCGCAGCGCATAGTATCAGCAGCAAGTGCTGTCCCAGAGAACAGGAATGAGGCGCTCAGCAGGGATGCGGTTATTGTTGTTTTCATGGTTACGCTCCTGATTTTATTATCGTGTATGGTTATTCTGCTGGCCCTGTCAGGACCGAAGGTTATGAACTGTATGTGAAATTTTTGGGCAACCCCGATTTGGCAATATCGCCATATACGGGCTCATTGGGCATGCTTTCCTGAATCAGCGCACGTGCCTGAACTAGTTGATTGATATCGATTCCGGTTGCAAAGCCCATCTTCTCGGTCAAGTAGACCAGATCTTCAATTACCACATTGCCGGTTGCGCCGGGTGCGAAGGGACAGCCGCCGAGTCCACCCAGGGACGCATCAAAAATGGTGGCACCTGCCTTGAGTGCGGCTGCGGCATTGGCCAAGCCTGTGCCGCGAGTGTTGTGCAGATGAACGACATAGGGTCTGCCGGACAGAAGAAGGGTCATGCGCTCACACACGGCGGCCACTTCAGCAGGACCACCATAGCCAACCGTATCGGCAACGCCGACAGTATCGGCTCCTGCTTCAAGGCATGCCTCGGCAATGCGGGCCACTTCATCCGGGTCTACGTGACCTGCGATGGAACAGCCAAATGCCATCGAAATGCCTGCGTTGACAACAGTGTTCGGGTTAAATCGGTCACGCAGTTCTACAGCATGTCGTATCGCCTTGATGCTATCCTCACGGCTGCGACGAGCGTTGGCCTGGTTGTGTTCTTCCGTGGCAGACATGACAACGGTAAGTTCATCAGCATCAGCTTTCAGGGCGTCTTCGATACCGCGCTCGTTCAGGACCAGAGCGATGGCCACCGCACCAGGCAGACTGTGCGTATAGGCGATGATCTCGCGCACATCCGCAAATTGGGGGAAACGGCTTGCCGGCAGGAACGAGCCGACTTCGAAATGGCGAATCCCGGCATCATATTCTGCCTTGATCCAGCGCTTTTTCTGCTCGGTACTCGGATACATCTCAGCCATTTGAATACCGTCACGCAGGCCGACTTCACGCACAATGACCTTTTGTTTTGGATATAGTTTTTCAACACGGCTCATGCTGTCTGTCCCTTTTTGATTGTGCTGCTGCCTGCGGTGAAAAACTCGGCGTTGTGCTGACCGATCTCTGGCAGGTCAAGGTTATCGGGCAAGAAGGGGTTGCCATCGATCTCTACCGGTAATCCCGGTGCTCTAAAAGTACGACCCTGTGCATGCGATTCAAACAGGCCGTTAGGACGATTTACGTGGGGGTCTTGATACATTTCCGCCGGGCGGGAAATCGGGGAGAATGGTAGTCCTTGTTCCTCTAATGCTGTGGCTAGGTACTCGAATGACTGGGCAGAAACAGCCTTGGCAATCAGCGGAATGGTCCAGCTACGTGCTTGGATCTGGTCCGGGCGATTTTGTAGTCGCTCATCTTCAAGTAGCTCACTAAGGCCCAACACCCTGCAAAGGGCCCGCCATTGTCCCTCGGTGACTGCACCGATAAAGATTTGCTTGCCAGTAGCTGTGTCGAAAATGTCATACACAGGCCAGGAAAAATTGCGCTCGGGCATCGGTGGCTCTTCGGTGCCTTCAAGATCAAACTGCACCATGTGTTGCGCAACCAGGAATAGGCAATTCTCAAATAGGCCAATGCGAAGAGAGTGGCCCTTACCATCATGCTGCCGTGCCAGTAGGGTGGACACCACGGCAAAGGCTCCGAACAGCCCCCCCATAATATCGTTGGCTGAGGAGCCTATGCGCAGTGGACGGCCAGTCGGTCCGGTCATGTATGCCATGCCGGTCATCATTTGAACTACTTCGTCCATAGCGGTCCGATTTTCGTAGGGTCCATGCAGAAAGCCCTTGCAGGAGGCAATAATCAACGATGGGTATTGAGCCTGCAGTTGAGCCGGAGAGAGTCCCATTTTTTCCAGTGACTGATCACGGAAATTCTCGATGAAGACATCAGCGCCATCCAGCAGTTGATGCAACTGGGCGCGATCAGATTCACTCTTGAGGTCAAGGGTCACGGATTTTTTACCGCGATTGAAGGTCGGGAAAAAGCCTCGGCCCATGCCGGTAAGGTTACGGGTTTTGTCACCCTCGGGAGGTTCGATCTTGATGACCTCTGCCCCCATAAAGGCTAAGAACATGGCACAGGACGGGCCCATGATCATATGGCTCATTTCGACGACGCGGACTCCAGAAAGTGGCTTATTGTTATTCATACCTGTCTCCAATTGACTGATGGACAAGTTATAGCCTCATATATAGAATCTTAAAAATATATTATTCCTAACACTTCAATCTAAAAAATAGAACGATGGACCTGCGTCAGCTAAAATACTTCGTAGCTATCTATGAACTCAGAAACCTCTCACATGCGGCAGACCACTGTAGTGTGGCTCAGTCAGCGGTGAGCCATCATTTGGCGCGGTTAGAAGATGAATTGGGTACACCTCTGTTCAAACGCCGCTCGCGTGGCATGGATCCGACCGCTGCCGGAGAGCGCCTATACGAACATGCCATCGATATTTTTATTCGTTTGCGAATGGCAGAAGATGATGTCAAGAATGGTGGTAAGGTACTGTCCGGTGAGATCACAGTGGGTATGCCATACAGTGTAATCAAGGTCATTGGTGTCGAGCTTATGAGGGCTGTGCGTGAGCGCTATCCTTCAGTGACCCTCATTTTGAAGGAAGCTCTATCAGGGATAGGGTTTGATCACCTTGTGACGGAGCAGTGCGAGTTCTCACTTCTTTACAACCCACCACAGGATGATCGTATCCGACAGAAACCACTGTTGGATGAACAGCTCTACTTCATCGGCCATCCCAGCCTGCTGGGTGACGCACCAGATCCGCTGGAATTCAGAGACCTGACAGAATATCCACTGATGCTATTATCAAGCGGCACATTTTCTCGTGCTTTGATGGATAAGCCGCAGTTGCTCCACTCGCTGGAGAGAGCCAGTAGTGTGCGCCTTGCTTCTGTGGCGGCGACGATCGGTGCTCTTGAGGCTGCTATCGGTTGTACGGTTGCTCCTCAGGTGCTGGTTGCAGATCAGCTTCAAAGAGGTGAACTGGTTGCGCGGCGAATCATTAACCCTGAGCCGGTGCGAACCCTGTATCTGGCTGAACGCAGTAACAACAGCTCCTCTTTTCTTTCGGAAAAGATTGCCCAGCTTGTTGAAGAATTAGTGCAGGACGCCGTACTAAAGGGACGTTGGACCGCTGCCTTGTTGGCGGCCGGGAAATAGTTCTGATAGGTCGTAGTTCTTTATATGCTGGAAGGCTAGGGTTTTGGCTCGCTAACATGGTTTTTGAACTGAGAAGAATATCCACAGCGTCGTAAATAAGGCTGGCGTACTCCGGCTTCAAAGGAAACTGACATGTTACATAATGTCCGCTAAGGGCCATTTCCTGTACTCTGAGTAACAGGGCACATGCTACTGAACGACAAGCATTTCAGAGTCAGCGGAACACTGATTCGAAGCTGGGCACCCATGACAATAGCCCTGCTGACCGCAGTGCTCAACACAACGTCAGGTGTAAGATGCACAGTGATAAGGCTCGCGTATCCAGCATGAACATAGAGGCTCAACTTGCCAGAAAAGCGCAGAGCAGCAGATCACCTCAATGACCCGCTGCTCTTGGTATTCAGTCATCCGCCAGAGCTTGTTTTTGCAGCTCGCTTCAGACTATCAACCAATTTTCAGCACTGGCTTGATGGTCTCGCCGCTGGCCGAGTCTTCGAACGCTTGGTTGATTGCATCAAATTCATAGAATTTGACGAGTTTGTCGAAGGGGAACTGACCAGCCTTGTAGTAGGCAACCAGCTGAGGAATGAAAACGCGCGGCACCGAATCACCTTCGATCACGCCGATCATCGACTTGCCTTCGGCCATCAGATCATTGTGAATGTCCAAGGTCACTTCCGGGGTCACGCCCACGATTGCACTTACGCCCAAAGGTCGCAGAGCCTGCAGTGACTGACGCACAACGGCCGGGACACCCGTAGTTTCAATAGCGTAGTGGCTGCCGCCGTCTGTCAGTGCGCGCACTTCGGCTACCGTATCAACTTCGCGGCCATTGAGCACAGCCGTCGCCCCCAGCTCTTTCGCCAGTGCAAGGCGACTTTCATGCACATCCACTGCAATAATGTGCTGACAACCGGCAATTTTCGCTGCCATTACAGCGCTAAGGCCGACGGCACCACAGCCGTAGACAACCAGACTGCTGCCAAACTCAGGCTTCAGGCGATTGAGTACAGTACCGGCACCGGTCTGAATGCCACATCCCAGTGGGCCCAGTAGGGCCAGATCGACTTCAGGGTCGACTTTGACTGCATTGCGTTGATGCACTACGGCATGGGTTGCAAATGAAGATTGCCCAAAGAAAGTACCCAGTGCCTGACCATCCTGACTCAGGCGGTGACTGCCATCATCAGCGCTGCCGCCGAAGTTTAAGTCATTGAAAGTGTCACAAACAGTCGGGTGGCCAGTCAGGCAGTTACCGCAACTGCCGCAATGGGCGAACGACAGCACAACATGGTCACCCGGTACCAGGTCGCTAACCTGTTCGCCCACGCTTTCAACAATGCCGGCGCCTTCGTGTCCCAGTACAAGCGGATAGGGAGAAATGCCAAGGTCACGTGCAACGGCATCAGTGTGACAGACACCGGTGGCGACGATGCGAACAAGAACTTCGCTGGCCTTAGGTGATGCCAGCTCGACATTTTCCAGCTCAAAAGCAGCATGTTGCTGGCGGGTAATGGCAGCTTTAATCTGCATCGCAATCTCCTAATATACTCGTAAGAAGTTCTGAGTATGCGATTTTCTGACAGATTTTGACAGGTACTAATTAGACAGTAGAGACATGTTTCGGAACAGTTTCGGAGTCGCCAACCATTACATCTTCAGCCTGTGCCATCTTGTTGTGAAAATTCCGGTGGCTGCAGTCAGAGGATCTTCCGCACACGCCTCCTGAAAGGTGAGTGACAGCTAGCAGCTGTACCGCTGGAATTTGAACTTGGCTGGTCGCAGGTTGACGCTATTCACCACCTCAGCAGCGGCTGCCACAGCTGACGCCCAGGCTCACTGACCAGAAACCCCATCAGTCCCAGATTAAGCGCCACCGTCCACCAAAAGGTGGTTCGAAAGGCTGCTTTCACAGACTTATGACGCAACAAACTCTGCGCACACAACGCTCCCGGCCAGCCACCCAACAGCGCCAGCATATGCAGCGTCGATTCAGGGGTACGGCGCCGATCGGCCTTGGCTGCTGCCTTGTCCATGGCGTAGACGATAAACGTCCAAATGCTCAGCGCCCCCATGAGTAGCGGGAGTTGCCAGGGTAACAGGCCGATCATCGCCGCCACTCCCAGTACAACAAACAGCGCGAGCACCGGTATGACTACATGGCTACTGGAGTGTTGACTGTTTCGCTGCCGCCGCACACTGGTGCCGGCTAAAACAACAGAGTCGGCACGGGGACGGTTGTCCTTATCGGTACCAGGCTCATAGGTAACCAGCTGGTTAACCTGAGGCAGCAGACTGCGGTCGCGCATGGCGCTGACATGGAAAAACAGATCATCACCGCCTTCCAGCGGCTGAATAAAACCAAAGCCCTTGTCGGCGTTCCATTTTTTGATGCGACCTTTCATTGCCATGTGTTCGTTCCCTGATATCGTTGGCAAAAATAACGTGCTACCGGCCAGAAGTTCATCTGTTGAAGGTGTCCATGCAGGCGGCAGGTAACAGATCACCCTTCTTGCAGAGGGCGGCTGTAAAAACGCCATACTACCAAAAAACGGCTATTCTGTTTGTTTCGAAGGGTGGCTGAAAGCGGCAACCCCGCATCGGGCTGATGTGTCATCTCTCTGGGTGCTGATCCAGCCAGATAGACCAACGAGAAAAGGAGATTCCATGACGGCTCAAATCAGTGAAAGCCTGCAGCTGGACGGTGAGCAAGTGCCAATGATGGCCACGCCCTTGGAGCAGTATTTCGAATTGGGCGGTGAAAAGCCTGAATTCCATGCAACATGCTCGGCGCTGTGGCGGGGGTATCGGGCAAGCTGGGAGATTATCGATGACCGGCTGTATCTTGTAGGCTTGCAGGGAACGGGACCTGGCGGCCGGACCATCACTCAGAAAGACCTGTTTCCCGATTACGCTGAGCGTGCCTTTGCGCATTGGTACAGCGGTACGATCAGAATTCCAAGAGGGAAGCTGCTGGAGTACGTCCATGGAGGCTTCGGTAGTCAGTATGAGCAAGACCTGATGTTAACGCTTGATCGGGGCGTCGTCGTCAGCAGGCAAGTTATCCACAATGGCACTGCACCCGAAGGGGCAACTGAAGGCTATTCACCGGCAGCCATGACGGTGTTTCAGCAAGGTGATGCAGGGGGTAAACAGGAATGAATTACCTCTACGGCTATCTGGTTGTCGGTGTGGTCTATGGGCTATCCGTCTGGGTTCTGCACAAACTGAGGCCACGTAAGAACGAGCTGAATGACACCATCACCGCCGCAATGGACAAAGCGAGAGAAGGGCAGCCGTTCTCTTTTCTCGAAGACATTCTGGCACCACTTTTGGCCATACTCTTTGTTGTTACGGCATGGCCGTTACTGATCATCATAAACATCCGTGACAAAAGACGATTTGAACGTCGGCTCGATGATGACGGTGAAGAGCAACTCACTGTGGCAGCAGAAGACGTGCTCGAACAGCTAACGATCCAGGAGATAGAACAACGGGAAATGGTCACAGACCCTCTGCATGCAGCACCCGAGCTGCCTTTTGGCCATCTACACCCCGTCTGGGTCAAGTTCAAACAGTCCTTGGATGAGCAGGATACTGTCCATTCGTTCACGAAAGAATGGCGGCCACCTTTATCGTTTTACCATCAGGAAGTAAGCGGGTATGTCTGCGTTCGGGACGCGCAGCCCGAGCATTTCATACTGACCAAAGTGGTTGAATTGCCTCTGTCCCGCAGGGCCTGAAAAAGACAGCGTAACGGCTTGCCGGGGGTAGCCCATCCGCTGCGCTCCCGGCTTGAATGAAACAGAACCTGGGTGGTTTTATCCACAGCAGGTTGCTATCATCATTTTTATGACCACCAAACGATGACACAGCAGCCCAAGGACAGCACCCCATGCCAACGATGGCAGCCAATACTGCTTCACCCAACCAGCGTGAACGCCTGTGGCAGATCGATTTTCTGGCGCGTTTTCGTGGTCAGGTGACACGTCAGGACCTGGCTCACCGTTTTGGCATAGCACTGTCCAACGCCACCCGTGATTTCACCCTCTACCGCGAGCTGGCGCCGGGTAACCTGGATTATGATCACCGCGACAAGGTGTATCGTCGTACTGCTCAATTCCAGCCATTGTTTACCTACGACCGCGAGCACACGCTACAGACGCTGAGCCATGGCCAGGCGGTAGGGCAGGAACCCTGTGAACAGCCGATTCTGGTAGACGTCGCGCCTGCATTGAACCAGCCTGATCTCGATATTCTGGCAGCCGTGTCACGTGCGCTTTACGCAACCAGAGCCATCAAAATCCGTTATGTATCCGCCAGCAGTGGCGAGTCCGAGCGGGAGATTGTGCCACATAGCCTGGTGAACACGGGGTTGCGCTGGCATGTGCGGGCCTTCTGTCGCACCCATGCCCAGTTCCGTGATTTTGTTTTGACGCGCATCATTCAGGCCGATGAACTGAACAGCGCCACTGATCCGGCGATAGAAAGCATCCAGCAGGATGTAGAGTGGAATCGTTGCCTGGCCGTAGAGCTGGCGCCGCACCCGGCAGCCGCGCACAAACGTGCCATCGAGCTGGATTACGGCTTGGCACCCGGTGAGTCCCTAAAAGTAAACCTTAAAGCAGCCACCGCTGGTTACCTGCTGCGCCGTTGGGGAGTGGATTGCAGTCTGAACGCGAGCCTTTCGCCGGATGAGTACCAGCTGGCACTTATCAATCCAGCCAGCGTTTCCCGCCAAGCAAACCTTTCCATTGCCCCCGGTTTTCTCCAGGAGATACACCGTCCATGATCTCGACCGAAGCCCAGCAGAAATTCGGTTTCAAGTTTGGCCGTAACGGTGCCCATGCCAGCCGGACCATGATGCTGTCTGAAATCACCGAGCTGTTTCACGGTCGCACTATGGATGCCACAGCTGCCCAGTATCAGGAAGATGTGGAGCTGTTCAACGTGCTGCATAAGCCCACTGAAAAGGCCCGCAAACTGACGTGGCGGCATCTGGTGGATCTCTACGGCATGGATACCGCGATTCCGCTGTTTCGTGTATTCCGCCGCTTTTGGGAATCGGACGAACAGGCCCGAACCCTGTTGGCCTGCCAGATGGGGCTGGCCCGTGACCCCTTGCTGCGCATCTCGATGAACAAAATCCTGCAATTAGAGCCAGGCCAGTGGTTACCTCGGGAGGAGATGGAGCAGGTATTCGCCGAGCAGTGCCCCGATCGCTACAGCCCGGCCACGCTTCGATCCATTGCGCAGAACGTCAACGGCACCTGGACCCATGCGGGATTTTTGCAGGGCCGCAGCAAAAAACACCGTACCGACCCGGATATCCGCCCCGTGAATGTGGCCTTTGCGCTGTTCATGGGCTATTTGCAGGGGCTGTCGGGCAACCGTCTGTTCAATACTGAATGGACGCGCATACTGGAGTGCCGTACCGAGCGTCTGTTGGAGCTGGCCCGCCAAGCCAGTCACAGCGGGCTGCTGCGCTTCAAGCACTCCAGCGAAGTGGTTGAAATCACCTTTCCCGATTGTCTGACCAAGGATGAAGAGGCCTGGCTGTATGAGTAATCGACTGAACCGTCTGATCAAAAGCTACGCCGGTTTCATCAACATCCCCTGGATGAAAGGGCTTGCTGATGAGCAGCGCGTGCTCTTTGCTGTTTACCACAAAGAAGATGAACTCAAGTTGCGAGCACGGGTAGAAGAGTTCCGTCTGGCCACCGAAAGTGCAGGGCATACCTGGCTGGAGCTGGATATCACTCGCCTGTTTCCGGAATGGATGGCCGCGCAGAAGTACCGCGAGGACTACTTCGAAGACCCCGAAGATCTGGAGCCGAAGTACAAAACCTTTGTTCGCCAATCGGTAGAAAAGCTGGCGGCACAGATTCAGTCTGAAGCGGATGAAAACACTTTGGTGACTCTGGTCGGCTGCGGCACCCTGTTTGGCTTCGCCTCAGTATCGGATTTCGTCAAACAACTGGCCGCCCATGTTCCAGGCCGATTGCTGGTGCTTTTTCCGGGCGAGTATATCGACAACGGTTACCGTCTGCTGGACGCCCGCGATGGCTGGGGTTACCAGGCCACAGCGATTACCGCAGACAACTGATCAGCATTAAGTACGCATTTAAAGATTCGCGTCACAGACGCCGAGAAACAGACACAGGGAGCACGCACAGGATGCTGAACCGCGATATTTACCAATTGGACCCCCAGCAGAACCGGCTGGAGAACAACGGTGTCGCCGAAGTAAAGGACGACCAATCAGCACAGGCGCTGAAAACCCTGCGCTACGAGCTGCAAACCTTCGTCTGTGACGGTGAATACGAAGCGGGACTGGGCAAAATCCTCTCGGCCTACCTGCGTAATCTGGGCGGTGGTCATGAGCAGCCGGGCGTCTGGATCTCCGGCTTCTTCGGTTCCGGTAAATCCCACCTGGCCAAAATGCTGCGTGCGCTTTGGACCAACCAGCCGTTTGCGGATGGTGTCAGCGCCCGTGACATTGCTGACCTGCCGCAAGAGATCAAGGACTACTTCCAAGAGCTGAGCATTGCCGCCAGCCGTCACGGTGGTCTGCATGCTGCTTCCGGTACGCTCGGTTCAGGGGCCAACAACAATGTACGTCTGGCACTGCTCAACATCATCTTCAAATCCGCCGGCCTGCCGGAACAATACCATCAGGCCCGGTTTGTCCTCTGGCTGAAAAAAGAGGGCATTCTGGAGCAGGTCAAGGCACAGGTGGAAGCCGACGACGATGTGTGGGAAGACGAGCTGGAAGACCTGTACGTCTCCCGCAGCATCGCCCGTGCCCTGATGCAGGCCGACGATACCCTGGCCAGCGATGTTAAAGAGATGCGTCAGCTGCTGAAAATGCAGTACCCGAAGGTGAACGATGTCACCAACCAGCAGATGGTGGATGCCATCCACGATGCACTGGCGCAAAATGGCCAGTTCCCGTTGACCCTGGTCGTGCTTGATGAGGTGCAGCAATACGTGGGCAATGACGCTGAAAAAGCGCACCACGTACAGGAAGTGGTCGAGACCTGCTGCAAGCACTCCACCTTCGAGAACAAGCTGCTGTTTGTCGCCACCGGTCAGAGCGCGCTATCCGGCATGCCCAACCTGCAGCGTTTGATGGGCCGTTTTCAGATTCCGATCCAGCTGTCTGACACCGATGTGGAATCGGTGATCCGCAAGGTGATCTTGCAGAAAAAGGCCTCGGCCCGATCCGAGTTGGATGCGGTACTCACCAACCACCTGGGTGAAATCTCTCGCCAGCTGCGTGGGACCAAAATTGAACACCACCGTGACGACGAGAAGGTGTTGCTGGCCGATTACCCGCTGTTGCCGGTGCGCCGCCGCTTCTGGGAAAAAGTGCTGCGTATTGTCGATACCACCGGCACCGTGTCACAGCTGCGTAATCAGCTCAAAGTGATCCATGAAGCCGCCAAGTCCACTGCCGAGGAGCCGCTGGGCCACGTTGTACCGGCTGACTTTATCTACGATCAGATCGCTGTCAGCTTGTTGCAAACCGGTGTGATCTCCAAAGAGATATCCGAAACAATCGGTCGCTTTTCCGCAGGTGATGCCGATGATCAGCTTAAATCCCGCATTCTGGCGCTGGTGCTGCTGATCGGTAAGCTGCCGACCGACCCCACCGCCGACTGCGGCGTGCGCGCCACCGCCGATATGCTGGCCGACCTGTTGATTGATGACCTCAACAACGGCAAGGAAGGGATACGCAACCAGGTCCCGAAACTGCTGCAGGCCCTGGCCGATGACGGCTTGTTAATGCCGATGGAAACCCAGGTAGGGACTGAGTACCGCCTGCAGACTCAGGAAAGCGCCCAGTGGTACGACACTCTGCGCCAGGAAGAAGCTGACCTGCGCGGTAACCCGCAACGCATCGAAAACATCCGGGTTGACCTGCTGCATAAAGAACTGCGCCAACAGATCGCTCAGGTCCGCTTGACCCAGGGTAACTGCAAAGAACCCCGCACCGTGCAGGCCTGTTTTGACCCTGAACTGCCCCGTGATGCCAGTGAAAAGATCTATGCCTGGGTACAGGATGGCTGGAGTGTCGATGAAAAGAGCTTCCTCAGCGACGCCCGTAGTCGCAACCCCAGCGAACCCACCATCTTCATCTTCGTACCGGCGCGCAACCGTTCCGAGTTGAACAACGCCATCGTGGCCGAACATGCCGCTCAGGCGACACTCGATAAGCGTGGCATTCCCAACACTGATGCCGGCAAAGACGCCCGCAGCGCCATGGAAACCCGTTACCGTGATGCCCAGAAGCAGGTTAAAACCCTGCTGCGTGAAATCTTTGATGGCGTGCAGGTGCTTCAGGCCGGCGGCAACGAGGTGGACGGCAACAGCATTACCGAGCGGGTAGAAACCGCTGCACGCGCCTCGCTGATTCGACTCTATCGTGAATTTGATGCGGCTGATCACGCCGGTTGGGGCAAGGTGTTTGAGCGTGCGGCCAAAGAGGGTGGTCAGAACGCTCTGGAAGCGGTGGGCTATAGTGACGAGCCGGAAAAACATCCGGTCTGCGCCGCAATCAAGCGTTACATCGGGGTATCCAAAAAGGGCAGTGAAATCCGTGAGCATTTCTCCGCGGCGCCCTATGGGTGGCCCCAGGATGCCATCGACGGTGCGCTCTTTGTGTTGCTGGCCAGCGGTATTCTGAAAGCGAAGGATGCGCGCAAAAATCCGGTTCAGGTGACCAAGCTGGAGCGCAAGCAAATCACCCAAACCGACTTCGAGCCGGAAAGCATCACCATCCGCCCGGTGGATCTGATTAAGATCCGTGGCGTACTCACCGCCTGTGGTATTCAGAACGAGCCGGGTGAAGAAGCCGCCAAACTGCCGCTGCTGGCAGAGAAGGGGCGCGAACTGGCGCACAAAGCCGGTGGCGAAGCACCGCTGCCCGCCAAGCCGGATACCCGTTTGTTTGATGAACTGGCACGTCAGTCCGGCAATGCCCAGCTCAAGTATGCACTGGACGAGCAGGATGGGCTCAAGCAGGCGATCAAAGATTGGAGCCATATTGCCCAGCGCATCGAAGCGCGCCGCCCTGAGTGGGCGCAACTGCAGGACCTGCTCAACCTGAGCCGTGGCATGGCGTTCCATGGCCCGATTCAGGTTGAAGTGGATGCCATTATCGATCAGCGCGCGCTGCTGGATGATCCCAACCCCATCAGCGCGCTGATTCAGCAGTTGGAAACCAAGCTGCGCGAGGCGATCCAGTTCCATATCCAGGCATACCTGGCCCGTCATGCCGACTGTCTGACTCAGCTTCAGGCCGACAGCTACTGGCAGCAGTTGAGCGACACCCAGCAAACCGCCATTCTCGGCAAACGTAACCTGCTGACGCTGGATGAGCCTGCACTCAACGATGCTGAAGCCATTATCGACAGTCTGAACGAGGTTAGTCTGGAACTCTGGAGCGAACGCACCGACTCCCTGACCGGCAAGTTCGACAGCGCCCGTGTGGAAGCGGTGGAACTACTACAGCCCAAGCTGCAACGGATCAACCTGCCCAAAACCACCTTTGAATCCGAAGCGGATCTGGACGCCTGGCTGGAACAGGTTAAACAGCAGGTACTCGATAAACTCAACGAAGGCCCCGTGACCTTCTAAACGGGATCTTTTAGAGAGCGACATTCTGATGAATATGTTCAACAACACCCGTCAGCCACTGGATCGCACCCTGCGTAAGGCGCTGGAAACCACCGTGGGCAAAGCCCGCGAAGTGGCGGAACAGGCGGCGACTCAGGCACTGACCCGCCTGAGCGTAAGCGATGCCAAACCCGCCGACTACCTGAGCGATGCCCAGCGCAACTTGCGTAACCGCCTGCGTGCCCATGGCCGCCAGCTGGGGGATAGCAAACAAGATAACGGCCAGCAGAGCATCCGCAAATTGGTGACGGAAGTCGCCTACGAACACTGGCACCGCATGCTGTTTGCCCGTTTTCTGGAGCAGAACCAACTGTTGATGTACGACGAGCACACGCCGCTGACCCTGGCGGAGTGTAACGAGTTGGTACAGGAGCCGGATATCGCCCGCGATGAACTGGAAGCCCGCTGCACCACCGGCTGGGAGCTGGCCGGGGTGCTGGCCTCCAAGATGCTGCCGCAGATTTTCCGGATCGACTCCCCGGTGTTCGAGCTGGAGCTGGCACCGGAACATCAACGCACACTGGAACAGCTGGTTACTGGCTTAGCCCCGGCGACCTTCCAGGCCCAGGATAGTTTGGGCTGGGTGTATCAGTTCTGGCAAAGCAAGCGCAAAAAAGAGGTGAACGATTCCGAGGTCAAGATTGGCGCCGACGAACTCTCGCCCGTCACCCAGCTGTTTACTGAGCCCTATATGGTCAGCTTCCTGCTGGATAACAGCCTGGGCGCCTGGTGGGCAGGCCAACGACTCACCGACCACGACTGGCAAACCGCTCAAAGCGAACAGGAGCTGCGCGACAAAGCCGCCATTCCTGGCGTACCACTTAGTTACCTGCGCTTTGTGAAGGATGAAAAAAGCCAGCAATGGCAACCCGCCTCCGGCACCTTCGACGCCTGGCCTAAACGCCTAAGCGAACTTAAAGCCCTCGACCCCTGCTGCGGCTCCGGCCATTTCCTGGTCGCTGCCTTCCTGATGCTGGTCCCCATGCGCATGCAGGCCGAACAGCTCAACGCCCGCCAGGCCATTGACAAGGTGCTCAGCGAGAACCTCCACGGCCTGGAGCTGGACCAGCGCTGCGTCGAGCTGGCCGCCTTTGCCGTGGCACTGGAAGCCTGGCGCTTCCCGGATGCCGGTGGCTATCGCAGCCTGCCGGAGCTGCATCTGGCCTGTAGTGGCCTCTCCATTACCGCCGCTAAGGAGGAGTGGAAGGAACTGAGTCGCAAGGCGGGCAAGCAGAACCTGACCATCGCCCTGGACTGGATGTACCAGACCTTTAAAGATGCCCCTGTGTTGGGCAGCCTGATCAACCCGCGCCGCAGCAAGGCCGCGCAGATCGCCCAGTGGAGCGAACTGCAGCAACTGCTGGGTGAGGCACTCTCGCAGGAACAAACACAGCAACAGGAAGCAGCGGAAACGGGCAGCTCTGAAATCAATAACCGCGTCGAAGCGGGCATTGTCGCCCAGGGTTTGGCCAAAGCCGCCGAGCTGCTGGCAGGCCAGTACACCTGGGTGATCACCAACGTGCCTTACCTGGCGCGCGGCAAACAGCACGACACCCTCAAAGACTACTGTGAAACCCATTACCCCGAAGCCAAGAATGATCTGGCCACGGTGTTTCTCGACCGCTGCCTGGAGTTCTGTGAGCAGGGTGGCACCGCCAGTATTGTGCTGCCACAGAACTGGTTGTTCCTTACCAGCTACCGCAAGTTCCGCGAAAAGCTGTTGCAGAACGATAGCTGGCATTTGATTGCGCGAATGGGTGAAGGGGCATTTGAATCCTCAGCGGCTGCGGGGGCCTTCGTAGCTCTGATCACCCTGAGCCGTGGCAATGCCGCAGGCCAGTCGGTGGATCTGCTGAACACTGGCGAGCAGAGCAATTGGATTCGTGGGGTGGATGTGTCCGAACCGCGTACGGCGGCAGAGAAGGCGGCGGGGTTGTTGGTGGATGACGTGAAGAGTGTGGATCAGGGGAGGCAGTTGGGGAATCCGGATGCAAGAGTCAGTTTAGGGCAAGCTAGCGATCTACCTCTTTTGGAAATGTACGCATCTTCAATACTGGGTTTAGGTACATGTGATGCACCTCACTACGTACGGCTGTTCCCTGAGATTCCTAAACTCACGAGTTTTTGGTCTTTTTTACAGACTGCGTCTCAAAGCGATTCTTCTCCGACAGGTTTGGAGTCAATTGTCAGCTGGGATAGTGCAAGAAAGCGTGTACACGGGATGTCAGATGCAGAGCGAAAGCAAGGTCATAATCAAGATTACCGTGGTCGAGATGCTTGGGGTAAAAATGGGGTTGCCATATCTCTTATAAGAAATTTAAGAACCGCCGACTACAGAGGTCAGTTGTTCGATAAATCAGTAGCTACTTTGATTCCCAAGAAAAAGAGCAATCTCGAATGTTTGAAGTCTTTTTCTGAGTCACCTGACTTTGTTGATCTAGTAAGACAAATTGATCAAAAATTGATGGTGACGAACTCAACTCTGGTTAAGATTCCATTCGACTTTGAGTATTGGGCCAAAACCGCCGAAGAAAAATACCCCAACGGCCTACCCCAGCCTTACACCAACGACCCTACCCAATGGACCTTCCACGGCCACCCTTGTGGTTCGGTCATCTGGGACGAAGACAGCAAATGGACCGCCCATGACGAACTGCGCGTCGATGACAGCGTACTGCAAGTCGCCGTCGCCCGCCTGCTCGGCTACCGTTGGCCGGCAGAGCTGGACCCAGAAATGGAACTGGCCGTTGAACAGCGAGAATGGGTCGAGCGTTGCCAGTCTTTGGCCGGTTTTATCGATGACGACGGCATTGTCTGCTTGCCGCCGGTGCGCGGCGAAAAGGCCGCCGACCAGCGCCTGGAAGCCCTGCTGCAAGCCGCCTATGGCGATGCCTGGACCACTCCGCTGAAAAACCGCCTGCTCG
Source organism: Marinobacterium iners (assembly GCF_017310015.1). Taxonomy (NCBI): domain Bacteria; kingdom Pseudomonadati; phylum Pseudomonadota; class Gammaproteobacteria; order Oceanospirillales; family Oceanospirillaceae; genus Marinobacterium; species Marinobacterium iners. The sequence goes on from NZ_CP022297.1 coordinate 487,138, forward strand.
ATGCCGTCGGCAGCAAATCCCTCAGCCTCTGGCTGCGCGATAAGTTCTTCGAGCAACACTGCAAGATGTTCCAGCACCGGCCCTTTATTTGGCATGTGTGGGATGGCCTGAAAGACGGCTTCAGCGCCCTGGTCAACTACCACCAGCTGGACAAGGCCGGGCTGGAGCGCCTGATCTACACCTATCTGGGCGACTGGATCCGCACCCAGCAAGCGGGCGTGGCCAACGGCGAAGACGGTGCCGATATCCGCCTCGCCGCAGCCGAAACCCTGAAAGCCGAGCTGGAAAAGATCCTCGAAGGTGAAAAGCCCTACGATATCTTCGTGCGCTGGAAACCGCTGGCAGAACAGCCTATCGGCTGGAACCCCGATCTTAACGACGGCGTGCGCCTCAACATCCGCCCCTTCCTGCTGGCCAAAGACCTGGGCAAAAAAGGCGCGGGCATTCTGCGTGTGAAGCCTACCAGTATCAAATGGACCAAGGACCGCGGCAAAGATGTTCCCTCAGCCCCCTGGTACCACCTGGGCCTTGAATACGGCGGCAAAGAAGGCGACCGCATCAACGAACACCATCTGACATTGGCAGAGAAGCAAGCGGCAAGGAGCTGAACAGATGAAACGCAGCTGGAAAGAAAAGGATGTCACGCAGGCGTTTTTCCCGGTGGCGATGAAGCCTGTATTTATCCAGACTTCGGAGGGTAGGCAAGATCTGTTCGATCATACAGCTTATGAACAGCTGCCCCGGCATCAGGCGGTCGTGGATACCGATAAGAATCTTACCTTTGCGGTAGTAACAGACAGCTATCGGCTGATCACCAACCAGGAGGCCTATAACCTGGCGGCGGATGCCATGCGGACGGTGTTCAAGATGACCTCCATGAAGGATATGCAGTGCCTGAATGTGACCATGCCCAAAACCCGGTCTTTCTGCCATATCGACCTGATTCATACCAAGAGTGAGTTCGAACCCTGGGAAAAAGACCGCTGGACGCCCTTTGTACGCATCACCAACAGTTACAACCGTACCCACCGCCTGCGCTTTGAGATCGGCTTTTGCCGCTGGATCTGTCTGAACGGTGTGATATTCGGCAGCAAAAGCGTCGAGATCAGCTTTGCGCATACCCGGCAGTTGGAAGACGCGATGAAGCGCTGGGAAGAGAACCTGGCCGGTATCCATGAGCTGGAGCGGCTGTTTGTCTCCCAGTTGCGTAACCTGCAGCGTTACCACGTGCCGGCCAAGTGGATGTTGCCGCTGACTTGCAAGGTATTTGATCTGCGCCTGCCGCCAGAGGCGGAGATCAAACGCAAACGTGCCGAAGAGCTAATCGAGTTTCGCAACGCCATTGCCGACCGCACCAGTGATTACTTCGTGAAAATGGGGGAGCACGGCTACGCTGCACTGAATGTACTGTCGGACTACGCCAGCCACCCCGTGGGCGTGATGGCCCCTGAGTCGAAGATGGATGGCTACCAGCACAAAACCGGTGAATGGATCATGGATTTCATCGAGCAGATAGAAAAGCGAGACTTCACCTTTGAAGCCTACCTGGCAGACTACCTGGATACTGCACAGCAGATTGCGGAGTTGAAGGTTGAGCGGGTGGAATAGCAGCCGGGGCTGACAGGTTGCGGATGTAGCTGGCCAGTCATGCAAAACCACAGGACGTTTGATCGGCCCGAGGCAATGATCGAGGTGCTGGTTGCTGAAGTGTTGGCGGCGTATCCTCTAAAATCACAGGTATCTGGATAAAGTGGCGATATAAAAATGAGTGCGATCCGAACCCTGTCCATCAGTGGCTTCAAGTCTATTCGAAAGATGGACGGTTTGAGCCTGTCCAACCTGAACGTGCTGATCGGCGCCAATGGCTCAGGGAAGAGTAATTTTGTTTCCTATTTCCGGATGCTCTCCGAGCTGGTAGAAGGGCGTCTGCAGGTATGGGCAAGCAAGCAGGGCGGTGCGGATCGCATTCTGAGTTACGGGGTCAAGGAAACATCCAGCCTGGAAACTCTGGTTTGCTTTGGTGATAACGAATACGAGTTGGTGCTTGAGCCCAACACAGACGAGAGTTTCACCTTTACCAAAGAACGCATTTACTTTGCCGGCGCTTACTATGGGCCAACCGACAAAAACCTTGGCACAGGCCATGCAGAATCCAAGCTAAAAGAGCGCATGAAATTCGGTGATGGGGCCTCGGTGGCAGAGTTCTGCTATGGCGCCATTTCCGGCTGGAAGGTCTATCACTTTCACGATACCAGCGATACGGCGGGGGTTAAGCGCCTGTGCGCCGTGCACGACAACGAATTCCTGCGCATGGACGCCTCCAACCTGGCGGCTTTTTTGTATCGACTGCAGAGTGAAAAGCCAGAGGTCTATAGCCAGATTCGCAAAACCGTTCGGCTGGCGGTGCCCTTCTTTGATGACTTCGTACTCAAGCCCATAACTCTGCCGAGTGAAGAGCAGCAGGTGCGTATGCTGTGGAAGCAGCAGGGCAGTGACTATTCACTTTGGCCCAGTCAGTTGTCGGATGGCTCTATTCGCTTTATCTGCCTGGTAACGGCACTGATGCAGCCGCGTCTGCCGTCTACCATCATCATCGATGAACCCGAGCTGGGGCTTCACCCCTATGCGATCACCTTGTTGGGCGCTTTGGTACGTTCTGCGGCGAAGCGTACCCAGGTCATCATCTCAACCCAGTCCGTCCCGCTGCTGAACGAATTTGAAATTGATGATCTGATTGTGGTTGAGCGCGAGCAGGGCGCTTCTGTTTTCAAACGTCTGGATGAGTCCGACTTTGAGCGCTGGCTGGACGATTACACAGTCGGTGAGCTGTGGGAGAAAAACGTGCTGGGCGGGAGGCCTTCACGATGATTCGGGTGCATGTGATTTGTGAAGGGCAAACTGAAGAGATGTTCGTGAACGAGTTGCTGCAGCCGGTGTTCATGCACAAAGATATCTGGCTGGTGCCCGCGTTAGTGGGCAAGCCCGGTCACAAGGGCGGAAACTTCAAGTTTGAGCGTCTCAAGTCAGATGTCGAAAACCGCTTGCTGCAGGAGAAAACCGCATACTGCACCACGTTTTTTGACTTCTATGGCCTGCCGCCGAGCTTCCCAGGCAAAAACGATGTGGACGAGAGTGCCGATGTGGCTGAAAAAGCATCTGTCATGAAAGCCAAGATGACAGAGGAGCTAACACGACTATTGGGTCAGGATGCCATGCGCCGTTTTATCCCTTATGTGCAGATGTATGAGTTTGAAGCGCTGCTGTTCAGTGATCCTGAAGCCCTAGCCAGGGGGATGGACATGCCTCAGATTGGCCAGCAGCTCATCGCCATCCGTGAAGGCTTTCCCAGTCCTGAGCACATCAATAACAGCCCTAACACGGCCCCGAGCAAACGTCTTGAGCAGCTGATCTTCGGCTACGAGAAACCTTTGATGGGCAGTATTGCTGCATTGGAGGTCGGGTTGAATGCCATGCGTGAAAAGTGCGCGCTTTTCGATGGTTGGTTGAAAGAGTTGGAAGCAATCCCTGGTGTCGGAGGTTAACGGTGTTTAAAGAACTGAAATTGACTAATGTCGGCCCGGCTCCATCCATGGAGTTGGAGTTCGGTCAGCGCCTTAATCTGATTACAGGGGATAATGGCCTGGGTAAAAGCTTTCTGCTGGATATCGCCTGGTGGTCGATGACCCGTAAGTGGCCGTCTGAAATCAACCCCAAGCTGACCGTGGGGAAAAAGGTACAGCCTCAGCGCAAGGGTGACTCGTCTATCAGCTTTTCCTTCTCGGGCAAGGTTAAAGAGGTTAGCTACGAAAGCACCTATCAGCGCAGGGAGGAAGCTTGGACAGGTAATGCTGGTCGTCCGGCGAATCCCGGTCTGGTGCTCTATGCCATGACAGATGGTAGTTTTGCGGTCTGGGATCCGTCTCGGAATTATTGGCAGACCCGCAATGGCATCGATGTACAGGAGCGCCGTCCCGCGTATGTGTTTGCGCCGGACGAAGTGTGGCATGGCCTGAAAGCTGAGGACGGCACGGTTTTGTGTAATGGCCTGGTGCAAGACTGGGCAACCTGGCAGAAGGAGAAAGGTGCAGCGTTCAGGCATTTGGTCAAGGTGCTGAAGGTGTTGTCGCCCTCTGATAAGGAAGAGCTGCAACCGGGCGACCTGACCCGTATCAGCCTAGATGAAGCACGCGATATTCCGACGATCCGTATGCCCTATGGCCAAGATGTTCCAGTCGTCCATGCATCATCCGGTATCCGCCGTATCATCGCGCTGGCTTATTTTTTGGTATGGGCCTGGGAAGAGCATCGCAAAGCCGCCGACTTGCTGCAGGAAGATCCGACCCATCAGGTGGTCTTTCTGATCGATGAAGTAGAGTCGCATCTGCACCCCAGCTGGCAGCGCAGCATCATTCCGGCGCTGTTGTCTGTCATGGAGCAGCTTATTCGGCGTCCTGATGTGCAGTTGATTACCGCTACCCATTCGCCGCTGATCATGGCATCCGTCGAGCCTGTGTTCGATCCTTCACAGGATGCCTGGTTTGATCTGGACTTGGAGCAGGGAGAGGTGAAGCTGCGGCAGCGGCCTTTTACGCGCCAAGGTGATGCGTCCAGCTGGCTGACCAGTGAGGCCTTTGATCTTGAGAGTGCCCGCTCAAAAGAGGCCGAGGTAGCACTGACACAGGCTTCAGAGGCGCTCAGTGATGACAGCTTTGATGCGCAGGATGCCAAGGCTTTGGATGCAAAACTGCGCGAAGTATTGAGTGATACAGATCCGTTCTGGATGCGCTGGCGTTTTGTGGCTGAAAAGAAAGGGTGGCTCTGAGATGCTGCATGTCGTCCCCCAGCCGGAGCCAGCGGAGTTTGACCGCCAGGTGCGCCAAAAAGGGCTGCGTTATTTGAGTGAGTCAGGCATAGATCTGAGTCAGCCGCTGCCCGAAGGGGTCAAGTTACGTCCCTATTGGCGTAACTGCCTGCCGGATCTGTATGACCGGTTTGGTGGCATTTGCGCTTACCTCGCGATCCACTTTGAGCGCATTACGGGGGCGGGCTCGGTTGACCACTTTGTTGCCAAGTCGGAGCGACCGGATCAAGCCTATGAGTGGTCGAACTATCGTTTGGCTTGCTCACGTATGAATAGCCGTAAAAACGACTATAAGGATGTACTCGATCCTTTCCTGATCGAAGATGGGCTCTTTCGCCTGGAGTTGGTCTCGGGACATATCTATCCCAATCCCGACCTGCCGCCAGCTCTTATGTCGGATGTAGATGCCACGATCACAAGGCTTAAACTGGATGATGGGGGCTGTCGAGAAGTGCGGGCTCGCCACTTCTCAGATTATATCCAGAACTTTTATACCGCTGAATTTTTGAGACAGCGTTCACCCTTCGTTTGGTACGAAGCGAACCGCCAGGGACTGCTATGAAACTGATCGATCTGCTGGCGGAGGAAGTTCGTGCCAGCGCCGCCTATAACTCCAATATCCAAATGGCACCGAGCGTTATCCTCTGGACTGACAAGCAGCGCCAGTGGGAATCTGCCTTGCCACTGCTGCAGGCTGCCATGCCTGAACTGGTGGTGCTGGGCGACTACGCCCCCGAGCAGAAGCGTGGGCCGGCCATCTGGATCAAATGTGTAATCGAAGGTGTATTGCCCGAGGTGCAGCTGCCGCAGGATCGTACTCCGATCCTGTATCTGCCAGGTGTAGAACGCCGCGATCTTCGTGCGATTACGGACTGCCCCGATGTGCTCAAGCCTTTGGCTGAATTGCAGTATCGCGGCTGCTGGTGGATCTACAACAACACTGGCCGTGACTGGACGGTCAATGCTTTCCTGATCTCAGCCAACGGCGGTGCCGGTCTGGATGTGGCCAAGGATGACAAGTCGCAACAGGCGATGTTGCGGGTGCTCACCGAAATACTGGAAAGCGAACGAGACGAGCTGGCCAACCGCCGCCTGGAGGCGCCGGACTTCAATAAGCTGGTGTCCAGTGATCCGGTGCGTGACCTGCTTAGCTGGATGAATGACAGCAAAGTATGCCGTGAACGCTGGGATGCGCCCCGTTGGCAGGCCCTGGTGGGCATCTGCGAGACTGAATATCACTTCAGCCCCGAGCGTGACGGCGAACTGACGGCTGCGGAGTTACTGTGTCAGCGTCAGGGTGTATGGGAGAGCGTTTGGCAGCGGTATGCCGAGTCCTGTCATCATTACCCCAATTTGCCTGATCTTTTGATGAAGGTGCAGCCTGACCTTGCCGCAGATGGTGCCAGTTATCCTGCGATCAATGCGGATGAAGAACAGCGGCTGGAGCAGGATTTAAACCAGCTGCTGACTCTGAATTCAGCTGATGCACGCCAACAATTACAGCGACTTGAACAGCATCATTCTGAGCGTCGTAACTGGATCTGGTCTCAGCTGGGCCACGCACCGCTGGCAGGTGTGCTGGAATATCTGAGTCAGATTGCCGAACGCACACAGCAGGTGTTTTCCGGTATCGATGCCGAGGAGATGGCTGACCTTTACCGCCGGAAGTATTGGCAGGTGGATGACTTGGCACTCAAAGCCTTGGCCAGTCCACTGTCCAACGGACAGCAGGCTCTGGTGCAACAACTGCTGGCGCTGATCTACACCCCGTGGCTGGATGAAGTCACGCGCAATTTCCAGAGTCTGGTGAAGGCAAAGGGCTATCCCGGAATTGGTCAGGTGAACGAAGCCACGGCTGCTTATGCACCGGGTGGCGAGGTGGTCTTCTTTGTGGATGGCCTGCGCTATGACATCGCTCAACGGCTGGTGCAGATGCTGGTGTCCAAAGCGGATATCAAACTGTCCTCGAACTGGGCGGCGTTGCCATCGGTGACCGCGACGGCTAAGGCAGCAGTGACCCCTGTTCATGACAGGCTGACCGGCCGGGTAACGGATCGCGACTTTGAACCCAGTTTGCTGGAGGATGATAAGGATTTTTCGGCCTACTACCTGAAGAAATACCTGAAGGAAAAGGGCTGGGTGTATCTGGAAGAGGGCGAGTCCGGCGACCCATCAACTAATGCCTGGGTGCAGAGTGGTGATATTGACAAGGAAGGCCACGTTAAAGGTCTGAAGCTGGCGGCTCGCATCGATACGCTGCTGGAAGAAATTGTTGAGCGTGTGGATGAACTGTTGGCGGCCGGATGGCGCAAGATCCGTATCGTGACCGATCATGGTTGGGTGCTGACACCCGCTACCATGTATAAGGTGGATCTGACCAAGCACCTGACCGATACCCGCTGGGGCCGTTGCGCCGTGATCAAGGATACGGTGGATACCGGCTATCTGCAGCTGGGTTGGTACTGGAACGGTAATGTCAGTATCGCTATGGCGCCGGGGATCAGCAGTTTTAAGGCTGGGCAGCATTATGACCATGGCGGCTTGAGCTTGCAGGAGTGTCTGACCCCCGTCATCGAGCTCAGTAGTAACCAGCAAGTTCAGCCCGTTCCAAGTGTGAGTGCAACATTGTCAGACCTGCGTTGGTTGGGGTTGACCTGTAAGGTGCAGGCCGAAACTGATGCTGAGGGTGTGGTCGCAGTTCTGAGAACCCAGGCAGCGGATGCCGATTCCGAGATCTGTAAGCGTAAACCCCTCAAGGGCGGTAAATGCAGCCTGATGGTGGACGATGACTTTGAAGGCATGACAGCGGTACTGGTACTACTGGATGACGGCGGCAACGTACTGGCGAAAAAACCGACCCTGGTCGGTGATGAATAAGGTTAGGAGAGAGATACGTGGAACTGGATGCTCTGGACAACAAAGCCGCTGAGTTTTTTGAAGGCTACATCGTGCGTAAGGACCTGGTACGTACCTTTGCCCGCCAGTTTCCGGTGCCGACCTATGTGGTCGAGTTCATGTTGGGACGCTACTGTGCCTCGACAGACCCTGACGAGATCGAGGAAGGCCTGGAGATTGTTCAGCGCCAGTTGGCATCCCGCACGGTGCGTGCCGGCGAGGAAGAGCTGTTCAAGGCCCGGGCTTACAAGAAGGGGGCTGCCAAGCTGATCGATATCGTCAGTGTCCGTTTTGTTGAAAAGGAGGGCGGTTACCTTGCATCCTTGCCCAGCCTGAACCTCAACCGAGTCCGTATTGCTGACAAAATCGTCGATGACAATGAACGCTTGCTGACAGGTGGTTTTTACGCCGAAGTGACGCTGGAGTACGACTCTGTCATTGCCGAAGAGAAAGGCAATGCCTTCGGTATCGCCGAGCTGCGCCCAATCCAGATGTCCAAGCGTAATGTGTTGGACGTGATGGCAGAAGCCCGTAGCCACTTTGATAGCCATCAATGGCGGGATTTCCTGATCCGCTCCATCGGTCTCGAGTCCGAGGCGCTGTCTGACCGTGCCAAAGACTCCATCCTGCTGCGTATGGTGCCCTTTGTGGAGCGCAACTATAACCTGGTTGAACTTGGCCCACGCGGTACCGGTAAGAGCCATCTGTTCCAGCAGGTATCGCCCTATGCGCACCTGATCTCGGGCGGCAAGGCGACCATTGCCAAAATGTTCGTCAACAACGCCTCTGGCCAGCGGGGTCTGGTCTGTCAGTACGATGTGGTCTGCTTCGATGAAGTCAGCGGGATCTCTTTTGATAGCAAGGAAGGGATCAACATCATGAAGGGCTACATGGAATCCGGCGAGTTCAGCCGTGGCAAGGAGAGCATCCGTGCCGATGGCTCCATGGTGTTTGTGGGTAACTTCGATGTGGATGTGGAGCATCAACAGCGAGTAGGCCATCTGTTCGGTCCATTGCCACAGGAGATGCGCGATGACACCGCCTGGATGGATCGTATCCACTGCTATCTGCCCGGTTGGGATGTACCCAAGATGAGCAAGGATCTGACGACTGATCATTTTGGTTTGGTCAGCGATTTCTTTTCCGAGTGTATGAGCCGCCTGCGTTTCCAAAGCCGTGTGGCGGCCATGCAAAACCGTGTGCATTTAGGTGGAGCGTTGAGTGGACGTGATACCAATGCGGTAAATAAAACGGTATCGGGTCTGCTGAAATTAATGTATCCCGACGCTGATATGCCAGTATCTGATGAGGATCTAGAGTGGGCAACACGTTTGGCGCTGGAAGTTCGTCGCCGAGTAAAAGAGCAGCAGAAGCGAGTGGGCGCTGCCGAGTTTCGTAATACTCATTTCAGTTATTTTATCGGTGATGACGGTATCGAAAAGTTCGTGGCAACACCCGAGTTGCGTGCCGATAACGAAATTGGTGATGACCCGCTTGAACCGGGTCAGATCTGGACAATCAGCGAAGGTGGCACAGACTTTGATGACAACGCTGGGCTTTATCGTATCGAAGTGAACGAAGGCCCAGGCTCCGGTGTGAAGATTCTGAATAATCCGGCACCGGCAGCATTTAAAGAATCCATGCGATATGCTGAGCAAAATCTTTATGCACGTGCGCAGCAGTTAATTGGTGATCGAGATCCACGATCACATGAGTTTACCGTTCAGCTCCGAGCCTTTGATGCAGCTAAAAAAGGTTCCAAACTGGGTGTCGCAGCATTAATTTCCATGTGCAGCAGTATGTTGAAGAAATCCGTGAAAGGCGGCCTTATTGTGGTCGGTGAGATTAATCTGGGTGGCTCAATTGAACCGATTAGTAATGCCGTGAATATTGCAGAACTAGCAGTGGAAAAAGGCGCTAGTACCCTGTTGATGCCAGTGACAGCCAGACGACAGCTATATGACCTTTCAGATGATATGGCCACTAAAATCGACATACAGTTTTATCAGGATGCTAGGGATGCGCTGCTTAAGGCGCTGACCGAGTGATTAATCTGGTTTGAATAACATTACCATGATTAAGAGTGCTTTTGAGTGGTGTTGATGAAATAAAAGTTCTATACACACATAACTCTGATGTTGGAGATGTTATGTGTGTATAGAATACTATTTATCTACTGCTGCCAAGAACTCTTACATTGAAAGGTCGCTTGATTGAAAATTTTTAGCAGGCGAGACTTGCAACGGTTGTGCGACACTGATATTTTCCGATTACTCATCGCCCACGGTATGCACCGTGAGCGGCAGGGGACGCTGAACTGCTTAAATACCCAGCAATATAAATTCCATTTCTGAAATTCCCTCTGTTTCGGTGTGTCCGGAGATAAGTCCGTCTGCACTGAATCAAATCTATAGGCCTAGTCAGTACGATATCTGCACTGCACAGTATTGCACGGCAGTACCCCTGACAACGGGCCAAAATTTCTCTGGGTTCCCACCCGAAATGTACAAATCTGAATCGTTCCACCTCCAATCTGTACAGTCACTTTGTGGCTGACGCATCAGCTTTTCGCTGTTCGCGATTGGAAAAATTGCAGTGCCTAGCGTGAAAGCATCACCCTGACCAACCCATCCCAACGGCTGCCAACACCTTTTTTTTCAGTAGCCCTTGGAAATGAGATGAGTTGTGTTGATGGGCTGTAAGCCAGGTATTACGTGCACTCCAGAAAAACAGTCGAGACTAAACCCGGACTAAACTACGGTTTTGCCTGCTACCAGGCGGGTATGTCTGAGGTGTCATCTCAGAATTTTGGCCTTCTTACTGGTGTCTGCTGGCGTAGCAGCACCAGCCTCACCCCGCATGTGTATGGGGGATCGTTCGATATACACATTTTGATGAGGAGTAAATGTCGTGAGTGATTCGACGCGTTGCCGCTGCCCTGATGGGGCTCCCACTGACTGGTCTATGACGGGGGACGGCAACAGTGCGCGGGTGTTTTGGCCGTCCCCCAGGTTTGGACCAGACACTGGGCGCACAAATCACTATTTTTCATTTTTATCATCTTTGGAGTTGGTTATGGCTAGGAACAACAAGCGTCGCCGTGGGCAGAAGCGCAATTTTGGGCTGGGCAGAACCATCATGTTCGCAGTGGTTGTAGTGTTGAACCTGTATTACGGTGGCGGGCATTACAAAACCAGGGCAACTCATGTAAGCCGCTTCAGAAAGTTTGCCAATTTTCTGGAGCAGTATGGCATCCAGGATGTGCGTCAAGTCGGGGAAGAGCATGCAGAGGCTTATGCAAATCACCTCGTCAGTCTGCTCGATGCCGGAAAAATCAGTTTGAGTTACGCACACAATCTGGTCAGCTCGTTCAATGTGGTGATGACGGCATTCCGCCGTGATAAAGCCGTGAAAATAGTCGCATCTGATTTTTTTGAGGCGCGTTCATATGTCCGAGAAAAAACGCCGGATATGAATGATGCATCGATTCAGGAAGCGATTGAAATCATGGAGGCTAGAGGAGAAAAGCGAGCAGTCGCACTCTTGAAGTTGGTTCGTTTTTTCGGCCTGCGTCTACGTGAAGGCATTTTGGCGAACCTTGACCGTTGGTGGAATGAATACCAGAAAACAGGTTATGTGAATGTTATTGACGGGACAAAGGGTGGCAGGAAATCACCTGATCGACAGATCCGAGTGACTGAACAAGGAAAAGAGGCGTTGGAATATGCGTTGTCAGTAAGACCAAAAGGTTCAAAAAACCTGTTGGCTGACAATGAAACCTTGATTGGTTTTGTGAATACCGTTGTAAAACGTATGCGTAGACTTTTGAAAGAATACGGAGTTGTAAATATTCGTGAGGTGAGGACCTATTTTATGATTGAGTTGTTTGAAGCAGTGACTGGACTAAAAGCCCCTGTTCGTGACAAGTCAACGCTTGAAAATGAAGCGTTGCTTCGGAAGGGGTATGAGGCTGTAGCACGAGCTGCGGGTCATAACCGAATTGGTGTTGCACGAGCATATGTTGGATAAAGAGGTGATATATGCCTGATTCCGTGACTTACAACCCCACTCACACCTCTACAACACTGTAACCACGCGGCCTGCGGCGGTAATATGGACGCCATTCTCGATTCACCCAGACAGTGATATCTGACTATGCGTACCTTCAAGCTTGAACAGTCAAAAACCGAGATTATCACACCCCACGGTGGTCTGGCGCTGGTTGGGCACAGCGTGAACAGGATGACCTCTCTGGCTAAGACCTCGCGCTCCATCGTCAAGCGCCATGGCATCGCCAACATCGACCTCATCCGTACCTACCTGGGGTTGATTTGCCTTGGCAAGAGCGACTTCGAAGCGGTCGAGCACGCACGCCATGATCCCTTCTTCAAAGCGGCCATGGGCATCAAGCAATCACCTTCATCGGCCCGGCTGCGTCAGCGCTTTGATGAAGATGCCCGCGCACTGATCCCGTTATTGGATGAGGCCAGCGTCGAGTTTCTGTGTAACGCTTCGGTGCCTATCGGCACACTCACCACCGGGCACGTGCCACTGGATATGGACGTGTTTCCCATGGACAACAGCAACAGTAAAAAAGAGGGCGTGGCCTATACCTACAAGGGGCATGACGGTTATGCCCCCATCGCGGCCTACCTGGGCACGGAGGGCTGGTGTCTGGGCTGTGAGCTGCGACCGGGTAACCAACATGCCAATAAAGAGTTTATTCACACCCTCGACCGGGTGCTGCCTCGAGTCCGAGAGCTGACCGATGCACCGCTACTGGTACGTCTTGACAGCGCCCATGATGCCGCCGAGAACCGGGGGTACTTCCGTGCGCACGGGGCAGACTACCTGATTAAGTGGAACCCCCGCTCACAAGATGGACTGGCCTGGGTCGACAAGGCTCATGCGGCCGGCGCACTTTGGTGCCATACCCGACCGGGCAAAATGGAAACGCTGGTAAGCGAACCGCTGGATGGCACGGACGACCGCCTGATCGTCAAGGTGACGGTGCGCCAGAGTGACAGTTCAGGACAGCTGTTTTTGGAGCCGGAGGTCAGCCTGGAGGGCTGGACGACTTCACTCACATCGGACGCAGCAGATAACGCCAAGGTCATTGCGCTCTACCAGGATCACGCCACCAGCGAACAGTTCCACAGTGAGTTCAAGACTGATCTGGATCTCGAACGTTTGCCGTCAGGGAAGTTCGATACCAACGACCTGGTCATAGCCTTTGCCGTACTGGGCTACAACATACTGCGTTGGATGGGACAGAACGCGCTATTGGGGCCGGATGCACCGGTGCGTCATCCGGCCAAGCGTCGGCGGCTGAAAACCGTGATTCAGGAACTGATGTATATGGCCTGTCGCTTAGTCAGCAGCGGTCGTCGTCTCCACCTGCGCTTCGGACGACATTGTCCCGGTTTCGGGGCATTCAGTCGCGTCTACGGGCTGGCCTGATCCGGACTGTCGGATTTACAGCCATTCAAAATAGCCACACGCCCGAGCGCCATGCATGGCAGGGTATGCCTTGGCCTGCAGACAGAATCGAGACGAAATACTGCGGTGAGAAGCATGATCGATGCTGCAGTGGCGTAGATTAACCCGGTACACGTTAGATAAGATCGAGCTGTGTTAAAGAGCGAGGTCGTCTTCAGTGCTGGGTGCTGCAACAGCGGGTGAAGTCACTGATTCAGGATATGGTTATCAAAAAACTTGGAAATAATATCAAGGATGTGGAAGTTACTAAAACAATTGACGGAGTGAAAAAGCAGGTGAAGGCAGAAGCTATTACCATTCAAAAACATCAGAGCCGTATGCAGCGCATTCTGGATGCAATTGAGGCCCGCTATCCGGAGGTGCGGTATGAGTGGCAGTTGAAGTGTAAACACTTTTCCTGGGCCAAAAATGAGTTCATGAAGGACTATGCGGAGTCAACACAGCGGGACTTCATCCGAACCCTGAGGCTGATGATTACTGCACTTGGAAAAGAGAACTGGCTGAACATTCTGGGCATTGCCAAGACTGAATCCCAGGGTGGTAGACCCTCTGCATTCGCAGTGCGTAAGTCCAAGCGAATGTACTAATAGCGTACATATAGACACTTTGAGCCAATCAAATATAGCCATGGAAGGCCACCTCGCTAACGAGAATGACACTTAAGAATCATTTGCGATTGCGAATAGATAGTTCGTTCAAAGAGGTTAGGCAGGCAACTTGTCATATCATTCAAGAGCCGTGCAGCGTCACGCCATCTGTAGATTAATTGAAAGTCATCGATAGCGTACTCAGAGCATGGATCCCTCATTCTTCAAAAAGCGAAACAGAGTAGTGGCAACATAATCACCCGCCTAGGTCTCCATTTGCACGTACGTGCGGTAACGGAGTGATGCCCAAGGTTAAGCATGTGCTAAGTGGTGGGCCGCTTGGTGGGCCGCTGGGCGGTTAGGACGTATTTTGAAGGTGTTTTGAGATGTGGTTGGCGTGTAACGTATTGATTTGATTGGTGCCCCAGGCAGGACTCTAACCTGCGACCTGCCCCTTAGGAGGGGGCTGCTCTATACAACTGAGCTACTGAGGCATTTCAAGGCTGTGGATTCTACCGCCAGCAGTCCAAATTTTCTAGGCTTTACCCAGCCTGCGTTGACCTTCGTAGCGACCCTTGTCACCTTTCTGGTCATAAATGGAGTTGCCTTGGGCATGCCCCTGCAGTAATGCCAGCAGTTGGTCAGTATTTTGTTTACTGCGTACCAACGTCTGCTCGTTGCGCTGATTTAGCACGCGTACCTGTTCCAGTGACTGTTCCAGGCGCTGCCATGCCTGCTCCAGCAGTTCGCTGGCGGGTGCTGGCAGGGTACGGATGAAGACAATGACAGCATCGCGGTTGGTTTCAACCTGAAGCTTTGTCAGCAGATCGTTGCGCTCACGAATGTTGCGATCAAGTCCCAGCAGGCATTCCTGTTTCTGCTGGTTGCTTTGTTTGAGCTGTTCAAGATCGCGCGTCTCAAGCGCAGTGAGTTCTGTGTCGAGCAGTATCTGCAGCTGTGACAATAGTGCAGTGCCTTGGTCGATCAGGGCGCCAAACTGGATACTGATATCCTTGACGGGCTGGTCAGTCATCAGTTATCAGCCGAGTAAACTGTCAAGCTGCAGCATACGGTCGGCGATACGCTCATTATCGATCTTGTAGGAGCCATCTTCGATGGCTGCCTTGATCTGAGCGACACGGTCGCTGTCCACATCTGCGTTTCCGCTGTTTTCGCCCACAGAGCGCTGCAGCGCTTGCGCTGTATCACTGATACGTACAGTGTCGTCGCTCCGAGCAGGTGTATTGTCTGCAGGCTTGTTTCCGGTGTTGTTGCCGGTGGCCTGGGTCTGCTGCTCACTGACTTTACCTCGGTTGCCTGCCGACTGGGCGGGAGACAGGCCGGGAAAATCGATAGCCATTTTAAATTACCTCGCAATCAGTTCTATGCAAGGGTATCGGTCGCCCTGAGTAAAACTTTAAGGTTTTTTACATTAGTGAACTAATCGGCAGTATAGCGGAACAGGCCAGTGGCTGCTAACCGGAGATCATGGAACGCGAACCAAACCGCCGCCTTCTACACGTGCACGGATTTGTCGCTCTGAGCGATTGTTGATGACATCGATTATGTCGCCAATACGTCCGTCTTCGCGTGCAGTCCCTTCGGTACGGATGACAGCGCCGCCTCGGGATGCCTCGATTATCACCGGATCGCCTCGGCTGACGGCGTTTGCCTGAGTCAGCATGCGGGGGGTGATCGGAGTGTCGGCGCTGATACTGATGCGGGCCTGACTTCCGACGACATCCTGCTGACGGTAAAAATAATCACCTGACAAACTGGCAATATCGCGCTCCCGCAGCTGCAATTTTCCGGCGCTTATACGGCTGCCTTTGACGATTGGCGTTGCAGCGACCACAATCGCTTTATACTGCTTCACTCGGCCGGTGACAAAAAGGCTCCAGCGTGGTGTGCTGCAACTGGCTTTTGCGGTGATGCGCTCACCACTGTGGAAGGGCAGTGTTACATGAACGGGAGCTTCACAGGGTGCGAGTTGCAGGTGCTGATTGACTGGGTTCAGGCTGACCTCGACCCGGCTGTCTGGTACTTTAGACAACAAGTGTTGTTTAATGGCTTCAGTCACCTGCAAGTTGATCCGTGCTGCGGTATCATCGGCAGAGGCCGAAAAAGGCAGCATCAGGATGCAGACTATGGCAAAAACAGTGGCAACTGGTGTTAAATTGATATTATTCACGCGGGTGTCCTGGCTTTCGAAGCCGGGCGAAACTCATTGTTAGCGACCTCGGGGTTGGTTAAATCATGTCAGGGATCCTGGATACTGTAAACCTGCGCACGCAGATGGTCGGTCAGAACCGTCTTGAACTGTTGCTTTTCGGGCTGGAAACCAATCAGCGCTACGGCATTAACGTATTCAAGGTACGAGAAGTGCTGCAGTGTCCGGATCTGACTGAGGTGCCGCGCCAGACCAGTGCAATCAAGGGGATGGCGCATATCCGCGGCGAAACCATCCCGGTACTTGATCTGTCTGAAGCGATTGGTCGCAGGCCGATCCCGGAAGAAGATCTGCCCAAAACCTTCCTGATTGTGGCCGAGTATAACCGCCGTACGCTTGCCTTCATGGTGCGCAAGGTTGACCGTATCCTGAATACTCAGTGGGACCAGATCATGGCCCCGCCGAAAGAGATCGGTAACGAGAATTACCTGACGGCTGTTTTCGAGTACGAAGGCAAGCTGGTTGAGATTCTGGATGTAGAACAGATCCTCGCGGACCTGTACCCGATGTCCACTGATGTCAGCGATGAAGTAGCGACTCAGGATGATCGCGCCCGCGCGCGCCAGCGCCACGTTCTGATCGTCGATGATTCGGCCGTGGCGCGCAATCAGATGCAGCGCAGCCTGGAAGACCTTGGCGTGAAGGTTTCGATTGCCAACAATGGGCGTCAGGCGCTTGATCTGTTGAAAGGGTTGGTCGAAAAAGGGGTGGATGTTGAAAGCTTTTTCCTGATGGTGATTTCTGATATCGAAATGCCTGAAATGGACGGCTACACCCTGACCTCCATGATCCGTGAAGACCAGCGCATGTCTAAACTGCATGTGGTGCTGCACACTTCACTGAGCGGCGGTTTCAATGTATCGATGGTGAAAAAGGTAGGGGCCGACGGTTTCCTGGCCAAATTCAACCCGAACGATCTGGCCGGAGTGGTAGTCAACCGTATCCGTCAGGTCGAACAAGGCTGACGGGGAGCGTCTCCGGGTGAGCAGCAGCTTTAGTATTACACCAGCGGAATTCCGTGAGTTCAGCAGCTTTCTTGAAAAAAGCTGCGGCATTCTGCTGGCTGAACACAAGCAGTACCTGGTCCAAAGCCGCTTGGGCAAGATCATGCAGCAGCAAGGCTGTTCAAGCCTCAGTGAGCTGGTGGCACGTCTTGGCAGAGCGGGTGGCAACAGCCTGAAAGAACAGGTAATCGACGCCATGACCACCAACGAAACCCTCTGGTTTCGTGATATTCATCCCTACGAAATCTTGCGTAATAAGCTTCTGCCTGAGCTGCATGAGAAAAGTCGCTTTCAGAAGCTGCGAATCTGGTCTGCGGCCTGCTCCACCGGGCAGGAGCCGTACTCCATCAGTATGGTGATTGACGAGTTCAAACAGAGTCATGCCGGGGCTTTTTCGTCCGGCGAAGAAATACTGGCGACTGATATTTCCACCACAGTGCTGGATCAGGCACGACGAGGTGAATATGAAATGCTGGCGTTGGGGCGTGGTCTGTCTCAGGAGCGGCTGCACCGCTACTTTGAGTCATCACCCACCGGTAGCTGGGGTATCAAACCCCACATCAAGAGCCGGGTGCGCTTTCAAAGCCTCAACCTGCTTGGGCCTTACAGTTCACTGGGGCAGTTTGATCTGATTTTTTGCCGCAATGTGCTGATCTACTTCTCGTCAGACGTAAAACTCGAAATTCTGCGCAAAATGCACAAGCAGCTGCGCCCGGGGGGGTATCTGCTGCTGGGTGCTTCCGAGTCTCTCTCAGGCCTGTCTGACTTGTATAAAATGATCCACTGCCGCCCCGGTATTATCTACCAGGCAATCTGAAAACTGAGCGGCAGTCTTGCCGCCCTTTGCCGCTCGGCACTATTTGTAGCGGTACAGCCTTGCCGCTTGCCGCTGTATATTGCCTCCCTGAAACTGTCCGAACTTTCCCAAAGCCACCCATCACGGGTTTTTTCGCTACTGGCACGTTGCTTGCTTAATTACAGATATAGCAACCTGTAACGGATAAGCGGCAATGGCGATCAACTTTGACTCAGCACTGGGGATTCATGAAAACGCCCTGATACTCAGAGCGCGACGGGCTGAGGTGCTGGCCAACAATATTGCCAATGCGGATACGCCCAACTACAAGGCCCGTGATCTGGATTTTAGTGCCGTGCTCGAAGGTGAAACCGCTGGCGCCAATCTGTCGTTGAAGAAAACGGCATCCGGTCATCAATCCGAGTTTTTGTCACCGGATGCCGCGGCTGACCTGATGTTTCGTATTCCGAACCAGCCGTCAGTAGATGGCAATACGGTAGAGACCCAGGAAGAGATGGCTCGCTACACAGACAATGCGCTCCGTTATCAAGCGTCCTTTCAGTTTCTGAACAGCAAGTTCCAGGGGCTGACACGTGCAATCAAGGGTGAATAAACATGTCGTTGAGTAACGTTTTCAACATCGCGGGCTCCGCCATGACAGCGCAAACAGTGCGGCTTAACACCACCGCCAGTAACATGGCTAATGCGGAAAGCATCAGTTCCAGCGAAGCGGAAACCTACCGCGCCCGCAAGCCGGTGTTTGCACTCAAGGAAGCTCAGACTGAACACCTGCCTGATCACCTGCAGACATTGGTGCCGGGCCAAGGTGTTGATGTTAAAGGGATCATTGAAAGCGATTCGCCCCTGCGCATGGCGTACGAACCGAATCACCCGATGGCCGATGAAAACGGGTATATCTGGTACCCGAACGTAAATGTGGTGGAAGAGATGGCGGATATGATTTCAGCCTCGCGCTCGTTCCAGATCAACGCCGATATTATGAATACGGCCAAACAGATGCTTCAGCGTACGCTGACGCTGGGGCAATAAGGTCAGTAAGAGGATAACGCCATGAGCAATGTAAACGGCGTCGGCAGTAACAACATCTACGATCAGATCAATCAGAAGAACCAGTCTCAATCCACGGCGACTGACTCTGTTTCTGAAGACCGTCAAATGTTTATGAAGCTGCTGATTGCACAGTTGCAAAACCAAGATCCGACTAGTCCTGCAGAGACCAGCGATTTTATGCAGCAGATCTCTACATTGAGCAACGTAGAAAGTATTCAAAACCTTTCCAAAACCATGGAAACCATGAGCAGTACACTGATCAGCAGTCAGGCGGCGCTGCAGGCCTCATCCATGGTGGGTCAGCGTGCGTTTGTGAATACAGACATTGCTCAGCTGCCCCAGCAGGGGGGGCTGGTTGATGGTCTCGTGAGCACTGATGTCAGCTCCAGCGATATACGCATCTCTATTTATGATGGCAGTGGTAAGCGCGTCGACCGTGTCAGTATGGGCGCGCAGCCCCCTGGGGATCATAACTTTGTTTGGCAGGCAGGCGAGAATGTACCGGCTGGCAACTATCGTATTGTGGCTGAAGCAGCCAGCAGCGCCGATGGTGAATACGAAGAAGTAGCGACCTATATGGGGTTCAATATCAACAGCGTCACTTTGGGGCAAAATGGGATTGGTATGAAAGTCAATACCGCCATTGGTGCCATCGATATGAATGAAGTGAAGCAGCTCGGTTAAGTGAGGTAACAAAAATGGCAGGTTTTAATACGGCCGTCACTGGCCTGAAGGCATCCACCACAATGCTGGATGTGGCCGGTAATAACATTGCTAATGCGAGCACCGTCGGGTTTAAAGGCTCCCGAACAGAGTTTGGTGATATATATGCAACAGCAGTTGTGGGTGCAGGGTCGAGTAATACGCCGGGTTCTGGTGTTACTGTGAGCGATATAGCCCAAGATTTTAGTGGGGGTACTATTGAGTTTACGAATAGTAACCTGGATTTGGCTATTAATGGATCAGGTTTTTTCCAGCTGAAAGATAGTAGCGGTAGCATATCTTATACACGTGCTGGCGCATTTGAGCTGGATAAAGAAGGCTATATTGTTAGTAAAAATAACAAGCGGCTACAAGGCTTTGGGCTTGATCCACAGGGCAACATTTTGCCGCTGCAAGATCTTTCAGTGTCGCAGAAGCAAAGTCCACCTAAAGCGACTGAAAAAATTGAGTTGTCTTTCAATATTGATGAAAATGATGACGCCTCGAATAATGAAAAAGTCTTCAATAAGGTAAATCCTAACTCCTATACATGGTCGACCACAGTCGGTACATTCGATAGCTTGGGGAATGAGCAAAGCATTCGATTTTACTTTGCAGAACAGCAGGCTATTCGAGAATCCTATCGGTTTGCACTCGACGATGGAGCGGGTTCGTTCACGGCAGCAACAGTTGATACCGTTGCGGTTCCTCCTGCTGTAGCGACAGACGCAGTATTCGGTACGGGTGGCAGTGCTGTAAAGCTGTCAGGTTTTGAGTTGGCAATGAACGGTACTGGCGGCGCTGCAACAGTTACCTCTCTGCAAGATGCGAATGATCGAGAAAAACTATATTGGGATGTAACAGCCCCGATTCTGGATGACAGCAACAATGTATATTACCAGCTGACGGATGAGTCCAAGAGTAAACTGAAAGAAACCTTTGCGAATGGCGGTGATCCCCGAATCGATCTGGATACGCTGGTGTTGAATGGTACGACAGGTCAGGTTTCGTTTGAAACACATGCAGAATATACCGAATATGGTGATTTTGTCGTGGAAGTGGCCGGTAAAGAGGTGGATAATACTCTACCTGCATCTGAATCATTTAGAGATTCTAATGAGATTCAATCGTTCCAGCTGGATCCTACAAAGTTTACAGCGGGCGTTGATGGTAACCAGTTGGGTGAAACATTTGTTATCAGCTTTGGTAGCGTAGACATCACTCTTAAAAGTGAGTTGACGTATGAGGGTGCTATTGCAACCATTACCAGTTTTGAGCAAGAAATAATCGATGCGAATCCTGGTCTTGAATCTGTTTCATACAACTCTTTGCAGGATAGAATTGAAATAAAATGGCAGGCTAAACAAGGTGACGTTGATAACGATATATTGGACTTCCCGGTAGTATCAGGCACCTTGGCGAATGCACCGTTTTTGGGGCTTGATACAGCAACAGGGAAGGTGGACCTGCAAGAGTTGCAGAAGGGCGATAACAGCTATATTGGTGTATATCGCACATATGCATACCTTAATGACAATGATCAGCTGAATCTAGGTAAAATACGTGATCCTGGCTCGCTGGTGGAAGATCCTGCTACGCCGACAGCACCTGGCCCGATATTGGTGAGCTTTAACACAACAACAGGGGTGTTGGAATCAGTTAACGGCGGAAATGTTTCCAACGCGGGTAAGGCACCGACAATCACTATTCTGGGTGCCGACCCTGCGAATCCTCAAGATGCCCTGTTGGACTCCGATGTAGATAATCTCAAGGGTGTACAGCTTGATCTCAGTGGCTCGTCCCAGTTTGGCTCCGAATCGATTGTGAATAAGCGTTCACAGGATGGCTATACCAAGGGCGATTTGATCGGTGTGACCTTCTCAGAAGATGGTCGAATGGTCGCCAGTTTCAGTAATGGTCAGTTGGCGGAGTTGGGTATTGTTGCCGTTGCGACCTTTGAGAACCAGGATGGCTTGCAGAATGCCGGTAATACTGAGTGGGTACAAACATTGTCTTCCGGTGATCCGGTGCTTAACCCGCCAGGTACCGGTCTGAACGGTACGCTTCGCTCTGCTGCCCTTGAGCAGTCAAACGTGGACTTGTCTGCTGAACTGGTCAAGCTCATTGAGGGGCAGCGTAACTTCCAGGCTAACTCCAAAACACTGGAAACCCTCAACACAGTGACTCAGGCTATTTTGCAGATCTAACCCTAACCAGCTGCATTATTGCATGTTATTCAGGCCGGGCTTATGCCCGGCTTTCTCGTTTATGGCACGCAGTTTGCTTGTTATAGGGTAAAGCCAGTTCAAACGGCAAGGTTTTACCGGAGCAAACAATGGATAAAGTGCTGTATGTTGCCATGACCGGCGCGCGTGAGAACATGTACGCGCAGCAGGCCCACGCCAATAACCTGGCCAATGCGACGACCACCGGCTTCAAGAGTGATTTCGAGCAGGCCCGCGCCATGCGTGTGCTGGGTGAAGGTTATGAGTCTCGCGTTTACTCCATGAGTGAGCGGCCCGGCACGGATCTTGATAGTGGCACACTGATGCAAACGGGGCGTGATCTGGATGTGGCGGTTGCCGGTGATGGCTGGCTTGCCGTTCAGGGGCCGGACGGCAACGAAGTGTACACCCGCAACGGATCACTGCAGATCAATGCCGCCAACCAGCTGGTGACAGGCAGCGGCTTGCCGGTGATCGGGGCTGGTGGTGGGCCGATTGTGATTCCGCCCGCCGAGAACATAACCATTGGTAACGATGGCACGGTCACCATCCGTCCGATCGGTGAGAATGCGGTCGAAATTGCCTTGGTGGATCAAATCAAACTGGTGCAGCCAGAACAGGGTCAGTTGTTTAAAGGGCGCGATGGTTTCATGCACACGGATAACGATGTGCCGCTGGCTGCCAATCCGAATGTACAAGTGCGTGCTGGCTATCTTGAGTCCAGCAACGTGAATGCCATCTCTGAACTGACCTCTATGATCAGTCTTCAGCGACAGTTTGAGATGCAAGTGAAAATGATGAAAACGGCTGAAGAGAACTCATCTGCAGCAGCAGAAGTGCTTTCAATGAGCTGAATCACAGGAGAATAACCGATGCACGGTGCTTTGCATGTTGCTAAAACCGGTCTGAGCGCACAGGACACTCAGCTCAAGGTGATTTCCAACAATCTGGCTAACGTCAGTACCGTTGGTTTCAAGAAAGACCGGCTGGAATTTGAGGACTTGTTGTATCAAGTTCGCCGTCAGCCCGGTGCGGCTACCGGTGAAGATTCAATGCTGCCTTCCGGCCTGCAGCTGGGCAGCGGTGTCCGCACCGTCAGTACCCAGAAGCTGTTCCATACGGGTGACATGCAGATCACTGACCAGCCTTTTGACGTGGCAATCAATGGTCGTGGTTTTTTACAAGTTGCCATGCCCAATGGTGACATCGCCTATACCCGCAATGGCGAGTTGCACCTTGATGGCGAGAACCGTCTGGTCACTTCAGAAGGCTACCTGGTTGAACCTGCAATCACCCTGCCGGACCAGGTAACCAATTTTTCGGTGGGCAATGATGGCACCGTGAGTGTAACGGTAGCGGGTGATCCCAACCCTCAAGAGTTGGGACAGCTGGAATTGGCCGATTTTGTTAACCCCCAGGGGCTGCAGGCAACAGGCCAGAACCTGTACATTGAAACGGCTGCAAGCGGTGCGCCGATTGTTGGCCTTGCCGGAGAAGAGGGACGCGGCATCATCAAGCAGGGGATGCTTGAAGGCTCGAATGTGAATGCGGTCGAAGAGCTTGTGGATATGATCACCACCCAGCGCGCCTATGAGATGAACTCCAAAGTGATCTCGACCGCAGACGAGATGCTGTCCTATGTCAGCCAGCAGCTCTAATGACAGGCTAAGGTGAACATAATGATGACCAGACTTTTGCGACTGTGGCCATTGTTTGGCTTGGTGCTGCTGACGGGATGTGTCAATAAGGCCCCCAAGCCGGACAATCCCTATTATGCGCCAATTCAGCCCGCGCAGATGCAGCAACCCAAACCGGTGAATGGCTCTATCTATCAGGCGGGCACCGGAATGGATCTGTACAGCGACGGGCGTGCGCATCGTGTGGGTGACATTATCACGGTGGTCCTGACGGAGCGCACCCAGTCTTCTAAAAGCTCATCAACCGATACCGACAAAACCACCAATATCGGTATTGGTGTACCCAACGTATTGGGTCAGGATCTGACCCTGTTCGGCAACCCTCTCAGTGCTTCCATGAACAGCAACAGCGGTTTTGAGGGCACGGGTAATTCCGATATGCGTAACAGCCTCAGTGGCAATATTACCGTGACCATTCATCAGTTGATGCCCAACGGTACCATGCTGGTTCGCGGTGAAAAATGGCTGACTCTGAATCAGGGGGATGAATATATCCGCGTGAGTGGTCTGGTGCGGCCACAGGATATTGGACCTGACAACAGTATCGAGTCTACACGCCTTGCTGATGCTCGCATTACCTACAGCGGCACCGGTGCCACTCATGACGCAAACGTTATGGGTTGGTTGGCACGCTTCTTTATCAGTCCGTTGTGGCCATTTTAAGAGCTTCTAAGGAGAACACCATGAATAAAATGTTTCGACTTGGATTGCTGTTACTGTCTCTGTCGGCCCTGCTGGCTGCTCCTGTGCAGGCTGAACGGCTGAAGGATATCACCAGCGTAGCGGGTGTGCGTACCAACCAGCTGGTGGGCTATGGTCTGGTAGTGGGGCTTGACGGTACTGGTGACAAAACCAGTTTTACCTCACAGACATTCCGTAACATGCTGAACAATTTCGGCGTGGCGATTCCTCCCAATGTTGACCCGAAATCAAAGAATATTGCAGCAGTCGCGATCCATGCGGACTTGCCTCCTTTTGCCAAACCGGGTCAGCCGATTGATGTCACCGTTTCCACCATTGGTGATGCCAAAAGCCTGCGTGGCGGCAGTCTGTTGATGGCGCCGCTCAAGGGTGCTGACGGCAATGTCTATGCCATAGCACAGGGTAACCTGGTGGTGTCCGGTTTCGGTGTACAGGGCAGTGACGGCTCGCGCCTGTCTCTGAACGTGCCCAGTGTCGGGCGGATTCCCAACGGTGCGACTGTTGAGCGCACAGTGCCCAATGCGTTTGCACAGGGTGACAGCTTGATGTTCAACCTCAACCATCCGGACTTTACTACCGCTCGTCGAGTGGCCGAGCAGATCAATAACCTGCTGGGGCCTGATATGGCACAGGCACTCGATGCAGCCTCTGTTCGTGTGCGAGCTCCGCGCGATCCGTCACAGCGGGTCTCGTTCCTTTCTGTGTTGGAGAACCTCGAAGTCCAGCCCGGTGAAGAAACAGCCAGGGTCATCATCAACTCCCGTACCGGCACCATCATCATCGGTCAGAACGTGCGGGTATCGCCGGTGGCCATCACTCATGGTGGTCTGACCGTTGCCATTACCGAAAATTTGGATGTTGCCCAGCCCAATGTGCTTGGCGGTGGTAATACCGTGGTGACACCGCGTACCGAGATTGAGATTGAAGAAGGCTCGGGCCGCATGTTCGAGTTTGCGCCAGGTGCAACCCTGAGCGACATCGTTGAAGCGGTCAATCAGGTGGGGGCAGCGCCCGGTGATCTGATGGCGATTCTTGAAGCGCTCAAACAATCCGGTGCGCTCAAGGCTGAACTGGTGGTGATCTGATATGGCGATCGACAGCGGCAGGCTTACACCTTCACAAGCGGCGCTTTTTACTGACCTGAACCAGCTGCAAAAGCTGAAAACTCAGGCTGGCAATGACCAACAAGCCGCCCTGAAAGGTGTCGCGCAGGAGTTTGAGCAACTGTTCATGAACATGATGCTCAAAAGCATGCGCCAGGCCAGTGACGTGTTGGCGTCAGACAGCCCGTTCAACTCCGGTGACGTAAAGTTTTATCAGGAGATGTTTGACCAGCAGCTGACGCTGGATCTGTCGAAAAAGGACAGCATCGGGCTGGCCGATATCATCGTCAAACAGCTGAGTCAGCAACACGCGCCTGTCGTGGCACCGGGGCAAGATGAAGAAAAAGGTGACCAGCAGTCGATGACTGAGCAGATGCTGTCACGCGCCTTCGGTGGCGGGCCGCTGCCGCAAACACCGTCTGGCAACTACCGTGCACCATTAGCCAGCGAGTCTGAGCAGGAAGACAACAGCGATACGATTCAACCTGTAACCCAGGAACTGACTGATCAGGACAAGGCAGGCTCCGAAACCGCAGCTGTGAAAGAAACCCTGCCAGCCCGATTTGAAACGCCAGCCGAGTTCATTGAAAAACTGATGCCACTGGCCGAGCAGGCGGGAAAAGAGTTGGGTGTAAACCCTAATGTTCTGCTGGCGCAGGCCGCGCTTGAAACCGGCTGGGGCAAGTTCATCACCCGTGATGCAACAAGCGGTGAGAGCAGCCGTAACCTGTTCAATATCAAGGCACACCGCAGCTGGGAAGGTGATACCGCGCAGGTACAAACGCTGGAATACCGTGGCGGTGTACCCGAGAAGGAACAGGCCCGCTTCCGTGCCTATGACAGCTATGCAGACAGCTTCACCGATTACGTTGATTTTTTGCGCAGCAACCCGCGATATCAACAGGCGCTGGAGCAGGGTGCAGACCCGACCCGCTTTGTACGTGAACTGCACAACGCCGGTTATGCCACCGATCCTGAATATGCCAACAAGATAGAACGTATTTTCAGCGGTGACCTGCTGGCCGGTTTGGGCCGTGGCACTAAAGAAGGCTGATTGTTGGCCGATACACATACGTTACAGATAAGCCGGTGCGGTTGCTCCGCCTGGGAGAAACGAGATGAGTTCAAGTATCCTCAATATTGGTGTTCAGGCACTCAACGCCAATCAGACAGCGTTGTCGTATGTCGGCCAAAATATCGCCAACGTCAATACCGACGGCTACAGCCGTCAAACCATCCAGATGGGGACGCAGGACCCTCCAATATTGGGTGTAGCGGTAAAGGACATCAAGCGGATGACCGATCAATTTCTGATCAGGCAGGTTTGGGCCGATACCTCGTTCTACAAAAGCAATGAAGCATACTCTGCTAAGATAACTCAGCTGGATTCCATGCTGGTGTCTGACTCCACGAGTCTTTCGTCCTCTATGGACAGTTATTTCTCCTCTCTGCAGCAGGTCGTAGATGACCCGCTGTTTATTGCTAATCGCGAGCTGTTTCTGGCCGAAGCGGCTTCATTGGCGAACTCATTCAATGATTTTGATAGCAAGCTGCGTACCCAGTCTGAATTAGTGAACACAGAGATTCGCAGCATGGTGCAGACCGTTAACGCGATCACGGAAAACATTGCTGCGTTGAATGTTCAAATCGGGACCTTGCAGGCATCAGGTCAGAACGCGAATGAATTGCAGGACAAGCGTGACTTGCTGGTTAAAGAGTTATCAGGTTATGTGACGACCAGTGTTATCGCGGATCAGGGTGACAGCTACAACGTGATGATCGGAACGGGACAGCCTTTGGTTGTTGGCAGCAGCGCGGCTAAGCTTGAAGTAGGTATCAGTGCAGAAGACCCCACACAGCTTGCCATCTGGATGACAAACCGCTCGGGTACGCGTTCTTTGGTTACTGATCAGCTGGGTAACGGTGCAATTGGTGGATTGGTCAACTACCGCGACAATGTCCTTCAGCCTACCTTGAACGAGGTAGGGCGTATGGCGATCGTTTTTTCAGAAACGATGAATGAGCAGCACCGCAAAGGGATGGACCTTAACGGTGATATGGGCAATGACCTGTTTACCCCGTTCAGGCAGGGTGAAGTAACCGCTCATGCTGAAAATCAGAACCAGGATACATCTGCAAACGTTGGTTTTTACGACGTGAAAGCGCTGACGGGAAGTGACTACAGGTTTGAAGTCACTGGAATTGATACTTTCCGAATAACACGCTTGAGTGATGGGCAGCGCTTCGAGTCAGCAAACATGGATGAGTTGTTGGTGGCTAATGGGTTGGATCAAAGTGGCACATTCTACAGAGATTCAGCCAATGACCGTTTGAGTGTCAGCCTTGATGGCGTAACGTTTACCTTGGCGGGGGATGCGGGCATTGGCGACAGTTACCTGATACAACCGACACGCTCGGGCGGCCGTCTGATGGGAACCGAAATTACCAACCCACGCTTGCTCGCCCTTGCCTCCCCCTTGCGTGTGGAACCTGCCAGTACCAATACTGGTAATGCTGAGCTTGCCAATATCTCCCTGACCTCTTCTCTGCCAACATCGAATCTTCGCACTGGCAATGCAGAGTTGCCGTTGGAGATTGTCTTCAATGCACCAGATGCAGACGGCAACATCACCTACTCCGTTTATAGTAACGTTGCGTCCGGTATGCCGGAGATATACGAATCGATGGAAAATCTGGTGTATGTCGAAGGTGAGCCCATTGTAATCGCCCGGGATGACTATGAGTTGACGTTCAATAATCAGCCCAACCCGGGTGATCGGTTTACCATTGAGTTCAACACCGATGGCTACTCAGATAACAGTAATGCCTTGGCAATGTCTGACCTGCAAAGCCAGACTTTGGTAAATGGTTTCAGTTATCAAGATACTTATGGCCAGCTTCTCGCCAAAGTGGGAACTCAGGCCAGCAGCGCTAATATTTCCTTCGCGTCGAGTAAATCCGTGCTGACCGCCAGTGAAAACGCACTGCAAAGCGTCGCCGGTGTGAACCTGGACGAAGAAGCGGCCAACCTGGTGAAGTACCAGCAGGCATACTCGGCAGCGGCCCAGCTTATTTCAACCTACCAGAGTATTTTTGACAGCTTGATCGGAGCTGTGAGGAGGTAGTTATGCGTATTTCAACAGGGCAGATCTTTACCAGCGCCAACCGTAACATGATGGAGAACCAGACGTCATTGCTGGAGATCCAGAACAAGATATCCAGCGGTAAAAAATTCACCAGTCTGGCGGAAGACCCTGTCGGAGCGAGCCGAGTTGTGGGGTTGCAGCGTGAACTGGCGCAGTTGAAGATGTTCCAGAGCAATATTGACGCTTCCCGTCGTAGGCTGGAGCTGGAAGGTACAACACTGGATGACCTGAATACTGCCTCTGACCGCGCCCGTGGATTGGTTTTGCAGGCAGCTAACGGCACATTGGGTGATGCGGATCGCCAAATTATTTCGTACGAACTGGAAGAGCTGGTTGGCTACATGGCCGGTCTGATGAATACGCGTGACGCAAAAGGAGAGTATCTCTTTTCGGGCTCACAGGGACAAGTACAGACCTACACACAACAAGGTAATCGCTATGTTTTCCAGGGCGATGCGACTACCCGCCAGATCCAGGTCTCCAGCGAGCTGTACATTCGCTCGTCAGACTCGGGCCAGTTCCTGTTTGAATCGGTGATTGATGAGCCAAGCCTGCGGGCAACCGGCAGTTTGCAGACCAGTTTTGACCCGGAAAACCTGACCGTGACCGACCCTGATGCCTTTGCGGCATTGATGCGACAAACCGGTGATATCAGTGTTGAAGTCGATCAATATGTCGACAGTGTCACGAGTGCTACCGTTAATATATATACCTTGCGTGACAGTGCGGGAAACGTGGTGAAGGATGCGTCGGGTAACCCGTTGCAAAATGTCGAATTCACTAACGGCGCTGTTCCTGAAATAGAGCTGCCGGGTGCCAGGTTGGTACTGGACTTGGTCGAGCCTGTTTCTCCTGATCCGTCCGCGCTTGCCATTCAGGGAGAGGGTGCCGCGGCGGTTGGCGCAGGCACAATTTCATCCGAACCGGACTTCCTGGAGTTGATGCGCGAGACAACTGGCGATATTAGGCTGGATATGGCCTATGACGCTGATAGCGATGAATACGCATACACCGTGACGGATCAGGCTGGCAATACGCTGACAAGCGTAACGGGTCTTCCCTCCGCCTCACCGTTGCAAACAGTCAATCTTGCGGGTCCGCCCCCAGTGTCGTTTGATATTGACCTGACAACGGTGACTGACGCCACGGTCGCAACCTTTGTTGTGGATACGCCGCCGACATCAGAGCTGAAACTCGGTTTTTCCCAGCCGCCATCCAACATATTGAACACCCTGCTCGATACCATTGCGCTTATGCGTGAGCCGGTAGTGGGTAATGCGCAGGCGCAAACTGAGCTGCAAGAACGTTTTGCGAAAACCCTGGATCAGATCAGCCTGTCACAGGAGCGGCTGTCTGAAGCCACGGCTACGCTCGGGTCGCGCCTTAATACGCTGGATGATGCTGAAATGACCAATACGGACTTCAAATTGATGACCGAGGGTACTCTCTCATCTGTGCAGGATTTGGACTACGCTGCAGCTGGAACAGAACTGACCAAACGCAAGCTTGCCCTAGAAGCCGCCTATGCCAGTTTTGCCAAAATTCAGGATCTGAGTCTGTTCAATTACATACGTTAAAACCGGAAACGTTAAGGCTCAACTGAACCGGTCATAGGCCTTGCGCGCCTGTTTGCTCAACTGCAGCTTGCTGTGCTCTTCCCCCACCTCTTTACGCTGTGCACTCAACTGCTTGAGAATGCTCTCCTCAAGCAGTTGAGCCTGTTTAATAAGGCCTTGGCACCCAACCAATACATCGCGTGGCCAGGGCTTCTGGCTTTCAATATCCAGCTCGGCTACAAGTTCGGCACGTTGTAGCTGTAGTGACTCCACCTCGGCCAGGTCGCCGCCTTCAACTTTGGATTGCAGCGCCTCGGTGACCTGTAGCAGTTGCAGCGACAGCTCCATGATTTTATCCATTCGCGTTACCTCACAAAAATGCTAATGCCCAGTCTGAACGTGCCGATAAAGCAACACAAGCACCCGGTACGGCACATACAAATTTAGCCCTAAAGTTTGTACCGAGTGGGTCGATAAAGTAAGCACAAGCGGATCAACCGCCCAGTTTTAGCAACGATTTGCATACAGCCGGTCAGACAGACCGCTATCGAGGAGAAACACTCATGGCAATGGTAATCAACTCAAACATCATGTCGCTGAATGCTCAGAATCAGCTGACAAAATCCAGCAATGAACTGAACACCTCTATGGAGCGTCTGACCAGCGGTAAGCGCATCAACTCGGCTGCCGACGACGCGGCAGGTCTGGCCATCGCCAACCGTATGACCTCTCAGGTGCGTGGTCTGGACCAGGCAGTGCGTAACGCCAACGACGGAATCTCTCTGATCCAGACCGCCGAGGGCGCGCTGGAAGAGTCTACCAACATCCTGCAGCGTATGCGTGAACTGTCCATTCAGTCTGCGAACGGAACCTACTCTGAAGGTAACCGCTCTACTCTGAACGCTGAGGTGAAGCAGCTGACTGAAGAACTCAACCGTATCTCTGAGACAACTGCCTTTAACGGACAGAAAATTTTGGACGGCTCGCTGGGTGAAACATCCTTGCAGGTGGGCTCTGAAGCCAACGAAACCATCAGTTTCCAAATCCAGGCTATGGATGCGAAAACTTTGGGTATGGGGTCTACAAGTGCCGATGTTATGGGGGGGCAAAATACCTTGGCAGCACAGACAACTGCTCTGACCAATAATTCAGTCATGATTAATGGTCAATCTGTACTGGGTATTGGCGAGACTTGGACTGGCGGCACAGATACGTTGGGTGAGCTGATTGATAAAATCAATACAAATGTAAGTGGTGTTACAGCATCAACTTATGCTGAAGCAACCACTACTACGGTAGGAACAGGTGTTCTTGTTGAAGGAACAGATACCCTCACGGTTGATCTCGTGAAGCTAGATGGTACAGCCGCTCAGGTTCAGATTACTGGCACTGAAACAATGCAAGAAGTGGCGGATAAGCTCAATGAGCAAGGCGGTGGTTTGATTTCCGCAAGCCTTGTTGATGGTAAGCTTTCTATATCTGCAGAGAATGTAACTAGCATTGAGTTGACTTCTGCTGGTGCTACTGCAAATGTTGGTACTCTTCCAGTAGGTGCCCAGACCGCATCAATCGCGTTGTCGTCTGACAACGGTGAAGATATCACTGTTGAACGAGGCACAACTGGTAGCACTTCAACACTTGCTGAATTTGGATTCCGTGAGAACAACGTTGGCGGAGTCATTGAAGGTGCAGCATGGGATGGCGCCACAGCTCTGGCTGCTGGTGACGTTAAAATCAATGGCGTCTCCGTGGGTGCATCGGACTCTGCTTCCTTGGCGGATAACATCAAAGCCATCAATGAAGTAAGTGAAGATACTGGAGTTAAGGCAAGTGCCTTCACCTCTATAGAAATTGATACAGCCACTAACTCAACAGGTGCTGGTACTGCTGCTGCATTCACAATTAATGGTGTGACTGTTGCTGCAGGAGCGGATGCAAAGATATCCACGACAGCTGCTCAGATTAATGCGGTAACTGATCAAACTGGGATTACTGCAGTTGTAGAAGGCGATTTTCTTCGCTTAGAGGGGGATGTCGCTTCGGTCACTTTTGGTGATGCTTCTGGTGCAAGTGATAATGGTGCAGCTTTTGCTGCAGTCCTTGGTGCCGGATTGGCTGCTGGTACCGATGTGGCAGATACACTTGGTGGAGTCAAGCTGACTTCAGATAGCGGCGCGCCAATTAGTGTAGATGTGACTGCGAATGGTGCACTTGCTACAGGTCTTCTTGACGCAAATGCCACAGCAGCAGGTAAATTCGGCGCAGCAGTTAACAGCATCGATATTTCAACTGTAGCGGGCGCTCAGAAGGCGATCGGTATCATCGATAACGCGCTGGATACCATCAACTCGACTCGTGGCGACCTCGGTGCGGTAAGCAACCGTCTGGACTTCACTATCAACAACCTGTCCAGCATCTCCGAGAACGTATCCGCTGCACGCTCACGGGTAGAAGATGCCGACTTCGCCAAGGAATCTGCAAACCTGAGCCGTGCCCAGGTGCTGCAGCAGGCCGGTACAGCAATGCTGGCCCAGGCCAACGCCGCACCGCAGCAGGTACTCTCACTGCTGCAGTAAGCATTAGGGTCTATCCTTAATGAGTAAGGCTGCCCCGCCGGGGCGGCCTTTTTGAACAAGAGGTAAGGGTAATGAGTATCGAAACCTCCGGCATTAATGCAAATGCCCAGTCACAACAGTCAAGCGCATCTTCCCGTCAGCTGCCTGACTCCGCCTCAGCCAATGCGGCTGCGCCCGTGCCAACGCTGAATGCAGCGACGAATACTGTGCAACAGGCTCAGCAGGCTGAAAAGCCTGAGGTATCCCCTGAAAAGCTGCAGGCAGCTGTCGAGAAGATGAACGAGCTGATGCAGAGCGGTAACCGCTCGCTCAGATTTTCCGTTGATGACACCGCCGACAGGGTGGTGATCAAGGTTATGGATCTGGAAACCGAAGAAGTGGTGCGCCAGATACCTACTGAAGAAACCCTGAAATTCTCTGAATTTCTTGAAGGTATGGTTGGCCTGATCTTTGACGAGAAGGCCTGAAAGCACACTCAGGTCTCTGCTACACTGTACCGCCTAAGCGCAACCCAGGGAGGCCCTCATGTCTAATATTATCTCGTCACTTGGTGGTGGTTCAGGGATTGATACGACCAGCCTGGTATCCCAGCTGACTCAGATCGAGCGCGCGCCCAAAGAACAGCGGCTTGATGTTCGGCAGGAAAAGCTCGAAGCTGAAATTTCAGCGTACGGCACACTCAAAAGCGCGCTCTCTGATTTTCAGGGGGTGCTGGCGCCTCTGGGTAACAGTGACACCTTTAACGCGCGCTCGGTTGCCTTCCCTGAAACCGGCGTTATCACGCCCAACTCCTTGGCGGCAGGCGCGCAAACCGGTAGCTACCAGATCGAAGTGATGAGTGTGGCCAAGGCCCAGTCTTTGGTAATGGGTAACAGCGCTGACCCGAAGTCACCGCTGGGGGCCACGGGTGAGCTGAGTATTCAGTTTGGCGAATGGAGCTACTCCGGCAACGACCCGGACCAGTTCCAGGTCAACGATGCCCGTGCGGCATTGAATGTCACGGTTGATGCGTCAGACTCACTGCAGACGCTGGCAGACAAAATCAACAAGAGTGACAGTGGTGTTCAGGCCAGTGTGATGAATGTTGATGGCCAATACCAGTTGATGCTCAGCGCCCCGTCCGGTGGCAGTAATGCCATGCAGATCACCGCATCAGATGGGGCAACCGGCCTTGAAGGTTTTGAGTACAATCAGGCAGCGGCTATTGCCGGCACCGGTGCCCTGCAAACACAGGCCGCCAGCGATGCTGTGCTTGAAATCAATGGCCTTGAGGTGCGTCGAGACACCAATACCATTGATGATGTCATCGAAGGGTTTGACTTCACAATCAACAAGCCCAGTAACGGTGAAGTCGTCAACTTTTCAGTCGATGCCGATAAGGCTGTGGCTGAGCAGTCTATTCGTGATTTTGTCGAAGCCTATAACAGCTTCCTGACCACTGCGAAGAATCTCACGGGTTACAGCAAAGACGAAGACAACAATACGGTGCGCGGTGACCTGGCCACTGATGGTACCGCCAAGGCTCTTATCAGCCAGCTGCGGGGTATGGTGGGCGCTGAGGTTAATGGTGTCGAATCCGGCTTTACGGCCCTGACCAATCTGGGCATACGTACCGAACTGGATGGTTCGCTTTCCATTAACGAAAAAGAATTCAGCTCGGCCATGAGCGATAACTTTGATCTGGTCGGTGATCTCTTCGCGCAGAAGGCCTCTTCCAGCAACAGTTTCGTTGATGTGGGTATGGGTACGCGGATCGGCAACACGGTACCCGGCAGTTATCAGGTTGAGATCACACAGGACCCTGCCAAGGGATCACTTGCTGGCGGCAGCGTTGGCACTCTCTTCGATAACCCGCTGGATACCAGTGGCGGAGGTTATACCTTCAAAATCAGTGTTGATGGCACGGTCAGTAATGAAATCGCCCTGAGCGGGATCTACACAGACGCTGAATCAATGCGTTCTGATCTGCAATCATTGATCAATGGTGATGAGAAACTCAAGGCGGTCAACGCCAGGGTTGATGTCGGTTTCGATGCCGACACTGGCCAGTTTACCTTTACATCACGCGAGTATGGTGCTGGGTCAAAGGTGAGTTTGAGTGAGCAAAGTGCCGCCATGGATGATGTAGGGCTTGGCGCAGGCTCAACGTTGACGGCTACGGCTGGTCGTGATGTTCAGGGCACAATCGATGGCGTAGCTGCCTTTGGTGCCGGTAATGTATTACTGCCCGAGCTTGGGTCTGATGCCTACGGACTGAACCTGTCCATAAGGCCAGGAGCGGCTGCCGAAGGTGAGTTCACAATCGGCTTTTCACGCGGTATGGGCGGTCAGTTGACCAATTTGATTGATCAGTTCCTCGCCCGAGATGGCGCCATTGCTACCCGTGAAGAAAATATCGACAAGCAGCTGGATAAGGTTTCCACGGACCGAGAAGATCTTGATCGCCGTATGGAACAGTATGAAACTCGTATCAGCGCCCAGTTTCTGGCAATGGAGCGCATTATCAGTAGCCTGAATACCACCGGCAACTCGCTTGATGGTATTCTTGACCGACTGCCGTTTACAGCACAGAAGTAACTGAGTGCAGCCCTAAACCGTTTTCCGATAGAGTAGAGCGACTGAATGAACAACAAGGCCCTGAGTCAGTACAAAAGCGTTGATTTGAATGCGGCGGTAGCCTCTGCCAGCCCTCACCAGCTGATCAGCATGCTGTTCCGTGGCACACTTGAGGCGTTGGCAAAAGCGAACGGCGCAATTGAGCGTAAGGATATTCAGCTGCGCACCACTCAGATTAACAAGGCCTGTGAAATCATCGTTAACCTCAAAGGCTCGCTCGATCTTGAAAAAGGCGGCGAAGTGGCTGAAAACTTGGATGGCCTTTACGACTATATGCTGCGCGCACTGATAGAAGCCAACCGCAACAACGATATTGCCAAGGTCAAGGAAGTGTCTGGTCTGATTGCTGAGATCGCTGAAGGCTGGTCACAAATTCCGGCAGAAGAGCACAACACCACGGCTGTTGAGTAAATCATCAACCGGCTTTGCCGGGCTTTGGCCGTATCCTGAAAACCGAGCATCTGCTCGGTTTCTTGGTTTTGTACGAGGTACATAGCCTCAGTACTGTAGAGCTTGTGTTAGCCCGGCTGTGAGGTGTCAGTGTGCATGATGCTGTGGTAGTATCGGCCACGTTTTTAATGATGGGCCCAGAGCGAATGGGCCAGTTCTACTTCGAATTTCATGAATTCAGAGTGAAGTGGCGTTTTGATATCGGTCGCTAACGGGTAATCACGGGTAGTCAAGCCTCTAGGCTTTTGGAGTGGTTTACATGGAGAAAAAACGCACGGATCTGGAAGCGGTGCTACATGCCTGTCGCGCCAGTTTCTTCAGTGTGGGTCTGTTCAGCATGTTTATCAACCTGCTGATGTTAGTACCAGCCTTCTATATGTTGCAGGTATACGACCGAGTTGTAACAAGCGGCAGTATCCCGACTTTGGTGATGTTGACGCTGGTGATGATACTGTTGATGGTCACCATGGGTGGGCTTGAGTGGGTACGCTCGCGCATCATGGTACGAGTCAGTACGCGGATGGATACCTTGCTTGGCAATCGCCTCTATGATGCAAGTTTCAAACAGGCTCTGGCGTCAGGTGGCATGCAAGCCAGTGCCCAGCCGCTAAGTGATATGACCGGGTTAAGACAGTTTCTTACCGGAAACGGACTGTTTGCTTTTTTTGACGCCCCTTGGGTGCCTATTTATATCGCTATCATGTTCATGTTCCACCCCTGGTTTGGGGTGATGGCGATTATTGCAGTGATTATCCTGTCAACTATCGCGGTCATTAACGAAAAGGTCACCAGCAAAATGCTGAACGAGGCCAATCGTGAAAATATGGCCGCCACTCAGTTTACCAGCAAGAACCTGCGCAACGCTGAGGTGGTTGAGTCCATGGGAATGCTTGGGCGTATACGTGATCGCTGGCAGGAGAAAAATCACAAGGTATTGGCGTTACAAGGCATCGCAAGTGATAGAGCCGGTATATTGACCTCTCTTTCAAAAACAATACGCCTTATTGTACAGTCGCTTGTTTTGGGTTTAGGTGCCTATTTGGCCGTTCAGCAGGAGATTTCCCCAGGGCTTATGATTGCAGGTTCAATCCTTTTGGGCCGGGCCTTGGCTCCTATTGATCAAATGATAGGGGTTTGGAAACAGTTTGTTGGCGCGCGTTCTCAATATCATCGCCTGAATGACATTCTAGGCAAGATAGCTCAGGAACCGGAGCGCATGTCACTGCCCGAGCCTGTTGGTGCGGTGAGCGCAGAAAATGTAATGATTGCCCCCCCAGGAACTCGAACGCCGGTTGTCAAGGGCGTCACGTTTTCAGTTGAACCCGGTGATATGGTAGGGATTATCGGCCCGAGTGCTGCAGGCAAATCCACACTTGTGCGTGCAATATTAGGAATTTGGCCAACTATCGGTGGCAAGATGCGGCTGGATGGGGCTGATATTTTTAATTGGAAACGTGATGAACTGGGGCCGCACATCGGTTATCTGCCACAGGATATTGAACTGTTTGACGGTACTATCAGCGAAAATATTGCACGGTTTGGTGAGGTGGATTCTGATGAGGTGGTACGCGCAGCACGCACTGCAGGGGTGCATGAGCTTATTCTTCAGTTACCAGAAGGCTATGATACCGTCATTGGTGCCACCGGAGGGATGCTGTCTGGAGGGCAGCGTCAACGAATAGGCTTAGCCCGAGCCCTGTACGGCAACCCGAAACTTGTTGTGTTGGATGAGCCAAACTCAAATCTTGATGATCAAGGTGAGGCCGCATTGGCTCAGGCGCTGGAAAAGCTGAGGCAGGCAGGGGTGACCGTTTTTGTAATTACCCATCGTGCGAGTGTACTGTCACACGTGCAGAAACTGATGGTCATGAAAGAGGGAGCCATATTGATGTTTGGGCCGAAAGATCAAGTTCTTGCGGACCTTAATAAAGCAGCGAAACCGTTACCGACAACAGCGGTAGCCCGACCGGCCTAAGGGATTGAAGCATGAGTGCAGAAAAGCTGAAAGCCATACGTGAAGGCCAGTTCGAGTTGGATGTTTCCGATAAGGCACCGCGCCTGATAGGGTTGTTAATTCTGTTTGTGACGTTTGGCATGTTTGGTACCTGGGCCGCCGTGGCGCCTCTTGATAGTGCGGCCTTGGCACCTGGCGTCGTCACCGTAAAAACGTACCGTAAAACGATTCAGCACCTTGAAGGTGGAATCGTGAATGAAATCATGGTTCGTGACGGTGATCAGGTAACTGCGGGTGAAGTGTTGCTGGTGCTTGATGATACCCAGACACAGGCGGAGCTTGGGATCGTCAAAGGGCAAATGATAGCGGCCTTGGCACAAGAGGCTCGCCTGCAGGCTGAGCGTGACGGGCGCGAAGAAATTGCCTTTCCCGATAGTTTTGCTCGCAACGATCCGCGTGTCGAAGAAGCGGTATTGAGTGAGAGTCAGGTCTTTACGGCACGCATGAATTCACATCTGGGCGAAATCGGTGTGCTGGAGCAGCGCATGACTCAGATTGATGAGCAGGTACGCGGTCTTCAAGCCATCATCCGCAGTAAGGATGAATTAATGAAGTCTTACCGTGATGAAGTGCGTGACCTATCAGAGTTGCTGAGTGATGGCTTTGTCGATAAGCAACGCCTACGTGATCTGGAGCGGAGAGTGTCTGAGCTTGAAGGTGAAATGGCCGATAATCGCTCCAATATTGCACAGGCAAAAATGCGTCGAGGAGAAACGGAGCTGCAAATTCTGCAGTTGAAAAAGGATTTCCACACCGAGGTGGTGAATCAGCTATCTGAAGTGCAGTCGAAGTTGTTTGATCTTCGCGAGCGTGAACGTGCCTTGACTGACCGTGTAGAGCGTACGGTGGTGCGTGCACCTGAAGCCGGCATGGTGCTGGGTATGAAAGTTCACACGGTGGGTGGCGTTGTCAGATCTGGCGACCCGATCCTGGATATTGTACCTGCCGCTTCTGATCTGATTATAGAAGCACAGGTGTCTCCTATTGATATCGATCGAGTCAGCATCGGTAAGTTGGCAGATGTGCGCTTCAGTGCGTTTAAGCAGGCGACTACACCTGTGATTGAAGGTGAGGTGACACATATATCGGCTGATCGCCTGACCAATGAAGAAACCGGGATGCCTTATTATCTGGCACGCGTTGAGCTGACAAACAAGGGGCGTGAACTGTTGGGCCCCCTGTTGCTTATTCCGGGTATGCCGGCTGAAGTGCTTATCAATACTGGCGAGCGGACATTGCTTGAATATCTGGTACAGCCGGCAACCAATGCCTTCGCTCGCTCATTTATAGAGGACTGAATTATATGCGACAAATAGGCGGGCTGTTGGGACGCTGCTCACTGGTGCTGTTGATGGCTGCTCCGTTACCTTTCCTGCCTGCGGTGCAGGCGGAGGAACAGGCTGCTGCTGCAGATACCGAGGAGGCCACCAGTGGTGCGTCTGATCTGTTGCAACTATATCAGCAGGCGCAGAGCCAAGACCCACGCATACTGGCAGCCCAAGCGGCTGCACGGCGAGCGGGTCACCAGCAACGCGAAGCCTTGGGGCGCCTGTTGCCTCAAATGAATGCCGATGCGCGTCTGACGCGAACGAACTATGTGTCGGGTATGACAGATACCAATTACAGCGGTGAGCGCTACTCGGCCTCCATCACTCAGGTGTTGTATGACTCGCCCGTCTGGCAGAGCTTTCAGCGCTCCCGTGCCTTGAGCGAGCAGGCGGAAGCGCAAGGTGAAAACGATATTCAGGGTGCGACTGCTGACCTGGTGCAGCGTTACTTTGATGTCCTTGCGGCCCAGGACTCTCTGGAGTTGATACAGGCTGAAAAGCGTGTGGTTGAAAGGAACCTTGAGCGAATCAATTCATTATATGACCGTCAGTTGGCCTCAATAACTGAAAAGCTTGAAGTCGAGGCGCGGCTTGATCGCCTTAAATCCGATGAGATTGAGGCAGAAAACCGTATCTGGGTAGCACGTGAAGGGTTGGGCGAGGTCATTGGCCGCCCCGTATATGAGCAGCTTGAGCGTTTGGCTTCGCAACCCAATCTTGAAGCTTTTGACCTTAAAACACATGAGTACTGGCGCGATCAGGCCTTGGCAACGAACCCTCTTATGCAAGCTCGGTTGGCGGCTGTTGAAGCACAGCGTCGTGGCCAGAAAGAGGCGTTTGGGGGACATATGCCAAAGGTGTCTTTGCAGCTTTCAAGCCAGAAAAGCAACATTGGCTATGAAAATTCGCAGTCAGGTGAGACAGAGTCTAACGTGGCTGCGATAAGCGTACAGATCCCCCTGTTTTCTGGCGGCTCCACTCAGGCCCGAAGCAATGCGGCGTATGAGAGTATGGTTATTGCCCAGCAGGAGCTTGAGCAAGCTAGACGCCAGGTGTTGCGGGAAGTAAGAACGGCTTTCCTTAACACGGAGTCTTCTTTGGCAAAGGTGTCTGCTGCACGCCTCGCACTGAGTTCTGCAGTTAAAGCCAGAGAAGCGGCTGAGAAAAGCTTTACCTTTGGTATCAACAATGCAGTTGATGTGTTGGATCGTGCCCGTGAACAGTACAGTGCTCAGCGTGATCTACTCGAAGCACAATATAGTTTTTTGCTCAGTTACACCGTGCTGAAGCGTTGGAGTGGAACCCTGAATGAGGAAGATCTAGAGCGCGTGAATGCATTGTTGGAAGTGCGAAGCGTTGAATATGCGGCCAACACGGCAGGCTGATTGTTGAACGTTCTTCATCTCTACAAGTCCGCACCGCCGGAGGATATTGGCGGTGTTGGTGTTGTGATCCAAAACATATCGCGTTACTCCAGTGTGCAGGGGGTTAGGCATCGAGTTCTGGTTTGCACGAAGGCAAGTGAGCTACGTGTGGAGCAGTGGCCTTGCGGGGCAGAGGTCTATTTTTGCCCCCAAATGACCACCCTTGCCTCCATGCCTTTCAGCGTCAACTATCTTCGCCAATTCAAGCAATTGCTTGATTGGGCGAACATACTACATTTCCACCACCCATTCCCCCTTCAAGACCTGCTCTATTTGTCGGCAAGGCTTCGTCGCAGAATGCCACCTGCGGTAGTGACATACCACAGCGATGTGGTGCGCCAGCGATTCTTCAATCTTCTTTACACGCCTTTGGCTCGCAAGTTTTTGCGTTCGGTTGACACTGTGGTAGCAACCTCTCCCAACTATGTGCAAAGCAGCATGCTGTTGAAGACGCTCGACCGCCAGGTCGATGTGATTCCTCTGGGTGTGAACCCTCTTACTTACCCACCGGTTTATCCACAGGTTCAGGCGCGACTGAGGGAGCAGGTTGGAGAAGGCTTTTGCCTGTTCTTGGGGGCTCTTCGTTACTACAAGGGGCTCAGCTATCTGATAAATGCGGCACGAGAAACCGGGATACCGGTTGTCATTGCTGGTCGGGGTGAGATGGAGCCGCAACTACGGCATGAAGCTTCAGGAGCGTCTAATATTCACTTTATTACTGAGGTCAGTGAGGAAGAAAAGGTCGCTTTGCTATCATTAGCGCAAATATTCGTATTTCCCTCTCATGTTCGCTCTGAGGCTTTTGGTATCAGCTTGCTTGAGGCTCAAATGATGCGACTCCCACTTATCACTTGTGAGATTGAAACCGGTACCAGTTATGTCAATCAGGCCGATGTGACGGGCTTGATTGTACCACCAGCAGATAGTTTGGCGCTGGCGGAGGCGATGCGTCGCTTGCATGACGATCCGTCGCTTTGTAGGAAAATGGGTTTTGCTGGATATGCTCGTTTTCTGGGAATGTTCACTGCGCAAGAAATGGCATCACGTTATCTCCAGCTTTATCGAAACATGTGTGAAAGGCAGGAGAATCAATGACGCAGCTGGTTTTCTTTTGCCGCGCCTTGATCAAGCACAGTCAGGAGTATGACAAGAGGCAACACTTCTTTTACAGCCTTGTCCTTATGCTTGTAGCGGCTCTGGTGTTGCAAATATGGGGGGCGGCCCTTGTGGTTGTGTTGATCGGTTTGGCAAAGGAGTGCTGGGATCACTACTGGGGTAGCGGTTTCTGTTGGCTGGACATGTTGGCCAATACCATGGGTATTGCGGCAGGAAGTGTCATTGTTTGGTTATTTGAAGATGTTTTTGCGGGTGTAATTCACATTCTGTTGTAATACACTTCGGCTTCCAGCCACCGCCAGGTGGCTGGTTTTTCTCAACATCCACGCTCACGGGTGTTTACGGTCTACCCACTCCGGCAACCAGTTCCCCGGGTGCTGGAGTGGGTTTAGACTCTTTATCTCTAGCCCTTCCTACAGATTTTTCAGCATGCGCTGATGCTGGGCCTGGATCTCTTCGTCAGGCTGGCTGCTCAGCTTCGATACAACAAAGATCCCAACAGTGGCAAAAACAATGCCCGGTACAATTTCGTACATGTCGAACAGACCGCCGCTGAGCTGTTTCCAGACAACAACGGTTACGGCACCGATCACGATACCGGCCAGTGCGCCGTTACGGGTCATGTTCTTCCAGTACAAGCTGATCAGCAGTGCAGGGCCGAACGCCGCACCAAAGCCTGCCCAGGCATAGGAAACCAGCCCCAGTACGGTACTGTCTGGATCGAACGCCAGCATCATGGCAACAAACGACAGGCCGATTACCGCAAGACGGCCGACCATGACGATTTCTTTCTGTGATGCGTTCTTGCGCAGCAGTTGCTTGTAGAAGTCTTCAGCCAGTGCGGAGGAGGAAACCAGCAGCTGGGAATCTGCGGTACTCATGATCGCGGCCAGAATGGCGGCCAGCAGAATACCGGCGATGATCGGATGGAAGATGGCGTTCACCAGCAGCATGAAAATGGTCTCGCCGTCTTGCAGTACACCGCCGAGCTCGGCTTCAACATAGACCATGCCTGCCAGGCCGACCAGAATGGCCCCAGCCATCGACAGCCCCGTCCATCCCACGGCGATGCGACGCGCTGTGTTGATGTCCCTGTTGCTGCGACAGGCAGCGAAACGGGCAAGGATGTGGGGCTGACCAAAATAGCCCAGACCCCAGGCAGCCAGAGAGATGATCGCAATGAAGCCAAGGGCTTCTCCGTCGGTCCCGTTGAACAGGGTTAACAGCTCAGGATTGCGTGCCTCAACGGAACTCCACATGGCGCCAAAGCCACCGTCAGCCTGAATTACCGCGATGGGAACGATCATAAGGGCTGCAGCCATCAGCAAACCTTGAACCAAATCGGTCCAGGATACCGCCAGGAAGCCGCCGAACAGAGTGTAGGAGACGATACAGATGGTGCCTACGATCAGTGCCGTGCTGTATTCAAGCCCAAATACGGTCTCGAACAGTTTGCCGCCGGCGACCAGGCCGGAGCTGGTATAGAACAGGAAAAACAGCAGTACAAAAAAGGCGGATATAATCTGGATCAAGCGAGTGTTGTCACAGAAACGGTTGGCAAAGTACTCGGGCAACGTCAGGGCGTCACCCGCTTCGATGCTGTAGGTGCGCAGGCGTTGAGCTGTAAAGCGCCAGTTGGCCCAGGTACCCAACAGCAGGCCGCCGGCAAGCCAAAGTGATTCAAGTCCTGAGGTGAAGGCATAGCCGGGAAGCCCCAGCAGCAGCCAGCCACTCATGTCGGAAGCGCCGGCAGACAGTGCCGCCGGCCAAGGCCCGAGAGAGCGCCCACCGAGGAAGTAGTCGGATGAACTTGCCGTGCGACGATAGGCGTAAAGGCCTATGCCCAGCATCAGGATGAGATAAACGATAAAGGTGCCGTAAACGGCATAGCTGCTTTCAATCATGCAAAAAGCCTCTCTGCAATCCCCGGATGGGGGTTCTGTTATTTGCGCCACTCCCGTGCCGGTGGTTCAGAGAAGCCGGGAGTGGTCATTGAGCCCCACATTCGGTGCAGTACGCACCACATGGGGATTACACGTCACACGGCACTGCTGCCCAGCTCAAGCAGGGTTGCATTGCCGCCGACAGCGGTGGTGTTAATGGTACGGGTTTTTTCCGTGACCAGCCGTAACAGGAAATCAGGACTTACGAGCTGGGGGCAGTTGGTGGTATCGGTTTCGGCCACCAGTTGAATCAGTACACCATCTTGAGCAGCCAAGGTGCGGTTGAGTGCAATGATTTGCTCGGGCGTTCCGCTGCTGATCACCAGTCGCAGGTCTGGTGTTTGCAGCAGATCCTTGGAAGAGGTCGCTTCGCTGAGCACCAATGCGCCTTTGGGCACACCGGACTGGTGGCAGGCATCCACCAGGGCGCTTGACCACTCTGCCTGCTCGGGCCAGTGCAGGGCCACGGCGTTACCGCAGGCCAGTGCTGCCAGCAGTTGGCAAGTGATCAGGGAGTGTGTGCTATGTTCGTTACCCAAGACCAGCACCACACCGCGTCCGGTGAGGTACAGTTCATTGGATTCGCCGGTCGGTCCTGGCAGGGCGATAACAGGCTCCAAAGCCGCGGCATCCTGCAGTAATTGCTTAGCCAGGCGTACGGTGGCAGCCGCTTCGGCATGTGCCGGCAGCTGTTCCAGTATCGGTCCCAGCAGTTGGCAGCGGTCGGCAAAGCCACGGCGGTTCCATGCTTCCCAGATGGCGGTTGCCTGAATATCCAGTGTATCGGTGGTGTGCATCATTCTTCCTCCGCCTTGGGCGTGGCTGCCGTAGCCAGTTGAGTAAAGCGTAGCAGATAGTGCGGGCCACCGGCCTTTGGACCCGTACCGGACAGACCTTGCCCGCCGAACGGTTGTACGCCGACGGTGGCGCCGACCTGGTTGCGGTTGATGTAGGTATTGCCGACGCGTGCACGCGACTCGATATGTGCTGCAGTACCTTCGTTACGACTGTGAATGCCGAGCGTGAGACCATAGCCGCAGTGGTTGATTTGATCGATCAGCCTGTCCAGGTCACGGGCTTTATAGCGTACCAGGTGCATGATCGGACCGAATTGCTCGCGGCCCAGTCGTTCGATGGAGTCGATCTCAAAAGCAGTGGGCGGTACGAAGGTGCCCTGATCCGCGTCTGCGTGCAGCGGCGTCTGAGCCAGCAGTTTGGCATGGCTCTGCATCTGATCGATATAGCTCAGCAACCCCTGCTGCGCTTCGGCATCAATGACAGGACCGACATCGGTGCGGTGCAAGCAGGGATTGCCGGTTTTCAGCTCGGCCATGGCACCCTGCAGCAGGTCGATG
This sequence comes from Marinobacterium iners, assembly GCF_017310015.1. Taxonomy (NCBI): domain Bacteria; kingdom Pseudomonadati; phylum Pseudomonadota; class Gammaproteobacteria; order Oceanospirillales; family Oceanospirillaceae; genus Marinobacterium; species Marinobacterium iners. The sequence goes on from NZ_CP022297.1 coordinate 532,034, forward strand.
ATGCGATCGGCGATATCGCTCTGTACACAGAGTACGCGCAGAGCCGAACAGCGCTGACCTGCCGATACGAAAGCGGACTGCACGGCATCCTTCACCACCTGTTCGGGCAGTGACGTCGAGTCAATGATCATGGCATTTTGGCCGCCGGTCTCGGCAATCAGCGGGACCGGTTCGGCATTGCATCCGGCCAGAGCGCGATTGATCAGCCGAGCGGTTTCGGTGGAACCGGTAAAGGCGACACCGGCGATGCGAGGATCGCTTGTCAGGGGGGCGCCGACCGTGGCGCCATCGCCGGGCAGCAGTTGAATGGCGCTGCCGGGGATACCGGCTTCAAGCATCAGTTCGATGGCACGGCTTGCGATCAGACTGGTCTGTTCGGCGGGCTTGGCGATGACCGTGTTGCCGGCAGCCAGTGCAGCTGTAATCTGGCCGAGGAAAATGGCCAGCGGGAAGTTCCAGGGGCTGATACAGACAAACACACCCCGGCCGTTGCGGATCATTTGGCAGTGGCTGCCGTCGGCGAGGGTGCGCTCAAGAGGGGTGCTGAAGAGCTGGTCGGCCTGCAGGCTGTAATAGCGGCAGAAGTCCACCGCTTCACGCACTTCGTCAATCCCGTCCTGGATGGTTTTGCCCGCTTCCTGATGGCACAGGGCAACCAGCTCAGCCAGATGCTCTTCCAGCAAATCTCCCAGTCGCATCAATGCCTGTGTGCGGACCCCCACCGGGGTTTGTTGCCATGATTGAACGCCGTCCTGTGCGGCGGCAATCGCCTGTTCTACGCAGGTGCTGTCGGCAAAGTATACCTGGCCGGCGCTGATGCGGTGATCATAGGGTGCTTTTACCTGAATTTCGGTGCCGGTCGTCAGGCGCTGGCCATTGATGATCGGCCCTCCCTGCCACTGGTGGTTGAGCCAACGTTGAATGTCGGCACTGAACGGTTGCCATTCAGCGGCAATATCGATGTTCGGGCCGCGTGAGTTCAGGCGCTTGTCACCGTAGATGTGACGTGGCAGCGGGATGCGTGGGTTATGCAGCGGATCACGCTTGTTCAGGGTCTGCCAGGGGTGCTCTACCAGATCGCTGATAGGGCAGCGAGCATCAACCAGTCGGTGTACGAATGAACTGTTGGCGCCGTTTTCCAGCAGGCGACGCACCAGATAGGGCAGCAGGTCTTTGTGATTGCCAACCGGTGCGTAGATGCGTACCGCAACACCAGCCTGTTCCAGTACTCGGTCATACAGAGCATCACCCATGCCATGCAAGCGCTGGAATTCGAACTGATTGTGCTGCGCTTCGGTCATGATGGCCGCAACGGTGTGTGCATTGTGGCTGGCAAACTGTGGCCAGATCAGGCCTTTGACGTGGTTGCTGAGCAGAAAGCGCGCGCAGGCCAAATAGGATACGTCGGTGGCCTCCTTGCGGGTGTAGACCGGGTAACCGTCAAGACCTTTCTGCTGGCACAGCTTGATTTCAGAGTCCCAGTAGGCGCCCTTGACCAGGCGAAGCGGTATCAGGTCGCCTTGCTGTTTCGCCAGTGCGGCTAGCCAGACGAGCACCGGCAGCGCTCGCTTGGAGTAAGCCTGCACAACCAGTCCGAAGCCGCCCCAGCCCTGGCAGTCAGGATGTTGATACAGCTTCTGGAACAGTTCCAGCGACAGCTCAAGTCGGTCGGCCTCTTCGGCATCGATGGTGATCGCGACATCCAGTGCCCGTGCCTGACGAATCAGCTTGAGCACAGTCTCGAACAGTTGCTGCATAACCTGCTCTTCCTGGCCGGGCTCGTAGCGAGGGTGCAGGGCGGACAGTTTGATCGATACGCTGGGCTTGGGTCCCTTGGCTTTTTTGTCCTGATAGTTGCCGACAAAATTGATGGCGTTGCTGTAATCGTTCAGGTATTTGGCTGCATCGGCTCGGGTCAGTGCCGCTTCGCCGAGCATGTCGAAGGAATAGGTGTAGCCCTTTTGGCGAAAGTCGCTGCCGCGTTTCATGGCTTCATCGATATCGCGGCCGAGTACGAACTGATGCCCCATGATCTTCATCGCCTGTTGCATGACCTTGCGGATCAGAGGCTCGCCGAGGCGATTGACCAGACGGTTGATGACACCGGACGGTGTGCCGTCTTCGCGTTCGTCCAGCGTTACGACCTTGCCGGTCAGCAACAGACCCCAAGTGGAAGCGTTGACCAGTACGGAGTCCGAATGCTTAAGGTGGCTTTTCCAGTCGGCGACACTGAGCTTGTCGCGGATCAGGGCGTCGGCTGTCTCGGCGTCAGGTACCCGCATCAGTGCTTCAGCCAGACACATCAACAGGATTCCTTCGCGGGTGTCCAGACTGTATTCCAGCAACAGGGCATCGATCATATGGATGGCGCCATCATCGGCACGCACCTGCTCAATCAGGCGGGTGGCGGTGGCTTCGGTGCTGCTGATCTGATCGCGGGTCGGCTCGGCGAGTGGCATCAGCTCACGCAGCCATTGGCCCTCGTCGATGGCATAAAGCGGGGAGATCTGCGCCTGGAGCGTTTCCAATGGCTGCTCGATGTATCCCGGATGCAGGGCATCAATCGCTTTGAACATAGACTTTTCCTCAACTCTTCTCCGCTGATGGCGGGCTGCAACACGCAGGCCGTATCGTCAGTCGCGGCCGTTCAAGAGGGCAGGATTACCCACTCGAACTGCATTTAATAACAGGCTGTGCGGAGAGGTCTTGTCTGAATCTATGCTTGTTTTGCCAAATCCTCCGGCAGAGCCTGGCCGTGTTGGCGCCGATAATGCGCCGGTGAAATCTGGAAGCGCTGGCTGAATGCGCGAGTCAACGCGCTCTGGCTGCAAAACCCGAAACGCCCTGCAAGTTGTGCAATGGGTGCCGCGGAGTTTTCCAGGGCGCTGCGCACAGCTCGCAGCCTGTACTCGCTGACGTATTCCTGCGGTGTGCGACCTGTTTCAGTTTTGAAGCGGGCAAAAAACTGGCTGCTGCTGAGACAAAACAGGCCTGCCAATTCGGCTACGCTGATGCGCCTTTCAATATGCAGTTCAAGGTAATCATCCAGCAGCTCAAGGTTGAGTCGTCCCGCCATGCCGCGAGGCTGTGGCAGAGGAAGGTATTCCAGCTGACGCTGCAATGAGCACAGCAGTGTGTTGCTGCAGGCTTCAAGCAGCAGCGAGTCTTCGGGGCTGCTTTCTACCTCGCGGCTGAGGGTGCGCAAGAGCAACTGCAATTGCGGTGGGCAGTTGAAGTAGCGTGCACTGCGGAACAGCTGCTCGACACGCTCCTGCTGCTGACGGTCTTCACTGTATGCCGGCAGATTGACGACCAGAATGCGGTTGTCGCCCAGTCCGCTGAAAATATGCTCGGTCGAGCAGGGAACCAGGCAGCCATGGCCGATGCTGACTTCTCGGCTGTGGCCTACCAGCTCAAATTCCGTTTCGCCTTCAAGCCCAAAAACCAGTTGGTGGTAATGATGGTCGTGTTGGTCTGCCGAACTGGGCAGGCTGATCAGTTGTGTCGATCGGTTCATGTGAGTGCCGTCATTGCCGTGGTCAATGGAGTATGGGTTAACCATAGACCAGTTATTGTCCGGTGCAATTGGATGGATGTGATCAGGTCCATGCGCATTTGTGCCTTTTAACGGTTACAATAGGCCCCTTGAATTAACTGCGAACAGGATTGAGAGCGCGATGGCTGAACTGAAAAATGATCGCTTCCTGCGGGCGCTGCTGCGTGAGCCGGTCGATGTGACACCGGTCTGGATGATGCGACAGGCAGGGCGATATCTGCCGGAATACCGTGCCACCCGGGCGCAGGCCGGAGACTTTCTGAGTCTGTGCAAAAATCGTGAGCTGGCCTGTGAAGTGACACTGCAGCCGTTGGAGCGTTACGATCTGGATGCGGCCATCCTGTTTTCCGATATCCTCACTATCCCCGATGCCATGGGTCTGGGGCTCTACTTTGAGCAGGGTGAAGGCCCGCGTTTCAAGAAGATCATCCGAACCGAGAAGGATGTGGCCGAGCTGCCGATCCCCGATGCCGCCACCGATCTGGACTACGTCATGGCAGCCGTGAAAGAGATTCGTGGCGCTCTGTCCGGTCGTGTACCGCTGATCGGTTTTTCCGGCAGCCCCTGGACGCTGGCGACTTACATGGTTGAGGGCGGTTCCAGCAAGGATTTCCGCCATATCAAGCAGATGATGTATGCCACGCCCGAGGTGATGCATGCGCTGCTGGACAAGCTGGCGCAGTCGGTAACTACCTACTTGAATGAGCAGATCCGCAGTGGCGCTCAGGCGGTACAGATCTTCGATACCTGGGGTGGTGTGCTCAGCGGCCCCATGTATCAGGAATTTTCGCTCAAATACATGAAGCAGATCGTTGATGGCCTGATTCGTGAACACGAAGGCCGTCGTGTGCCGGTGATTCTATTCACCAAAAATGGCGGGCAGTGGCTTGAAGTGATGGCCGAAGCAGGTGCCGATGCTTTGGGCCTGGATTGGACCACCAATATCGATGATGCCCGTCGCCGCGTTGGTGACCGTATTGCGCTGCAGGGCAATATGGACCCAAGCGTGCTGTATGCGCCGGCTGATCGTATTCGCGCCGAGGTGGCGGATATTTTGCAGCGCTTTGGTTCTGGCAATGGTCATGTGTTCAACCTGGGGCACGGCATTCATCAGTTTGTTGATCCGGAAAGTGCCAAGGTGTTTGTGGATGCGGTGCACGAGTTGAGTGCCCAGTATCACCGCTAACCCACCTCCCTGTTGTGCGAGTCTGACAGGCAGCGGTGTGATACACCGTTGCCTGTGTTGTATCTGCGGATTGAAAAAACATGAAGAAACTGTCGACGCTTTTTACCAATAACCGCAACTGGTCTGATCGCATCCGGGAGCAGGACCCTCAGTTCTTTCCCACGCTGGCCAGTCAGCAAGCGCCCGAGTACCTCTGGATCGGCTGCTCCGACAGTCGTGTTCCGGCCAACGAGATCGTTGATCTGTTGCCCGGCGAGCTGTTTGTTCACCGTAATGTCTCCAATATCGTGGTGCATACCGACATGAATTGCCTGTCTGTGCTGCAGTACGCAGTGGAGGTACTGAAGGTGAAGCATGTAATGGTGGTGGGGCACTATGGTTGTGGTGGTGTGCGCGCCGCGATGGAGCAGCGGCCACATGGTCTGATTGACAACTGGCTGCGCAATATTCGCGATGTGTACTACAAGCACCGTGCGCTGGTCGGTGTCTGGAAGGATACGCCGCAGCAGATCGATCAGTTGTGCGAGCTGAACGTGATTGAGCAGGCCTATAACGTCTGTAACACTACTGTGGTGCAGGATGCATGGAATCGTGGTCAGGAGCTGAGTGTGCATGGCTGGATTTACAGCCTTAAGAACGGTCGCCTGACCGATCTTGAATTTTGCGCCGAGGGGTCTGAAAGTGCCCAGAGTGAGTTGCAGGGAGCACAGAACAGGATCGAAGCGGCCCGCGCCTTCAGCTGATCAACAGCGTCAGCAGGGCACCCCCTGTCAGCAGCAACACAAACAGCAGAGCGCCCAGCGCCAGTGGGCGCCAGCCGGCAGCCCGAATCGCACTGATCCGGGTTGCAAATCCCAGAGCGGTCATCGCCATCCCCAGCAGCAGCTGGTCCAGCTGGTGGAGCCATGTCAGTATGGCGGCTGGTATCAGCTCAAGACTGTTCACCAGCGGCAGCAGCATGAAAACCAGCGCAAACCAGGGGATGGTCAGGCTCGGTGTTTCGCTGTTCTCTGTCCGATGCTGAAACAGACGACTCAGAACCAGCAGAACCGGTACCAGCAGCATCACACGCATCAGCTTGGTAACCACAGCCGTGTGAGCGCCATCCGCAGGTAACGTAGCGGCTATGGCGGTAACCTGTGCGACCTCATGTGTAGTGGCCCCAACAAGGCGGCCAAAGTCCCGTGCCGAACCATCAAGCAGCGTCATTACCCAGGTTTGTGTAAACAGCCAGGGGTACAGCAGCATGGCCGCTGACCCAAACAATACAACCGTTGCAATGGCGACAGGTACGGCCTGGTTGCGCGCGCGCAGGGCTGGCGCCGTGGCCAGAACGGCAGCAGCACCACAAATGGCGCTGCCGGCGCCGATCAGCAGGGCTGTCGGTACGTCGAGTCGAAACCAGCGCACCCCGGCCCAGGCCGCCGTGAGCAGGATGGTCGTGACCACAATTGCATCAATCAGCAGAGCCCCCCAACCGGCAGTGCTGAGGTCATCCAGGCTGATGCGCAGTCCATAGAGGATAATGCCAGCTCGCAGCAGGTAGTGACGGGAAAATTGCAGGCCGCGTTCGGCCTGCTGGGTGAAATCCGAACGGCTGCAGTGGCCTGCTGCCATACCCAGTAACATGGCCAGTGTCAGTGGACCCAGCAGGGGGAATATTGGCAGCGGCATTTGGACCAGCGACAGGGCGGTCAATGTTAGAAAAAAGGCCAGTGCCAGGCCTGTAAATAGATAATGTCGACTGAGCAGAGTAACAAACATGGCAGCGAGACCTCTTGGCTGGGCTGGCTACCTTATAGAGCTGCAATGTATTAGTAAAAGGAGTAATTTATATAATATCTACCATAAAAATAGGTAAAAAAGATGATCTCTCTTCGCCAGCTGGAAATTTTCCTGGCCATTGCTGCCAAGGGATCAACTACGCAAGCTGCGGCGCAGGTGGCGCTGTCACAGTCAGCCATCAGTAATGCGCTGGCCGAGCTGGAGCAGCGCCTGGGTGTGCGGCTGTTTGACCGTGTCGGCAAGCGATTGGTACTGAATGAGGCGGGCCGACGACTGCAGCCAAGGGCACAGTTGCTGATGGCGCAGGCATGTGAGCTGGATGAGTTGTTTTCCAGTACTCAGGGGCGGCTGGCAGTCGGAGCCAGTACCACTATCGGCAACTACATGCTGCCGCAATTATTGGGGCGGGGTGGTGTTGAGCAACCCTGTCGTCGAGTTGAGGTCGCTAACACCGAAGTGATTGCAGGACGTGTGGCGCGTTGTGAGCTGGATATTGGGTTGGTGGAAGGACAGGCGCGGCATCCAGATCTGGAGCTGACCCATTGGCAGGATGATGAGATGGTTGTGGTGGCATCGGCCGCTGGCGGTTGGACTGAAGCCGCTGTGACGCTGGAGCAGATGCCCTGGATCATGCGAGAAAAAGGCTCGGGCACGCGCAGTGTGGTAGAGGGGGAGTTCCCTGAACTCACGGCAAGCAGTGTCAGGCTGGAGCTGGGGAGCTCCGAGGCGATTCATCACGCCGTACTGGCTGGTTTGGGTGTAAGCTGTCTATCGCTGCAGGTGGTGGGACGTTCGCTTCAAAGTGGCGAGCTGGTGAGGCTGGTTCCGCAGCGCAGTATCCGTCGGCCACTGTATATTCTGCGCCATCGGCAGCGGCCGGATACGGCAGCGACGGCTGCATTCATGCAGTTGATAGGTCGGCAGGCAGGGCTGTAAACGAAAAAGGCCTGCATTTGCATGCAGGCCTTTCGGAATTTGGTGCCCAGAGACGGAATCGAACCGCCGACACGGGGATTTTCAATCCCCTGCTCTACCGACTGAGCTATCTGGGCTAGAAGAGGCGCCTATTCAACCAGTCTGTAACTGACGCGTCAAGTATCTTGCTGATTTTTATTCACAAAAGTGTCGGCTCACGATTGGGGGGCAGGGCAGGTCTGCTCCTGTTCGTTGTGATTCGGACCCGCCACACAGGCCCTCTAAGGGGCTTTTCGCGTGGACTCCAGAGCGCTGATCGTCTAGAATACTGGCGTTTAACCTGCTACGAATGCAGGCGGAACACAGCCAGACATATGAAAGCGAGGTAAACATCGTGTTTTGCCTCGCTTTTTTGCACGTATCCTATCCAACTGTCCAGATTATGCAGCGCATGCGCGGGGAGGTTCAATTGACGCGACCAGCCATTCTAGCCCTTGAAGACGGCAGCATTTTCAGGGGAATAGCAATTGGCGCCGATGGTGAGTCCAGTGGTGAGGTGGTGTTTAACACCTCCATGACCGGATATCAGGAGATCCTGACCGATCCTTCCTACTGCCGCCAGATTGTGACCCTGACCTACCCACACATCGGAAACACCGGTGCCAACGCGGAAGATGCCGAATCCGATCGCACATGGGCCGCCGGCCTGGTGATCCGTGATCTGCCGCTGGTGGCGAGCAACTTCCGTTCGGAACAGTCGCTGGACCAGTACCTTAAGGCCAATAACATTGTCGGTATCGCCGATATCGATACCCGTCGCCTGACCCGCATTCTGCGTGAGAAGGGCTCGCAGAACGGCTGTGTCATGGCCGGTGAAAATCTGGACGAAAATAAGGCCCTGGAAGCCGCACGTGCGTTCCCGGGTCTGAAGGGCATGGATCTGGCAAAAGAGGTCAGCGTGACCGAGCGTTACGACTGGAGCTCCACTACATGGAAGCTGGGCGAAGGCCATCAGGATAAAACTGATGCCGAGCTGCCGTTCCATGTTGTGGCCTACGACTTCGGTGTGAAACTCAACATCCTGCGGATGCTGGTCGAGCGTGGCTGTCGCCTGACCGTTGTTCCGGCCCAGACTCCCGCTGCAGAGGTGCTGGCGCTGAATCCGGATGGCGTGTTCCTGTCCAACGGCCCCGGCGACCCTGAACCCTGCGATTACGCCATTACGGCGATCGGCGAGATTCTGAGCAGTGGCGTGCCGGTATTCGGTATCTGCCTGGGGCATCAGCTGCTGGCGCTGGCCTCCGGTGCCAAAACGCTGAAAATGAACCATGGTCACCACGGTGCCAACCACCCGGTGCAGGATCTGGACAGCGCCCGTGTGATGATCACCAGCCAGAACCACGGTTTTGCCGTAGACGAGGCCTCGCTGCCGGCCAATCTGCGTGCAACCCATAAATCCCTGTTCGACGGTACACTGCAGGGGATCGAGCGCACGGACGTGCCTGCGTTCAGCTTCCAGGGGCACCCTGAAGCCAGTCCCGGCCCGCATGATGTCGCGCCTCTGTTCGATCGTTTTATCGAGCAGATGCAAGCGCGCCAGCAGGCCTGAATCCGCCCTGACAAGTCAGTGACAGCAACAGAGACGACCGGTTAAGACAGATGCCAAAACGTACGGACATAAACAGTATTCTCATCCTTGGTGCGGGCCCGATCGTGATCGGACAGGCCTGCGAATTCGACTACTCCGGAGCCCAGGCGTGCAAGGCGCTGCGTGAAGAGGGTTACCGTGTCATTCTGGTGAACTCCAACCCGGCGACCATCATGACCGACCCGGCCATGGCGGATGCGACCTACATCGAGCCGATCAACTGGAAGACCGTTGCCAAGATCATCGAAAAAGAGCGCCCGGATGCACTGCTGCCGACCATGGGCGGCCAGACTGCACTGAACTGTGCGCTGGACCTGGACCGCGAAGGTGTGCTGGCCGAATTCGGCGTCGAGATGATCGGTGCGACCCAGGATGCCATCGACAAGGCGGAAGACCGTGAGCGTTTCGATAAGGCGATGAAGAACATCGGCCTTGAGTGCCCGCGCTCCGCCATCGCGCACAGCATGGAAGAAGCGTTGCAGGTGCTGGACTCCATCGGCTTCCCGGCCATCATCCGTCCCTCCTTTACCATGGGAGGCTCCGGTGGCGGTATCGCCTACAACCGCGAAGAGTACATCGAGATCTGTGAGCGCGGTCTGGATCTGTCGCCGACCAAAGAGCTGCTGATCGACGAATCCCTGATCGGCTGGAAAGAGTACGAGATGGAGGTTGTTCGCGACAAGAACGACAATTGCATCATCGTCTGCTCGATCGAGAACTTTGACGCCATGGGCGTGCATACCGGTGACTCCATTACCGTGGCCCCGGCTCAGACCCTGACCGACAAAGAGTACCAGATCATGCGTAACGCATCGATCGCGGTACTGCGTGAGATCGGTGTCGAAACCGGTGGCTCCAACGTGCAGTTCGGCGTGGACCCGGAAACTGGCCGTGTCGTTGTGATCGAGATGAACCCCCGTGTGTCGCGCTCTTCCGCCCTGGCATCCAAGGCCACCGGCTTCCCGATCGCCAAGATCGCGGCCAAGCTGGCGGTAGGTTACACCCTGGATGAGCTGCAGAATGATATTACCGGTGGCCGCACCCCGGCATCGTTCGAGCCGTCCATCGATTATGTTGTCACCAAGATTCCGCGTTTCACCTTTGAAAAGTTCCCGCAGGCCAACAGCCGTCTGACGACTCAGATGAAGTCCGTGGGCGAGGTGATGGCGATCGGCCGTACTCAGCAGGAGTCACTGCAGAAAGCCCTGCGCGGGCTTGAAGTCGGTGCTACCGGCTTCGATCCGATCGTGGATCTGAATGCCGAAGACGCGCGTGACGATATCGTGCGTGAACTGACCCAGCCGGGTGCTGAGCGTATCTGGTACATCGGTGACGCTTTCCGTCTCGGCATGAGCGTGGATGAAATCTACAAGCTGAGCGGCGTGGATCCCTGGTTCCTGGTACAGATCGAAGACATCATCAAGGATGAGCAGCGCGTGTCCGAAACCGCGCTGAGCGATCTGGACAAGGGTCAGATCTTCCGCCTCAAGCGCAAGGGCTTCTCCGATGCACGCCTGGCGCAACTGTTGGGTGTGAGTGAAAAGTCGTTCCGCAAGCAGCGTCAAAGCCTGGGTGTACGCCCGGTGTTCAAGCGCGTGGATACCTGTGCCGCCGAGTTTGCCACCGACACCGCCTACATGTACTCCACCTATGAGGAAGAGTGCGAAGCCAACCCGTCCGACCGTGAGAAGATCATGGTGATCGGTGGTGGCCCGAACCGTATCGGCCAGGGTATCGAGTTTGACTATTGCTGCGTACATGCAGCGCTGGCGGCGCGTGAAGACGGTTATGAGACCATTATGGTCAACTGTAACCCGGAAACCGTCTCCACCGACTATGATACCTCCGATCGCCTGTTCTTTGAGCCGATTACCCTCGAAGACGTGCTTGAAATCGTTCATGTCGAGAAGCCCAAGGGTGTGATCGTGCAGTACGGTGGTCAGACGCCGCTGAAACTGGCGGTAGCGCTGGAGCAGGCCGGTGTACCGATAATTGGTACCAGCCCGGAAGCGATCGACCGTGCCGAAGACCGTGAACAGTTCCAGCAGATGCTCAAGCGACTGGGTCTGAAACAGCCGGAAAACGCCACCGTGCGTAGCCTGGAAGAGGCGATCGTTGGCGCCGGCAAGATCGGTTACCCGCTGGTGGTGCGTCCCTCCTACGTGTTGGGTGGTCGTGCCATGGAAATCGTCTACAAGGAGGACGAGCTGCGTCGCTACATGACCACTGCGGTGCAGGTCTCCAACGATGCTCCGGTGTTGCTGGACCATTTCTTGAATGCCGCGGTTGAGGTCGATATCGATGCCGTCAGCGACGGCAAAACCGTCGTCATCGGTGCCATCATGCAGCATATCGAGCAGGCGGGTGTTCACTCTGGTGACTCGGCTTGTTCGCTGCCTCCGTACAGCCTGGCGGCCGATGTGCAGGACGAAATGCGTGAGATGGTCCGCAAGATGGCACTGGAACTGGGCGTGGTCGGTCTGATGAACGTGCAGTTGGCCTATCAGGATGGCGAAATTTACGTCATCGAGGTGAATCCGCGTGCTTCTCGTACCGTACCGTTTGTTTCCAAGTGCATCGGAGTATCGCTGGCCAAGATCGCGGCGCTGGTGATGACCGGCAGAACCCTGCAGGAACTGGGTTTCACCGAGGAGATCGTACCGAAGTTCTTCAACGTGAAAGAAGCTGTGTTCCCGTTCAACAAGTTCCCGGGCGTGGACCCGATCCTTGGCCCGGAGATGAAGTCGACCGGTGAAGTCATGGGTACCGGAGCCACCTTCGGCGAAGCGTTCATGAAAGCGCAGATTGGTGCCGGTGAGAAAATGCCATCAACCAGTGGCAAGGCGTTCATTTCCGTACGTGACGTGGACAAGACTGCAGTCGTGCCGGTAGCCAAGGATCTGGCGGCACTGGGCTTCTCCCTGGTGGCAACGGCGGGTACCGCTGCTCTTCTGGAAGAGGCGGGGCTGACCGTGGCGCGGGTGAATAAGGTGGCGGAAGGTCGTCCCAATATCGTGGATATGATCAAGAACGGCGAAGTCGTGTACGTGATCAATACGACCGAGGGGCGCAAGGCGATTGCCGATTCCGCTGAAATTCGCCGTTCGGCGCTGCAGCACAAGGTTCCCTATACCACAACACTGGCAGGGGCCGCAGCGACCGCTGAAGCGCTGAAGTATGGCGAAGAGAAAACCGTGCGTCGTCTGCAGGACGTGCACGCAGGAGTAGCAGAATGAAACGGGTTCCGATGACGGTTGCCGGTGAAAAAAAACTGCGTGAAGAGCTGGCCGACCTCAAGTCGGTCCAGCGTCCCGCGGTGATTGCGGCCATCGCTGAAGCGCGTGAACATGGCGACCTGAAAGAAAATGCCGAGTACCACGCCGCCCGCGAGCAGCAGGGCTTCATAGAAGGTCGCATCCGTGAGCTTGAGTACAAATTGTCTCAGGCTCAGGTGATTGATGTTACGGCCATTCCGCATACAGGTAAGGTGATTTTCGGCACCACCGTGGGGCTGATTAATATCGAAACCGAAGAGGAAGTGCGTTACCAGATTGTAGGTGACGACGAAGCCAGCATCAGGGATGGCAAGATTTCGGTCAACTCACCCATCGCGCGAGCGCTGGTGGGTAAAATGGAGGGGGATATTGCAGCTGTGCAGACCCCTTCCAGCATGATCGAGTATGAAATTGCAGCGGTAGAGCATATCTAGTCAGCTGAAATAAAAAAACCGCCGGGTGTCGGCGGTTTTTTTTGGCTGCGGTTCAGCGCAGTAAATTGGACAGTTTGGGGTTGGGGTCGCGTGAAGGTCGATACAGTAGGGCAATGTTGCCGATCTGCTGTACCAGTTCTGCTTCCACGATATCGCACAGTTCGCGCACCAGTTGGCGCTTGATGTCGCGATCTCCAACGGAGAACTTCACCTTGATAAGTTCGTGGTCTTCAAGGGCACGATCCACTTCAAGCTGAATGTTTTCGGACAGCCCCTTGCCGGCCACCATAACGATCGGGTTCAGGTTATGACCCAGGGTGCGGAAGTGCTTCTTTTGCTCAGGCGTCAAGCTCATACTAGAATATGGTGCCTCTTGATTCGGGGATGGATCCCGTTTGATCAGATAAAGAGGTATTTTACCTGAGTCATGCCGGCCTGAGTAGCGCTTCGGTCTCGCCTGACGGTGATGTTGCCGAGAGGGCGCTAAGGAACATTTTTCGATTTGGCGAATCGAAGGAAGTTAATAGGATTTCATGTTGCTGCCTGCTCGGAACAGGGTTTGCACGCGTAAAACGATAAACAGGTTGCAGGGCGGTACCGATTGGTTGAAAGTGGCAATCAGTATGGCCGACAGAATTGAGTGAACAGAGGGTGATCCATTGAACGATATGGCAAAAAATCTGGTGTTGTGGCTGGTGATAGCAGCAGTCCTGCTCACAGTCTTCAACAATTTCAGTGCCGAGAGTGATGCCGGAAAGCTGAGTTATTCAGACTTTGTTGCTGAGGTTCAGGCTGACCGTGTATCCAAGGTCACCATCGATGGCTATACCATCATTGGGCAACGCAGTAATGGGGAGCGTTTCGAGACCGTGCGGCCGGCTGTACAGGATCCCAAGCTTATCGATGACCTGCTGCAACATAATGTGGTGATCGAAGGCAAGCAGCCGGAGCGGCAGAGCATCTGGACCCAGTTGTTGGTCGCCTCTTTCCCGATCCTGGTGATTATTGCCGTATTCATGTTTTTCATGCGCCAGATGCAGGGCGGCGGTGGCGGCAAGGGTGGGCCCATGTCGTTCGGCAAGTCCAAGGCACGCATGATGAGCGAAGATCAGGTCAAGACCACGTTTGATGATGTGGCGGGTGTTGAGGAAGCTAAGGAAGAGGTGAAAGAGCTTGTCGATTACCTGCGTGATCCCGGCAAGTTCCAGCGCCTGGGGGGGCATATCCCGCGCGGTGTGCTGATGGCAGGGTCTCCTGGTACCGGTAAAACCCTGTTGGCCAAGGCAATCGCAGGTGAGGCGCGCGTACCTTTCTTCAGTATTTCCGGTTCTGACTTTGTGGAAATGTTTGTGGGTGTAGGTGCCTCGCGTGTGCGTGACATGTTCGAGCAGGCCAAAAAGCATGCCCCCTGCATCATATTCATCGATGAGATTGATGCCGTAGGTCGTCACCGTGGTGTTGGTATGGGTGGTGGCAACGATGAGCGCGAGCAGACGTTGAACCAGTTGCTGGTCGAGATGGACGGCTTTGAGGGTACCGAAGGCATTATCGTAATTGCAGCCACTAACCGCCCCGATGTGCTTGACCCTGCGTTGTTGCGCCCCGGCCGTTTTGACCGCCAGGTGCATGTAGGTCTGCCGGATATCCGCGGTCGTGAACAGATTTTGAAAGTACATATGCGCAAGGTGCCGCTGGGTGATGACGTTAAACCTGAATTGATTGCGCGCGGTACGCCCGGCTTCTCTGGTGCTGACTTGGCCAACCTGGTCAACGAGGCAGCGTTGTTTGCAGCGCGCAACAACCGTCGTACGGTCGGCATGGAGCAATTCGAGCAGGCTAAGGACAAAATCATGATGGGTGCTGAGCGCAAATCCATGGTGATGTCCTATAAGGAGCGCCTGAATACGGCCTATCATGAGGCAGGTCATGCCATTATTGGCCGTGTAATGCCGGAGCACGATCCTGTATACAAAGTGTCGATCATTCCGCGTGGACGTGCGCTGGGCGTCACCATGTTCCTGCCGGAAGAGGATCGTTACAGTCACAGCCGGCAGTGGATCATTTCCCAGATCTGTTCGCTGTATGGCGGTCGTCTGGCAGAGGAGATGACGCTGGGCAAGGAGGGTGTGACCACCGGTGCCTCCAACGATATTCAGAAAGCCACTTCTCTGGCACGTAACATGGTGACTCGCTGGGGTCTGAGTGAAAATCTTGGCCCGCTGCTGTACGGTGATGAAGATGATGATCCGTTTGGTCGTGGCATGGGGCAGGGTGCCAAACCGATGTCGGAAGAAACTCAGCGTCGCATCGATGCTGAAGTGAAGACGATCATCGATGAATGCTATGCCCGCGCGAAAAAGACGCTTGAAGATAATCGCGATATTCTGGATGCCATGGCTCAGGCATTGATGAAGTACGAAACCATCGGTGCAGTGCAGCTGGATCAGTTGATGGCGCGGCAGGAGGTAACTCCGCCGGATGGCTGGGTTGAGGCCCAGGAGCGAGCTGATCAGGCCGAGCGTGATATGGAAGAGCGCAAGACTCGTGAGCAGTCGCAGCTGGATGAGGCAAGCGACGAGGCGGATGTCGGCACAGGGGATGCAGGTGTCGATGATGACACGCAGGCTCCGAATCAGGATGATCAGGAAAGGCCGCGCCGCGAGGATGATCGCTGAAGTCGGGGCTCTGGTATTATATAAAGGCTGGCGTGCGCGCTGGCCTTTTTTGTTTCAGTTGCAGGATTTAACAGCTATGGCGGTTTTGAAATGTGCCGGTCGCACGCTGGATCTGGCGCGGGCGCAGGTGATGGGGATTCTTAACGTCACACCCGACTCATTTTCGGATGGTGGCAGCGTCTATGAAGCACAGCATCTCTCGGTTGAACGCGCGCTACAGAAAGCTGCGCAGATGGTAAATCAGGGCGCAACCCTGATCGATATCGGGGGTGAATCAACTCGTCCCGGCGCTGAACCGGTACCGGTTCAGGAAGAGCTGGAAAGAGTCGTACCGGTGGTGGAGAGGCTGTCACGCGAGTTGGATGTGGTGCTCTCAGTCGATACCAGTGCGCCTGAAGTGATGCAGGCTGCCGCAAGTGCCGGTGCGCATCTGCTCAATGATGTGCGTTCGTTCTCGCGACCGGGGGCTTTTGAGGTGGCAGTTGCGTCTGATCTGGCACTCTGCGTCATGCACATGCAGGGCAGCAGCCCGGCTACCATGCAGCTGAGGCCACATTATCGTGATGTGACGGAGGAAGTGGAGCATTTTTTACAGTTTCAGCTCCAGCGTTGTCGAGAGGCAGGCATCTCGGATGATCGGATAGTGCTGGACCCCGGATTTGGTTTTGGTAAGACACTTGAGCATAATCTTGAGCTGTTGAATCGGATGCAGCGACTGCAGGCGCTCGGTGCACCGCTTTTGGTGGGGACCTCCCGTAAATCGATGGTAGGGCAGGCACTTGGCAGGCCGGTGGATCAGCGTCTCTACGGCAGTCTGGCTACTGTCGCACTGGCGGTTGGCAAGGGGGCAAAAATTATCCGCGTTCATGATGTGGCGCCTACGGTAGATGTGGTGCGAATGACCGAAGCGGTTCTTAACGAAACGGCAGGAGTGTGACCGGTGAGCAGGAAGTATTTTGGAACCGATGGTATTCGTGGTGAGGTAGGCCAGTTCCCGATCACGCCTGATTTTGTTCTCAAACTGGGTTGGGCGGCGGGCTGTGTTTTTGCCCGTGAAGGGCGAAGCAAAATCCTGATTGGGAAGGATACGCGTATTTCAGGTTACATGTTCGAGTCTGCACTTGAGGCCGGGTTGTCAGCGGCGGGGGTGGATGTGCTGCTCACCGGTCCCATGCCTACACCTGCGATTGCCTACCTCACCCGAACTTTCAGGGCAAACGCCGGAATTGTGATCAGTGCCTCGCACAATGTCTATTCCGATAACGGCATCAAGTTCTTTTCCGGCGATGGCACCAAACTGCCGGACAGCATTGAGCGTGCGATTGAGGCACAAATGGATCTGTCCATGACGACAGTGCCGTCCGTCGACTTGGGCAAGGTTCGTCGTGTTGATGATGCGGCAGGGCGCTACATAGAATTCTGTAAAGGGACTGTCAGCGGCAACCTGAATCTCAGGGGGCTCAAAATCATTCTCGATTGTGCCAATGGCGCGACCTATCACGTGGCACCAAAAGTGCTGGCGGAGCTTGGTGCCGAGGTGATTGAGATTGCGTCTTCGCCTGACGGGGTCAATATCAATGAAGCCTGTGGTGCTACCGACACGACACGGCTGCAAAAAGTGGTGATGGCCGAAGAGGCTGACTTGGGTGTGGCACTGGATGGTGATGGTGACCGCCTGATGCTGGTGGATCATCGCGGTGAGCTGGTTGATGGTGATGAAATTCTGTTTATTATCACGCGGAGCCTGCTGCAGCAACAGGCTTTGAGTGGGGGTGTGGTTGGCACACTGATGTCGAATTTTGGTCTGGAGCAGGCGCTCGCGCAGCTGGATGTGCCTTTTGTCAGAGCCAAGGTCGGTGATCGCTACGTGATCGAGCAGATGCAGCAGCATGGCTGGGTCCTCGGTGGTGAAAGCTCGGGCCATATCGTGTGCGGCAACCTGACCACTACTGGCGATGGACTGGTTGCGGCGCTTCAGGTTCTGAAAGCGATACAGGAACACGGCCAGTCTCTGCATGAATTAAAGGCCGGTATGCACAAAATGCCGCAAGTCATGATCAATGTTTCCATGCCGGGTCGGCCTGACCTGAGTCAGGTCGCGCCGGTGCAGGAGGCTGTAGCAGCCACTGAGTTCGAGCTGGGCAGTCGTGGGCGTGTACTGCTGCGCCCATCGGGTACCGAGCCGGTGGTGAGGGTTATGGTTGAAGGTGAGGATGGTGCTGAAGTGAAGCGCCTCTGTCAGGAACTGGCCACAAGGGTAGAAAAAGAACTGGCGGTACTTGCCAGCCAGTGATGAGCTAACGCGGAGGTAATTAGAAGCTGTCATCCTTTTTACCTGCTTCGTCAATCTATTGACATCCTCTCTCTATTCGGTAGATTGTCAGAATCCTGACAATGCCCGGACACCCCCATGAGCATAACCAACAGTGGAGTTTCTGACCAGCCTCCTTTCCAGGCTCTGATCATCGATGACGATGCTGACAGGCGTGAGACCTTGCGTGCCTGTTTGCAGTTTATCGAGCTTGAGTGTCATGTTTTTGACTTTGTAAGCTGGCTACAGCAGAGCAGGGCATTTGCGCTGGACTCGGTGGGGGTAGTGTTGATTGGTGAGAGCAGTCTGCCAATTGCGCTGAATAAGCTGGTCGCCGAGCTGGATCGGGGGCCGGTTATCCCTAAGCTGTTGACCTGTGACTGGCCGGAGCTGGATCAGGCTGCATTTGCGCAGTCCGGTATTCTGGGTGTGCTGGCGCAGCCTTATCGTTATCCACAGTTACTGGATTGGCTGCATCAATGTGCCCTTCTGCGTGAGCGTGGCATAACTGAGCCGCGTGCACTGCCGGATATGCCGGGTTTTGTCGGCCAGAGTGCGCCCATTCGCGAAATCCGGCACCTTATTGCTCAGGTGGCACCACGTGATATCAGTGTCCTGATTACCGGTGAGTCCGGTACCGGCAAGGAGGTGGTGGCGCGTTGCCTGCATGAGCATTCGCCGCGCCGTGACGGGCCTTTTGTGCCGGTCAACTGTGGCGCCATTCCATCCGAGCTGCTCGAAAGTGAGCTGTTCGGTCATGAGAAAGGGGCGTTTACCGGTGCTATCTCCAGCCGACCCGGTCGGTTTGAGCTGGCCAACGGCGGTACGCTGTTTCTGGACGAAATCGGTGACATGCCGCTGCCGATGCAGGTCAAGCTGCTGCGTGTGTTGCAGGAGAGGCAGTTTGAGCGGGTGGGGGGCAGCAAAACACTGGAAGTGGATGTGCGCATCGTTACCGCGACCCACAAGAACCTGGAGCTGATGATTCAGGATGGGCAGTTCCGCGAAGATCTGTATTACCGCCTCAATGTATTCCCCATCGAAATGCCGGCACTGCGCGACCGACTGGAGGATCTGCCACTGCTGATCAATAATCTGAGTCAGCAATTGGATGAGACCGGCTCCGGCCGGCTGCAGTTCCATCCGGCCGCGCTGGAGTCCCTGCGCCTGCACCCTTGGCCGGGCAACGTAAGGGAGCTGGCCAATCTGGTTGAACGGCTCAGTATCATTCACCCTGGTGGTGTGATCGGGGTGTCGGAGCTGCCGCCCAAATTTCGCCATATTGAAGAGCCGGACCCAGAACGTTATGCACGACCTGAGCTGCCGCTGCAGGTCGATACAGAGCAACCTGTCGTATCCGCCGAAGTTGCCGCTGTTGAGGCACTGCCTGCCGAGGGGGTTGATCTCAAGGCCTGGCTGGAATCCCATGAGCAACGCTTGATCCATCAGGCACTTGATGCGACCGATCAGGTAGTATCGAAAGCGGCGCGCCTGCTGCAGATTCGGCGTACCACACTGGTGGAAAAAATGCGCAAATACGGGATTGAACGCCAGTGACTGAACACCAACAGCTGCAACAACGGATCGCCGAACTTGAACGTCAGGTGTCTGCACTTCAGGCCGACAGGGTGGCCCTTGAGCGCCTGCGCCGCCTGATTGATCGCATGCCCGGCGGAGTGCTGGTTATCGGTCAAACCGGACGTATTATCGAATTCAACCCGGCTGCGGTGCTGTTGCTGGGGATAGAGTTGGCCAATAAAACCTGGCTGGAGGTGATCAATCAGTGTTTTGCACCGAGGCCAGACGATGGCCATGAGGTATCGCTGAAGAACGGCCGCCGTGTAAGTCTGTCGACACAGGCATTGGATGGCGAACCGGGCCAGCTGGTGTTTATCACCGACCAGACCCACACCCGTACGCTGCAGGAGCAGCTGCACCATTACCAGCGGCTGTCGGAAATGGGACGGATGATGGCCTCGCTGGCGCATCAAGTGCGCACACCGCTGTCGGCGGCACTGCTCTACGCCAGCCACTTGATGGCACCGCAGCTGGATGATGACAAGCGGATCCGCTTTGCCGGCAAGGTTAAATCGCGCCTGACTCACCTGGAGCAGCAGGTGCGTGACATGTTGATCTTCGCCCGCGGTGAAACCCGATTGGAAGACCGTGTTGATGGCCGTACCTTGATGGCAAGGTTGGAAGACTTGCTGGATCAGCCTTTGAGCCAGCACGATGCAGATTGTGATTGCATCAACGAAGCACCTGATGCGGTGATCCAGTGCAATCTCGAAGCCCTGCTTGGGGCAGTGCTCAATCTGGTTAACAACGCCCTGCAGGCCTGCGAAGAGGGCTCTGAGCTCACGCTGCGTCTGGCCCAAGAGGGAGACAGACTACTGCTTGAAGTGATTGATGCTGGCCCGGGCATGGATGCCGCTACACTGAAGCGGGCGCAGGAGCCCTTCTACACTACCAAATCACATGGCACGGGGCTTGGCCTTGCCATCGCTCAGGTGATGGCAAGAGCGCATCATGGCGAGTTTGCTTTGGCTTCGACACCGGGTGTCGGCACCCGTGCGAGCTTCCGTCTGCCCCTGATCAATTCCACCGCACAGGAGTCGGCATGAGTGTAAAAGTCTTGATTGTTGAGGATGATATCGACCTGCGCGAGGCGATTACCGATACACTGGCACTGGCGGATATCCACTATCTGGAAGCCGGCAGTGGTGAGGACGCGCTGGCGTTGCTGAAGCGGGACAGTGTGGATATGGTGATCTCTGATGTGAACATGCCCGGTATGGACGGCCATCAACTGCTGGCCCATCTGAAGCAGCAGACCCCCTCATTGCCGGTGGCCCTTATTACCGCCTATGGTCAGGTGGAGCGGGCGGTGGACGCGATCCGCAACGGCGCCGCTGACTACCTGATGAAACCCTTTGAGCCGCAACAGCTGATTGATCTTATCCGCACCCATGCGCAGGGCCTGCTGACGGCGCAGTACGACGAACCCGTGGCTGAAGCTCCGGGCAGTCGCCAGTTGCTGCAGCTGGCGCAACGGGTGGCCGCAACCGACTCTACCGTACTGATCACCGGTGAGTCCGGTACCGGCAAGGAGGTGCTGGCACGATATATCCACAATCACTCGCCCCGTGCCGACAAGCCGTTTATCGCCATCAACTGCGCCGCCATTCCCGAGAGCATGCTGGAAGCAACTCTGTTCGGCCATGAAAAGGGCGCTTTCACCGGTGCCATCAGCAGCCAGCCCGGCAAGTTTGAACAGGCCAACGGCGGTACGCTGCTGTTGGATGAGATCAGCGAAATGGATCTGGGGCTGCAGGCCAAGCTGTTGCGAGTGTTGCAGGAGCAGGAGGTGGAGCGTATTGGTGGGCGCAAGGTAATCCCGCTGGATGTGCGCCTGCTGGCCACCAGTAACCGCCAGCTGGAAAAGACCGTGGCGGAGGGAAAGTTCCGTGAGGATCTCTACTACCGTCTGAACGTGTTCCCGCTGCAGTGGCAGCCGCTGCGTGAACGACCGGAAGATATCCGCCCGCTGGCCGAGCGCCTGCTCAAACATCACTGCCGCAAGATGGGTCGCAACCTGGCATCGCTGGACCCGACCGCCGCCAGCAGTTTGTGCGAGCATCACTGGCCGGGCAATGTGCGTGAGCTGGATAATGTAATCCAGCGTGCGCTGATTCTTCAGGCCGGCAACCGGATTACGGCCGCTGATCTGCATCTGGGAAGTGCTGCAATACCGTTGCGTAATGGGGCTGCACAGCCAGCCCCGTCAGACAGTTTGCCCGCGGAGACAGACGAGCCTGAAATGGACCTGGCCGAGGGCTTGTTGGGCAAAGACCTGAAACAGCATGAGTATCAACTGATCGTAGAGGCCCTGCGCGCCACCTCAGGCAGCCGAAAGGATGCTGCTGAAAAATTGGGCATCAGTCCACGCACGCTGCGATACAAGCTGGCGCGAATGCGAGAAGAGGGAATTGATCTGGAGTCATTGCTGTCAGGTAAGTAAGTGCACGCTTACTGTGTAGTATATGACTTTTGTCGGTATCCGAGTAGACCAATGTCTAATTCAGGGGACCCGAGTGGCTTCGGTATAACCTCTCATTAATCAACTCGATCGCGCCGACAATAGCGACTATAAATAAGTGCGGCGTTCCACGTTATAAAAACAAAACGCAAGCTAAGGGCATCACGATGAGTGAACAGAACGTATATCCGGTCGATCCGGCTTTTGCTGCCAAGGCGCATGCCGATGACGATAAATATCAGGCGATGTATGAGCAGTCGATCAACGACCCGGAAGCCTTCTGGGGCGAGCAGGGCAAGCGCCTGGACTGGTTCAAACCATACACCAAGGTTAAAAACACCACGTTTGATCCGCACACTGTCGATATCAAATGGTACGAAGACGGCGAACTGAACGCCTCCTACAACTGCCTTGACCGCCACCTGGAAACCCGTGGCGATCAGGTCGCGATCATCTGGGAAGGCGACGACCCGAGCGAAGACGAAAAGATCACCTACCGCGACCTGCATGCCCGTGTCTGCCGCTTTGCCAACGCACTGAAGGCCAAGGGTGTGCAGAAGGGTGACGTGGTGACCCTGTACATGCCGATGATCCCGGAAGCGGCTGTTGCCATGCTGGCCTGTGCTCGTATCGGTGCGGTGCACTCCATCGTCTTCGGTGGTTTCTCGCCGGAAGCCGTTGCTGCCCGTATTGAGGGTGCCAAGTCCAAGGTTGTGATCACCTCCAACTACTCTCTGCGCGGTGGCAAGGTTGTGCCGCTGAAAGAAAATGTGGACAAGGCACTGGATCACCACGAAGCCGGTAACCTGATCGAAACCGTATTTGTGGTCAAGCGTGTCGACAAGGATGTAGCCTGGAACGACAGCCGTGACGTTTGGTACGAAAGCGCTGTTGCTGAACAGTCGGATGACTGCCCGGCCGAGCCGATGAATGCCGAAGCACCGCTGTTCATCCTGTACACCTCCGGCTCCACCGGTGCGCCCAAGGGCCTGAAGCACACGACTGGCGGTTACATGGTGTATGCTTCCATGACCCATCAGTACATCTTCGACTACCACGAAGGTGATGTGTACTGGTGTACCGCTGACGTGGGTTGGGTTACCGGCCACAGCTACATCATCTACGGCCCGCTGGCTAACGGTGCCACCACGCTGATGTTCGAGGGTGTGCCGAGCTACCCGGACAACAGCCGTTTCGGTCGTGTGATCGAAAAGCACAAGGTCAATCAGTTCTACACCGCCCCGACTGCCATCCGTGCGCTGATGCAGCAGGGTGAAGACGTACTGGGCGACTCCGACCTGTCCAGCCTGAAGCTGCTGGGCTCGGTGGGCGAGCCGATCAACCCCGAAGCCTGGACCTGGTACCACCGCGTATTCGGCAAGGGCAAGTGCCCGATCGTGGATACCTGGTGGCAGACCGAAACCGGCGGCATCATGATCGTGCCGCTGCCGGGTGCGACTCCGACCAAGCCGGGTTCCGCCACCCGTCCGTTCTTCGGCGTACAGCCGGCGCTGGTCGATGGTGAAGGCAAGGAGATCGAGGGTGCCGGTGAAGGCAACCTGGTGATCAAGGACTCCTGGCCGGGCCAGAGCCGCTCCATCTGGGGTGATCACGAGCGCTTCATTCAGACCTACTTCAGCACCTTCAAGGGTGTCTACACCACCGGTGACGGCGCTCGCCGTGATGAAGACGGTTATTACTGGATCACCGGTCGCGTGGATGACGTTATCAACGTCTCCGGCCACCGCATGGGTACTGCCGAAGTCGAGTCCGCACTGGTTGCTCACCCGGCTGTTGCCGAGGCCGCTGTTGTCGGTTACCCGCATGATCTTAAGGGTCAGGGTATCTATGTGTATGTCACCCTGCAGAGCGGCTTCGATGCGAGCGACGAGCTGATGAAAGAGCTGCGCAACTGGGTTCGTTCCGAGATCGGCCCGATCGCATCGCCGGACCTGATCCAGTTTGCGCCGGGCATGCCGAAGACCCGTTCAGGCAAGATCATGCGCCGTATTCTGCGCAAGATCGCCGAGGACGATTTCGGTGCGCTCGGTGACACCTCCACCCTGGCCGACCCGACCGTGGTGGATGATCTGATTGAGCACCGCATGAACCGTAAGGGCTGATCAACGCCCGGCAGGGTAACAGCCATTGAAACGCCCGCCGCTCACCCGGCGGGCGTTTTTGTTTGGGGATTGGCGACAAACTCGCAGCTTGGTGCAGCACTGTCGACAATGAGGTGGTATTATTGCCCCCAAGTAAAGGCCCCCTATTTGACTGATTGGCACAACATTCGACAACTTCGGCTACTCTTAAGCGGGCCAAGGAACGAGGGAGACGATGCATGCAACTGGCACAAAAGATCATTATTGCTGACGACCATCCGCTATTTCGCGCAGCGCTGCGACAAGCGGTGACCCAGGCGGTACCCGGTGTCGAGATTGTCGAAGCCGACAGTCTGGCGGCGGTGCAGGAGAAGGTCGAACAACACGGCGATGCTGATTTGGTGCTGCTGGATATCCACATGCCGGGTACACATGGCTTTTCCGGACTGGTGTTTCTTCGTGGCCAGCACCCTGGCGTGCCGGTGGTCGTGGTATCCGGCAGTGAACAGCCGCATGTTATGAAACGTGCCATCGATTACGGTGCGTCCGGATTTATCCCCAAGTCCGCACCACTGGAAATCATTTCCGAGGCGATTACTGCCGTATTGGAAGGTGAAGAGTGGTTGCCACAGGAGCTGACCGAGAACATGGGCGATGTGAGCGAAGAGGATCAGCAGTTTGCGGCGGCGCTTGCCTCCCTGACACCGCAGCAGTTCCGCGTTCTGACCATGTTGACCGAAGGGCTCTTGAACAAGCAGATCGCCTACGAGCTGAGTGTGTCGGAAGCGACCATCAAGGCACACGTGACTGCCATTCTACGCAAGCTTGGAGTGCATAGCCGTACTCAAGCGGTTATTGCGGCCCAGCGTCTGGGCGTTGAGCCGCCCAAAACCGAAGTCTGATTCCACCTTTTCCCGGGCGCCATAACGGCCCGGGTCATGCTTCTTTTTTCAGTCCTTTTCCGCCCTCAGGGTAGCGATGATCTTGTTGATCATCGCACGCAGTGCCGCCGGCTTGATTGGCTTGGTCAGAAGCTGTGCCTGAGCCGTGTCGATCTCGTCACGCACTTCGTCAGTGCGATCCGCGGTGATCACAATAGCAGGCGAGAAGTATTCTGCCTCGGCAGGCTGGCCCTCAAGTACGGCCAGTTGGCGCAGTGCCATGACCCCGGTCTCGGTCTCGCCCAAGTGGTAGTCCGCCAGCACGATATCCGGTACCCAGCTGCGTTCCAGTGTGACGGCAACCGCTTCATCGCCTGAGAGAGCGGTCACTACATCACAGGACCAACCCTGCAGCAGTGCACTCATCCCTTCCAGAATTTTGGGTTCGTTGTCGATCACCAGTACCTTGATGCCGTTGAGTCCCTTACTGCGTATCCAGCCACGTTGCTCGGGCTTGGGTTTCTGTGCCAGTGAGGCATCCCCCAGTGGCAGAGTAATGCTGAATACTGTGCCCTGACCCGGCCAGGAACGAACCTTGAGCTGATGCCCCAACATGCGGGCGATACGGTCGGTAATTGCAAGCCCCAGTCCCAGCCCCTTCACCTGACTGTGTTTGGGGTTGTCGATCCGCTTGAACTCCTCAAACACCTCGCGCAGCTTATTATCGGGAATACCAACACCGGTATCCCAAACTTCAAGCCGCAGCTGCTGGCCCTCGCGTCGTGCCCCCATCAGCACCTTGCCGCTGGCGGTGTAGCGCATGGCGTTGGACAGAAAGTTCTGCATGATGCGGCGAAGAAGAGTCTGGTCGGAATACACTACCTGATGGCAATTGACGCTGTGGAACGCAAAGCCTTTCTCCTTTGCCAGCACGCTGAACTCGGTATTCAGAGTCTGGAACAGGTACTCCAGTGAGAAGTGGGTCAGTGTCGGTTCCAGTGCACCGGCATCCAGCTTGGATATATCCAGAATGGCGGTGATCAGTTCTTCCGCCGCCTTGAGTGAGCCGTCAAGATTTTCCACCAGCTGGCTGGTCTCGCGGCTGTGACTTTGCTGCGCCAGGGCAGAGCTGAACAGGCGTGCGGCATTGAGCGGTTGCAGCAGGTCATGGCTGGCGGCGGCCAGGAAGCGGGTCTTGCCCAGGTTGGCGGCTTCTGCATCGGACTTGGCCTGGCGCAGTTCATCTTCCATCAGGGCGCGGATGGTGTTCTCCTTGCGCAGTTCCTTGTTGACGACTGACAGTGCATGGGTACGCTCACGCACGCGCTGTTCCAGGTTCTCGTTGGTCTCTTGCAGTGCCTGCTCTGCCTTGCGACGCTCGGTGATGTCCTGATACAGCGTGAAGTAGCCCAGAACATCGCCGTATTCACCAATATGAGGGATGTAGGTCACCTCGGCAAAACGGATGCTGTCGCCCTGTGTGGGCAGGCGGGTTTCAAAGCGCTGTCGCTCACCTCGCAGTGCAGCGTCAATATAGTGACGCCGGTTGATGTACTCCTCTTCCGGCAGGGCCTGAAGGCAATGTACGCCGGCAATATTGTGCCGATCGAGGCCAAAGGCATCCGCATAGGCCTTGTTTATAAACAGAAAGCGGCATTCCGGGTCGAGATAGGCGATCAATACCGGCACGTTGTCGGTGTAGATGCGGATATTCTGCTCGCTCTCGCGCAGTGCCTCCTCGATCCGCTTGTGCTCGGTGATGTCCATGTAGGTGTTGACGTAACCGCCATTGGGCATCGGGTTGCCACGCACCTCGAGCACCGTGCCATCCGGGCGATAGCGCTCGTAGCTGTGGGGTGCGCCGGAGCGGATTGAGTCCAGTCGCATTCTGACCTGATGCTCAACATCTCCCAGCCCGTATTCACCCTTGATGGCGTTATAACGGAACACCTCTTCAATCGGGCGGCCGACACAGATCAGCCCTTCCGGGTAGCTGAACATCTCCACGTAGGGGCGGTTCCAGGCGACCAGTCGCATCTGCTGGTCCACTACGCTGATACCGAGGCTGATGTTCTCGATGGTGGACTGCAGCAGCGAGCGGTTGAAGCGCAGAGCCTGCGAGGCTTCATCCACAATGGTGACGACATCGCCGATCTCCATCTCGCGACCGCGCAGGGTTGAATCCATGACGATACGGGCCGATGAAGCACCGATGGCACCCGACAGCAGGCGCTCAGTATGCTGGATCAGTTCGGGCGTCGCCTTTTCGGCTGCCATTGGCGGCCCTTCCCCCCGGCCCTGCCCAAAACTGCTGAACGCTTGGCGGGTGCGGCTCATGCCCAGAAAACGCTCGCTCAACATCTGCAAATCGCCAACGGTCACTTGCCCGAAATGGCGTGATGGGTCGGCAATGCCCTTGGCAGAGGTGTTCACGAAGGCGCTGGCCTGAATCCGGTCAACCAGGCGGATGCTGGTGAAGCGTGAGACCAGCACAAACAGCAGGATGTTGACGCCCAGGCTCCAGATCACACCGTGCGTCAATGGGTCGAGTCCATTCAGGCCAAGCAGGGCGGTTGGGTTGAGTAAACCGTTGCTGTCACTGACCTGGGGCAGCCATTCAACCGGAATCAATCGGGCCGAGTTGAGGGTCGGCAGCACCAGAGTGTAGACCCAAAGCAGAAAGCCGGCGCTGAGCCCTGCCAGCACACCGTAGCGGTTGCCGCTGCGCCAGTAGATGCCGCCGATGATGGCTGGCAGGAACTGGATCGCTGCCACGAATGCCAGCAGGCCGAAGGAGGCCAGCGGCCCCTGTTCGCCCAGGATGCGGTAGTAGAAGTAGCCCATCAGTAACAGGCAGATGATGGTGATGCGCCGCACACGCAGCAGCAGGGCGCCCAGATCACGGGATTGTGACAGGCGCAGCCATGAGATGCGGAACAGCAGCGGCATTACGATATCGTTACATACCATGGTAGCCAGCGTGATGCTGGCCACGATCACCATGCTGGTGGCCGCCGACAGTCCACCAATAAAGGCGAAGGTGGCCAGGTAGCCCGAGCCCTCTGCAAGTGGCAGCATCAGTACATAGGTGTCGGCATCAACATTACTGCCGTTGAAAAAGATCATGCCACCGGTGGCGATCGGCAGTACAAACAGGCCCAGTATCAACAGATAGAGCGGGAACAGCCAACGGGCGGTGTACAGGTTGCGACGTCGGGTGTTTTCCACAATGCTGACATGAAATTGACGCGGCAGGCAGATGGCTGCCGCGCAGGCCAGAACCACCTCGGTGAGAAAACCGGTGGTAAGCGGGTTGCTGAAATTCTGGTTGTCGCGCAGCTGTGTCTGCACCTGCCAGGCCAGGTCCTGAAAACCGTCAAAAATGCCGAAGATCACGAACAGCCCGACCGCGACAAACGCGGCAAGTTTGACCAGTGATTCAAACGCCACCGCCAGCACCAGTCCTTCGTGGTGTTCAGTTGCGTCGATGTGCCGGGTGCCGAACAGAATGGCAAACACCGCCATCAACAGTGCAACAAACAGGGCGGTGTCACTGCCCTTGCTCATGGCTTCGGTAGCCCCCGGCGCCAGTGCGTTGTAACTGATCGCTACCGCCTTCAACTGCAGGGCGATATAGGGAATGGTCCCCATGACCGCGATCAGCGTCACCAGTACCGCGAGACTTTGGCTTTTGCCATAGCGTGAAGAGATGAAGTCGGCGATGGTGGTGATGTTTTGCTGCTTGCTGACGGTGAACACCTTTTCGATGACACGCATTGCCAGCAGAAATACCAGAATTGGCCCCAGGTAGGTGGCGACGAATTCCCAACCGGTAGAAACGGCGCGGCCAACCGCCCCGTAAAAGGTCCAACTGGAGCAGTAGACGGCGAGGGAAAGCGAGTAAATGACCGGGTTGCTGGCCCACTGTTTGCCGGCACTGCTTTTGTCACCAAAGTAGGCGATGGCAAACAGCAGGCCCAAGTAGGCCAATGAAATCAGGATGATGGTCCAGCCGGATAGCATGTCGAATCTCGCTTGCAAGTGGATCAGGCGGCTAGTGTAGCGCCTAAGTCTTGTGTCGGCACCGTTACGGACACCAGAGCGGACCAAAGGCCTGTGACCATTGTATTACATGCCACGGATCATGTTTTTTGAATGTTTTTGTAACATGCTGATTCTTCGATGTTATTTTTGTTCGGGTACGGCAGGGAATACAGTGTTCTACTAAAGTCGGGGCTTTTATTCCGTGCGTTCTTTCTGCAAGATCACTCTGGAATTACTCTCGGCTCCAATAACAAGAAAACGGAGAAACAACATGGCAGATGATAAATCCAAAGCTGCTCAATACTGGTCGACGAACCTTCGTCTGATCCTGGGAAGCCTGGTCGTGTGGGCCCTTGTGTCCTATGGCTGCGGCATCCTGTTCCGTGGCGTGCTGTCCGGCATTCCGGTCGGTGGCGCTGACCTCGGCTTCTGGTTTGCCCAGCAGGGCTCCATCCTTACCTTTATCGGCATCATCTTCCACTACGCCTGGAGAATGAACAAGCTCGATAAAGAGATGGGTCTGGAGGAGTAAGCCAGTATGAGTCAGTTTGCAATTAACTTGATCTTCGTAGGTGCATCCTTTGCACTCTACTTCGGCATCGCCATCTGGGCCCGTGCCGGTTCTACCAAAGAGTTCTACGTTGCAGGCGGGGGTGTTCACCCGGTTGCCAACGGTATGGCGACCGCTGCTGACTGGATGTCAGCTGCCTCCTTTATCTCCATGGCGGGTCTGCTGTCTGCAGGTTATGTCAACTCCTCCTTCCTGATGGGGTGGACTGGTGGTTATGTACTGCTGGCGATGCTGCTGGCCCCGTACCTGCGCAAATTCGGCAAGTTCACCGTACCTGACTTCATTGGCGATCGCTTCTACAGTCGTGGTGCGCGCCTGGTGGCGGTAATCTGCCTGATCGTGGCGTCGGTTACCTACGTAATCGGTCAGATGACCGGTGCCGGTGTTGCCTTCTCTCGCTTCCTGGAAGTGAGCAGCACAGCCGGTATCTGGATTGCGGCGGCGGTTGTATTCTTCTACGCCGTATTCGGTGGCATGAAGGGTATCACCTACACCCAGGTGGCTCAGTACGTGGTACTGATCATCGCCTACACCATTCCGGCCGTGTTCATCTCCCTGCAGTTGACCGGCAACCCTATTCCGATGTTCGGTATGTTCGGTGACCATGTCGAGTCCGGCATGCCGCTGCTGACCAAGCTGGACGAAGTGGTTCGTGAACTGGGCTTCCGTGATTACACCGCTGATGTGGACAACAAGCTGAACATGGTTCTGTTCACGCTGTCTCTGATGATCGGTACTGCAGGTCTACCGCACGTTATCATCCGCTTCTTCACTGTACCGAAGGTGGCTGATGCACGCTGGTCTGCTGGCTGGGCACTGATCTTCATCGCGCTGCTGTACCTGACGGCTCCGGCGGTTGCTTCCATGGCGCGTCTGAACCTGATCAACACCGTTTACCCGAGTGGCCCGACTGAACCGGCCATCGAGTACGCAGAGCGTCCTGACTGGGTGAAAACCTGGGAAGAAACCGGTCTGATCAAGTTTGAAGACAAGAACAGTGACGGTCGCATCCAGTTCTACAATGCCAAAGCGGGCGATGACTTTGCACCCGTTGAGCAGGCGCGTGGCTGGAACGGTAACGAGCTGACCGTAAACAATGACATCCTGGTACTGGCAAACCCTGAAATTGCACAGCTGCCGGGTTGGGTTATCGGTCTGATTGCGGCCGGTGGTATTGCAGCGGCACTGTCGACTGCAGCAGGCTTGCTGCTGGCGATCTCCTCTGCCGTATCGCACGACCTGATCAAAACCATGATCAACCCGAATATCACCGATAAGGGTGAATTGATGGCTGCCCGTATCTCCATGGCTGTAGCGATTCTGGTAGCAACCTATCTGGGTCTGAACCCGCCAGGGTTTGCGGCGCAGACGGTAGCACTGGCGTTCGGTATCGCAGCTGCGTCCATCTTCCCTGCCCTGATGATGGGTATCTTCTCCAAGCGGGTGAATAACAAGGGTGCAGTTGCCGGTATGCTGGCTGGTCTGCTGAGTACTCTGGTGTACATCTTCACCTTCCTGGGCTGGTTCTTCATCCCGGAAACCAACACTCTGGCCAACACTCCGGATAACTGGATTCTGGGCATCTCTCCGCTGTCCTTCGGTGCGGTGGGTGCGATGATCAACTTCGTGGTTGCCTTCGCTGTGTCTCACATGACTGAAGAGCCGCCGGTTGAGATTCAGGAACTGGTAGAAAGCGTGCGTTACCCGAAAGGTGCTGGCGCTGCGGTTGACCACTGAGCATAATACTGCCTGAGTACAGACAGCAGATGTCTGACAAGGGTTGATCCAAATCGGGCTTCCAACTGGAAGCCCGACTTTTTTCAGGAAGTGAGAAGTATGATCTGGAATCTGGTTGCAACAGCGTTTGCCGGTCTCGGTGCCGCGGGGGTAGCGCTCATCCTGCGTATGCTGAGCCGAAAAAAACTCCCCAAGTGGATCATTCCTGCTTTTGCAGGTGCTGGTATGCTGGCCTACCAGATTTATATTGAATACAGCGCACTGGATCTGATCAAGTCCAGGTTGCCTGAAGGTACTGCTGTGATCGAAACCGAAACGGACAGTATGGTGTGGCGCCCGTGGACCTATCTGGTTCCTCTGGAAACCGCCTTTACTGCACTGGATGTAACCAATGCCGACAGCCGAACTCTTGAAACGGGTGAACAGGTGGTCAGGTTTGTGTTGTATCGGTTCGAGAAGCACCATGTAACTCAGGCGCATCCTCAGGGGTATCTGCTCAACTGTGATAACCGTGAAGTGGTTAAGCTGGATGAGGAGGGGCGGCCGATGGCTTCGCCTGCAGAGCAGATTGCCAGAGGGAAGCAGGTATATCAGATGCTGTGCCAGCCCTGAGCTGACCTTGGCACAACGAACCGCTCCGACTAAAGTCGGGGCATATTTAGCCACCTGTGTTTGTTAGATTCAGTGGATAAGCCCACAGGCTTTCACCGGATATAACAACAACAGAGTGGTGTCATGTATTCAGGTAAAGAAGGCGCCAAGGCAAGTTGGCGCGAGAACCTCAGAATTAGTCTTACCGGTGTGGTCATCTGTCTTGCTGCCTTGTATGGATGTGGCACTGTCTTTATCGATGAGCAGCATCAAGCCCGTCTTTCAAACACCCCACCTGACTTCTGGTTTTCTCAGGAAGGCCCTGCTTTTCTCATGATTGTGCTTATGTGGGCTTATGTGTTTTGCATGAGTCGGCCCCGCCTTTGTCTCGAGCTGCAGGAGTAAAAAATGCCCAACTCGTTCAAGATCGATAACATCCCTTTCAGCCTGCTGAATGAGGAGGAGCAAACGCTGCTGCGTGCCAACCTGGATATCGCCTATTTCCAGAAAGGCGAAACCGTCATCCAGGCAGGTGAAGTGCCAGACGGCCTGCATGTGGTGCTGAAAGGCCGAGTCAGCGAGAGTGAAGCGGTTGCCGAGGATGGCGAAAAAAGAACTCAGCATGTGTTCGTACACTATGAGAACGAAGACTACTTCGGCGGCTGGTCGGCACTGAGAGGCAAGGCGATCCATAATTTCGTGGCGGAAGAGGAAACCATTTGTCATATCCTGCCGACACGAACACTGCTGGACTTGATGGCGACCAATGCCCAGTTTGCCGATTACTTCCAGCAGAACCTGGCGGTAAAGCGTGAGATTGTCGCTCAGCATGGCAGTAATCAGGACATGGCTGAGTTCATGCTGGCCAAAATCACCGATGCCACTGTTCGTGAGCCGTTGGTGGTAGAGCAAGGGACCAGCATTCGTGCTGCAACCGAGCTTATGCGAAGCCATAAAGCGGACTGTGTACTGGCACGCAAGGGTGGTCGTTATGGCATGGTAACCGGGACTGATCTGCTGGACGCAGTCGTGCTGAAGCAGCTGCCACTGGAAACGGATGTGTCCGATATCGCCAGTTATCGATTGATCGCCATTGACCATGAGGACTACCTGTTTAACGCGCTTGTGATGATGACTCAGCAGCAGATTGAGCGTGTAGTCGTGATGGATGGTCAGGATATGGTGGGTATTGTCGAGCTGACCGATGTGCTCAGCTACTTCTCCAGCCATTCCCATGTGATTGGCTTGCGCATCGAGCGTGCAGCCAGCATCGACCAGTTGCGTGAGGCCGCACAGGGCCTGAATGAGCTGATCAAGGCGTTGATCTCTACCGGCGTCAAGATTCGTTTTACCATGGATCTACTGGCGGCCATGAACGGGCGCATTATTGCCAAGCTGTTCGATCTGATCGTCCCTGCGGACATGCAGCCGCACGTCTGCTTGATCGTGATGGGGTCGGAGGGGCGTGCCGAGCAGATCATGAAAACCGATCAGGATAACGCGCTTATATTTCGTGACAATCTGGCCTGGCCTGAAATGCAGCAATGCATGCAGCAGTTCAGCGAGACTCTGATCTCATTCGGCTTTCCGCCTTGTCCAGGTAACATCATGGTGTCCAATCCCGAATGGGTCAATTCGGTGGGTGACTGGACTCAGAAGCTCAGTGATTGGGCCGACACCTGTGAAGGCAGTGCACAGATGAACCTGGCCATTGCGGTTGATGCCAAGCCGGTAGCGGGTAACGAGGCGCTGTTCAAGGTGGCGCGTAACTGGTTCCTGCGTCACCTGCGGAATAATGATGTGTTTTTCTCGCATTTTGCCCGTGCCGCGATTGGGTTTGATACGCCACTTACCTTCTTCGGCAACCTCAAGGACAAGGGGCAGCTGGATATCAAGAAAGGCGGGATTTTCCCCATTGTGCATGGTGTCCGTACCATCGCGCTTGAACAGCGCATCCTCAAGACGAATACTTTCCAGCGCATTGAGGCGCTGATGGAAAGTGGCCAGATGCAGGAACAGCATGGCCGTGATTTATCGGAAGCGCTGGCGCTGTTTATTCAGCTGCGTCTGCGGCAGCAGATCCGCCGTGCCGAAGAAAGTCCTGATGGAGCCGATCCAACCCCAAACATGATCGACCTGCAGCAGCTGAACAAGCTTGAGCGGGAACTGCTGCGTGATGCCTTGCATGTGGTGAAAGGGTTCAAAAAGCACCTGACAATGCGTTACCACCTGGGAGGCTGATGTAGATGATCATTCCGCGCTCAATACGGCGTCTGAAAGAGAAACGTGAGCACAGGGAAGGGCCCTGGGCGCATCTGTTCGAAGCCTACAAGGGTGACGAAGTCGTGTCACTTGACTGTGAAACCACCAGTCTTGATGTGAAAAAGGCCGAAATACTGTCGATCGGAGCTGTGCGCATCAAAGGGCGTAAAGTGATTACCAGTGAGCGTCTCGACCTTAAATTGAAGCCTCCGGCCAGCCTCAGCGGTGATTCCATCAAAATCCACAAGATCAGAGCCAGCGATCTGGCGGATGGCATCGAGCTGGACGAGGCTCTGGAAAAGGTGCTCGAATTCGTCGGCAATCGTCCCATTCTCGGTTACTACGTCAATTTTGATATTCGCATGCTGGACAAGTTTATCCGCCCCAAGTACGGTTTCGGCCTGCCCAACAAGGCTGTTGAGCTTTCCCACGTCTATCACGACATCATCAAGTGGAAGCATGTGGGGGGTAATATCGACCTGCGCTTTGACACCATTGCAGGCAAACTGGATATTCCCATCCTTGAGCGGCACACAGCTTTGGGAGATGCCATCACGGTAGCGCTGATGTATGTACGGCTGCGCTACGGTGAATCGCCAGAAGGACGATACTAGGGCATGCATTAACGTCAGGTTCCCCGGCGGGCTATATGGCCCGCTTTTTGCATTATAGAGTTAAGCAGTAACAGCATGACCCTTGTCAGGCTCAATTGGCGTCAGGATATTGTCAACTCTGGCGTGATTGCAGCTTGAAGCGGGAGGGTTAGTCTCTATAATGTCAAAATATTGCCGTCCGGGAGGAAGCTCTGCATGATTGAACGAGCTGATATCAACAGCCTTCTGTCACAGATGCGCGCGATCAAGTCAGAGGTGCAGCAGGGGCCGCGTCCGGTCGAAATGCTGGATCTTAGGGCCGAAGGTATTGGTGCGCCGGGGATCAGCAAGACCGAAAGCAACAGTTTTGCGACGCTGCTCAAAGGGGCTGTGGATAAGGTCAATGAACACCAGTCGGAAGCATCACGGCTGCGTGAAGCGTATGAGCGGGGCGATCCTGGCGTGGATCTGCCGCAGGTCATGATTCAGGCTCAGAAGTCTTCGGTCTCGTTTCAGGCTATGACTCAGGTGCGTAATCGTTTGGTAACGGCGTATGAAGATGTCATGAAGATGCCGATTTAATGTTTTCAGGTTTTACACGGTCAGGGTTGAATGGATAACACACCGGCACAACTTAACAGCAAGGGCAGTTTGATGACCGGCTTTAACAGCCTGGGAATCCTGCGCCAGCTGGGTCTGATGGTGGGGCTGGCTGCCAGCATCGCCATCGGCTTTGCCGTTGTGCTCTGGTCACAGAAGCCGGATTATCGGGTGCTGTTTTCCAATCTCAACTTTTCCGATGCCAATGAAGTGATTGAACAGTTACGGCTGTATAACATGCCGTACAAGTTTGACGCTGACGGCCGGGCAATTCTTGTGCCGCAGGAGCATGTGCATCAAGCGCGGCTAAAACTGGCCGCTGAAGGTTTTACCGCTGACAAGACGGTAGGCTTTGAGCTGCTGGAACAGGAACAGGGGCTGGGGACCAGTCAGTTCATGGAGAATGCTCGCTTCCGCCGTGGGCTGGAAGGCGAGTTGGCGCGTACCATCAGCAGCCTGCTTGCGGTACGTTCTGCCCGTGTTCATCTCGCGTTGCCGAAAGAGTCTGTTTTTGTACGTGATCAGCGCAAGCCGCGTGCCTCTGTATTTATCGAAATGTTTTCCGGGCGCACGCTGGAGCGGGATCAGGTGGCCGCGATCGCCAATCTGGTGGCGTCCAGTATTCCTGAGCTGGCGGTGGATGATGTCACGGTAGTTGATCAGAAAGGGCGTCTGCTCAACACACGCAGCCAGGACCAGGATGTGGTGCTGGCGGCAAAACAGCTCGAGTACACCCGCAGCATTGAAGAGACCCTGCTTAACCGGGTCAACAGTATCCTCCAACCGGTTGTTGGGTTGGGCAACTTCCGGGCTGAAGTGTCGACCGATATCGATTTTACCGAAGTTGAACAGGCAGACGAGATATACAATCCAGATCTGCCGGCGTTGCGCAGCGAGCAGACATTGGAAGAAAACCGCGCCAGTGGTGATCTCGCTCAGGGGGTTCCGGGGGCGCTCTCCAACCAGCCGCCCGGACCCAACTCAGTTCCCGAGGAGATGGATGCCAATGCTGCCGCACGTGGTGGCGCCGCACGCTCGGGTTCAAGCCGTGAGCAGGCCGTGCGCAACTACGAGCTGGACCGTACCCTCAGTTATACACGACATCAATCCGGTGTGGTGAAACGCCTGAGTGTTGCGGTTGTGGTGGATGATCTTCAGACTATCAACCCCGAGTCCGGTGAAACCGTGCGCACGCCATGGACTGAGGCTGAACTTGAGCGGCTGCAGGTACTGGTACGCAATGCCGTGGGCTTCTCGGCACTGCGCGGTGACAGCGTCACAGTGGTCAACTCACCCTTCGTGCCCCCTGAGCAATTTGAAGTTGAAGAGTCTTCCTTTTGGCAGGAGGACTGGTTTTGGGATCTGATGAAGCAGCTGATGGCGGGGCTGTTTGTGCTGCTGCTGATTTTGGGTGTATTGCGCCCGATTCTGCGCAGCCTAGCGGATGCAGGTAAGGGGCGTGAAGTGGCAACGCTGGGACCGGCCGGTGAAATATCGGCAGATCTTGAAGGGTTGGATGGCGCCGGAGTGGCAGATGACAAGGTGACACTCGGTAGCTCCGATCGTGGTGTCATGCCGACACCCAATGAAAGCTTTGACTATCAGCTCAATGCGATCAGGAGCATGGTCGCAGAGGATCCGGAGAAAGTGGCGCAGGCCGTTCGGCAGTGGGTGATCGATCATGAGCGATGATAGTGATCTCACGGACATCCAGAAAGCGGCCATTCTGCTGATCAGCCTGGGCGAGTCAGATGCAGCCGAGATTCTTAAGCACTTGGGCCCCAAGGAAGTGCAGCGTATCGGCGAGGCGATGACCCAGCTGGATAATGTGCCCCAATCGCGGGTCGAGTCGGTCGTTGCCGATTTCATGCATGTCGTCAGTGACCAGACCGGCATCGGCATCAATAACGATCGCTATATCCGTGCCATGCTGAATCAAGCATTGGGCGAAGAAAAAGCCAAGACATTGATCGACCGTATCCTTTTCAGCACCAATACTTCTGGGCTGGATACCCTGCGCTGGATGGATCCGCGTCAGGTTGCCGAAGTGCTGCGCTATGAGCATCCCCAGATTCAGGCGGTGGTGGTTGCCTACCTCGATCCGGACCAGGCAGCAGTCGTGTTGACTTACTTCGATGAAAAGGTGCGGTTGGACATCCTCATGCGCATCGCGGCGTTGGATCGTATTCAGCCGCAGGCCCTGCAGGAACTGAACGACATGTTTGAAACCCAGTTTGCCGGCAGCAAGGCCAGTCAGTCGCGCACTCTGGGCGGCGTGCGTTCAGCTGCGAATATCATGAACTACATCGAGACCAGTCTTGAAGCTGAACTGCTGGAAGGCATTAAAGAGAATGATGAAGGGCTGGCAAGTGAAATTTCGGATCTTATGTTCGTGTTCGAGAATCTGATCGATGTCGACGATCGCGGCATTCAGGTGATTCTGCGCGAAATTTCCACCGACAGTCTGGTGTTGGCGCTCAAGGGGGCCGATACTGCTCTGCAGGAAAAGATTTTCAAGAACATGTCCAAGCGTGCCTCCGAGCTGTTGCGTGATGACCTTGAGGCCAAGGGCCCGGTGCGGGTGTCTGAAGTTGAGGATGCTCAGAAGGAGATTCTCAACGTGGCTCGTCGTTTGGCCGATGAGGGTGAAATCATGCTGGGTGGCTCCGGCGAAGAGATGATCTGATGAAACAGGATGCTCCTGTCCGTATTCGTGCCGCTGATGTGGCTAGCCTCGAACGTTGGCTGCCGCCCGATGTTGGCGTGGAAGCGCCGGTTGTTCAGGCGCTGGCCCGTAAGCCGAAGGCTCCGCTTGAAGATGTCGATGTCTCCGTGGTTGAAGAGGAGATATTTGCCGAAAAATTGACGCTGTCACAGTGGGAAGAGATCTGTGAGGAGGCGCGACGGGAAGGTCATGCCGAAGGGTTGAGCGAAGGCCGTGAACAGGGGCAAAAGGAAGGCTATGAGCAGGGGCTTGCTCAGGGGCTGGAAGCGGGTCAGGTCGAGATTAAGGCTAGGCTGGAGAGGCTTGACGCCTTGCTTGAGCAGTTACAGCAACCGATCGAACAGCAGCGTGAAGAACTTGAATCTACCATTGTGAAACTGGTGGTGGCTCTTTCGGAGGCGGCGGTTAAGGCTGAGCTGAGTCAACGAGTTGAACTGCTTGCTCGCAGCGTCCATGAGGCGCTGGATCAGCTGCCAAGAGCCAGTGGCGAAATCCTGGTGCGGGTTAATCCTGACCAGCTTGCAGCCCTGGAGCCACTGCTGGATGACAGTAGGCTTCAGCTCAAATCAGACGAAGGTCTTGCAGCAGGCAGCTGTATCGTTGAAAGTGGCAGTTGTCGCGTCGACTATCGCACTGAAGAACGTTTTGCACAGGTGGCCGAGCAGCTGCTGGCGCGCCTTATCAGTACACCTGACGCCAATTCCAACTGATCACCGGAGCCCGCCTTGCCGGACCTGAATCACCGTCTTGAACGTTATCTGCAGGTTGATTATGAGCCGCCTCGCCCCGGTGTTGAGGGGCAGGTGACGAGGTTGATAGGCCTTACTCTGGAAGCAGTTGGGCTGAAAGTGGCTCTGGGCGACTATTGTATGGTGGATCTGCAGGGCGATGGCAGTGTCGAGGCTGAAGTGGTTGGCTTTGCCGGTGATCGTATCTACCTCATGCCACTGGATAGTGTGGACGGACTGGCCCCCGGTGCAGCGGTTCGTCCGCGTGTAGGGGCCAGTCTGGTGCCGGTGGGATTCGGTCTGCTCGGCCGAGTGATTGACGGTATTGGCCGTCCGCTGGACGGAAAGGGACCACTCAAGCCCGACGACATGGTGACGTTGGCCGGCGAAAGCATCAACCCGTTGCATCGACACCCGATTGAACAGACTCTGGATGTCGGGATACGTGCTATCAATGGTTTGCTGACGGTGGGTCGAGGTCAGCGTCTGGGTTTGTTCGCCGGCAGCGGTGTAGGCAAATCGGTGCTGCTTGGCATGATGACTCGCTTTACCGAAGCAGAAATTACTGTTGTGGGTTTGATCGGTGAGCGTGGTCGTGAGGTGCGTGAATTCATTGATCACAGTCTGGGTGCCGAAGGCATGGCACGTTCGGTGGTGGTTGCCTCGCCAGCGGATGACTCGCCACTGATGCGTCTGCGCGCGGCCCAGCTTACCACCCGTATTGCCGAATATTTCCGTGCACAGGGGTGTAACGTATTACTGCTGATGGACTCTTTGACCCGCTATGCCCAGGCGCAGCGAGAGATCGCGCTGGCTGTGGGTGAGCCTCCCGCCACCAAAGGGTATCCACCATCGGTATTTGCCAAGTTGCCCAAGTTGGTAGAGCGTGCGGGCAACGGTGAAACAGGAGGGGGCTCCATCACAGCCTTCTACACTGTACTGACTGAGGGTGATGACCAGCAGGACCCGGTGGCTGATTCGGCGCGCGCCATACTGGACGGGCACTTTGTACTGTCTCGTACGCTGGCGGAGCAGGGGCATTATCCCGCGCTGGATATTGAGGCCTCGATCAGCCGTGCCATGCCACAGATCGTGGACAACAGTCAGTTGAACTTGGCATTGCAATTCAAGCGGTTGTACTCGCGCTATCAGCAGAATGCGGACCTGATCTCGGTTGGGGCCTATGCGCGCGGCAGTGATCCTGAAACCGATCGTGCGGTCGACATGCTGCCTGCCATTCGTGCCTACCTGCAGCAGGGAATGGATGAACCGATGCCAATGCAGCGCAGCGTACAGGAACTGGCGATGGTGATGTCGCCTCCGCCACAGCCCAAGAATCAGCCTGGCCAGCCGCAAACCCTGCGGCGTACCCCATAGGAGGCAGTGACGCATGGCAGCGAAACGATCGGATCGATTACAGGTAGTGCTTTCTGTTGCCGAGCGCAAGCGCAAGGAAGCTGACCGCTTTCTGGCGGATGCCCAGAAGCGGGTGAGTCAGGGGGAAGCCGGTATCGCCCAGCTGCAAACCTACCTGCGTGAATATCAGCAGCAGTTTACGACCAGTGGCCAGCAGGGCCTGAGTATCGGTGCATTGCATACTCAGCAGGCGTTCATGCATAAGATCAATACGACCATCTCCGAGCAGGAGCATGCGCTGAAACAGGCGCGAGAACAGCTGCAACAGGTGCGTGCTTACTGGCAGCAGGTTTATGCTCGCCAGAAAGGGATTGAGCGGCTGATTCGAAAGGCGCGTGAGGATGAGGAGCAGGAGCAGGAGCGCAAGCTGCAACGGGATATTGATGAGCGCTCGCAACATGGTCGTCCTCGCTTTATCTGACTTTGGCATTTAAATTGCTTGTTCCCTGTAACCTTGTATGCAGGAACCTCTCATGGCAATCACACAACCATCTCCTTCATCCCCTCTGTTACTGGGTCTGGGCGGCATTGGACAATCGCTGAGTCCAACAGCTGGCGGGGCGGTTGCTCCGGTTAGCCCGATGAAGGGGGGCGGTTTTCATTTTCATTTCAACGGTTCGCTACAGGCCTATCAGGAGGCAAGGGTTGAGGCCGAAGCTGGCACAGTCTTGCCACCGACGGGCGAGCAATTGCCGGATGCGTCGGTCATCGAGTCGGAACAGCCAAGTGGTGTTGTTGACCCTGAGCTGGAACAAGACGGTCGATTGCTTGAAACTGCTTCTGAAGACGCTGAACAGCAGTCAGTAGAAAAGCAGCAGGCACAAGCTGTGCAGGCTCAGGCAGCATATACTCAGGCCGAAACAGCTGATAAAACGGCACAAATCATGGCAAGCGATGAGGCGTTGGCTGCAAGGCAACAGACTGGTGCGGCTCGGCAAGTTGAGGCTGAACGACAGGGTGGTCAGCGACGCAAAGCTGAAGCGGTTCACGTTGGACGTAATGGTGAGCAACTGATTCGCGAGCAGGAAACAGCCGAGCAATCGGCACTGATGCAACTCAGGGATCAGCAAGTTGCCGCCGAAGCCGTTCGCCAGCAGCAAGCCGGCCAGCAGAACCGTGAGCAACAGGTACAGCAACAGGTAACACAAACTCAGCAGCAGGAGGCCCAAGGCCAGAATGTAGAGCCGACATCGCAGCCAGTGAGTCAAGGACAGCGTGTAGAACCGACACCACAGACATCGCAGCCAGTGAGTCAAGGGCAACGTGTAGAACCGACACCACAGACATCGCAGCCAGTGAGTCAAGGACAGCGTGTAGAACCGACACCACAGACATCGCAGCCAGTGAGTCAAGGACAGCGTGTAGAACCGACACCACAGACATCGCAGCCAGTGAGTCAAGGACAGCGTGCAGAACCGACACCACAGACATCGCAGCCAGTGAGTCAAGGGCAACGTGTAGAACCGACACCACAGACATCGCAGCCAGTGAGTCAAGGACAGCGTGTAGAACCGACACCACAGACATCGCAGCCAGTGAGTCAAGGACAGCGTGCAGAACCGACACCACAGACATCGCAGCCAGTGAGTCAAGGACAGCGTGTAGAACCGACACCACAGACATCGCAGCCAGTGAGTCAAGGACAGCGTGCAGAACCGACACCACAGACATCGCAGCCAGTGAGTCAAGGACAGCGTGCAGAACCGATACCACAGACATCGCAGCCAGTGAGTCAAGGACAGCGTGCAGAACCGACACCACAGACATCGCAGCCAGTGAGTCAAGGACAGCGTGTAGAACCTACACCACAGACATCGCAGCCAGTGAGTCAAGGGCAGCGTGTAGAACCGACACCACAGACATCGCAGCCAGTGAGTCAAGGGCAGCGTGTAGAACCGACACCACAGACATCGCAGCCAGTGAGCCAAGGACAGCGTGTAGAACCGACACCACAGACATCGCAGCCAGTGAGTCAAGGGCAGCGTGTAGAACCGACACCACAAACATCGCAGCCAGTGAGTCAAGGGCAGCGTGTAGAACCGACACCACAGACATCGCAGCCAGTGAGTCAAGGACAGCGTGTAGAACCGACACCACAGATATCGCAGCAGGTACAGCAAGTAACGCAAACACAGCAGCAAATGGCGCAGTCACAGCAAGAGGTCAGTGCCGACCAGAAGCGTGCTGCCATGCGTTCAGATGCACAGGCAGCCAGCAGGGCCGAAGCGGTGCGGCAAAGTGAGGCCGTCCGTCAGAATGAAACGGCACATACTGTGCGAGCTACACCGGCACACCCGTTCCCAGGAGGGGGTGAACCAGCACAGCCTGCGATACCCGCATCGGTAATGCGTGCGCAGGCACAGTCGGGGGGCGCGACGGCAGGTGAGCGTGGAGCCACTGAAACCGTCCCGGCTGCGGGCATGGGCGCAGAAGTGAATGTCGATCCATTGCGCCTTACTGAAACAGGTCAACCCGAAACCATTACACAGCCCGGTGCCGAACAGTCGGTTCCTGAACAGCCGCTTGTGAGCAGTGATTCGGCCGCTGATGAGGCGCGTCAGCCACTCAATCTGCAGCCGCAGAGCAGTTCCACTCAGTCGGCAATCGGCGCAACGGCGTCAACATCATCTGATGGCGTGCTGGACACTGCTGTTACGGCTAATGGTGCGCAACGCTCCGGTCCTGATGTGGCTGGTGGGCGAGCTCAGGCTGAAATGGTGGCCAGTCGTGCAGACCAGGTAGTGCAGAGCGGCAGCGGCAGTAACATGGGTGATGAGGGGCGAGAGGAACAACCGTCTCAACGGCAGGATTCACAGCAGGCCCAGGCTGCCGCCGGCAACCGTACGCAGAGTGTTGCGTCAGGAGGTGCCCTGCCACAGCAACCCTTTTCACTGGCTCAGCAACAGCTGCTCTCGCCCAACTGGGGGCGTGCGATGGGTGAGCGTGCGATTATGATGGCCCAGCACGGTCCGCGAACGGCCCAGATTCAGCTTGATCCGCCTGAGTTGGGTGCCATGCAGATTCGTATCCACATGCAGGGCGGCGATCAGGTCAGTGTCAGCTTCACCAGCCCCAATCCAATGGTTCGTGAGGCGCTGGAGCAGCAGATGCCACGTCTGCGCGAAATGTTTGCCGAGCAGGGACTCAATCTGCAGGATTCTTCAGTGGCGGACCAGTCCTCCCAGCAGCAATCCGGGCAGCACGAACAGGCGCGGCAGGGCCAGCCCGGTGGCCGTTATGGGCAGGGTGACGCGGGTCCGAACGAAGGGTTGACTCTGCATTCGGTCAAGGTCGGTCTGGTGGACTATTACGCCTGAGGCTTCAGCCCCAAAAACAGTGTGTTATATTAGTCTCCATCCAAGCGGATTAACGCTCGACCAGCGGAGGCACTGATGGCAGATAAAGAAGAAGCGGCAGATGACGAACAGGGAGCCAAGGGTTCCAAAAAGAAGTTAATCATCATACTCGTGGCCGTGACGCTCCTGTTGTTGGGTGGGGGTGGTGCCGCTGCATTCTTCCTGCTGTCGGGCGATGGCGGCTCTGATGGTGAGGCTCAGCAGGTTGAGGCGGTCAAGCGAGAGGCGATCTATACCAAGGTCCGTACGCTGGAGGGCAAGCCATCCTTTGTGGTAACCCTGCAGTCGTCTGATGGCAAGCGGCACTACATGCAGGCCTTCATCGAGGCCAAAAGTCGGGACCCGGTT
This sequence comes from Marinobacterium iners, assembly GCF_017310015.1. NCBI lineage: Bacteria > Pseudomonadati > Pseudomonadota > Gammaproteobacteria > Oceanospirillales > Oceanospirillaceae > Marinobacterium > Marinobacterium iners. The sequence continues at coordinate 575,812 of NZ_CP022297.1, forward strand.
GTGGATGAGGCACTGAAGCTGCACATGCCGTTGATCGTGGCACGTCTCAATGCTCTGTTCGCTACCCAGGCATTTGAAGAGCTGCAGACGCTGGAAGGCAAACAGGTACTGCGAACAGAAGCTACGGCGCTGGTACAGTCGATTATGCAGGAAAAAATCGGCCAGCCCGGGGTCGAAACGATCCTCTTTACCAACTTTGTGATGCAGTAGGGTTATCCATGTCGGTCAAGGACCTGCTTTCACAGGATGAAATAGATGCGCTGTTGCACGGTGTTGATGACGGTGATGTCGAGACCGAAGACAATGCCGATGAGGATGCTGATGGCATAAGGCCATATGATCTGGCCAGCCATGAGCGTATCGTGCGTGGGCGAATGCCAACGCTCGAAATGATCAATGAGCGTTTTGCCCGCCACACCCGAATCAGTCTGTTTAATTTGTTGCGCCGCACTGCCGATGTGACCGTCGGTGGCATCCAGGTCATGAAGTACGGCGACTATATCCACACCCTTTACGTCCCCACCAGCATGAGCCTGGTCAAGGTTCATCCATTACGGGGTACGGCGCTGTTCATCATGGATGCACGGTTGGTATTCAAGCTGGTGGACCAGTTCTTTGGAGGGGATGGACGGCATGCGAAGATCGAGGGGCGAGAGTTTACTCCCACCGAAACACGCATTGTTCACAAAACTCTGCAGCAGCTGTTTCAGGATCTCAAGGATGCCTGGCGTTCAGTAGCCGAGCTGGAGTTTGAGCATATTGGTCATGAAGTGAATCCGGCCATGGCTAACGCCATCAACCCGGCTGAGGTTGTGGTGGTGAGCTCGTTTCAGATCGACCTTGAAGGCGGTACCGGCGAGCTGCATATTACCATGCCCTATTCAATGCTGGAGCCGATCCGCGAGCAACTGGTATCGGGCGTGCAGGCCAATGAAGAGAAGGGTGATGAGCGCTGGCTGACAGCATTGCGGCGTGACATCATGATGGCCACGCTGGAACTCGATCTGACCGTGGCCGAACGCGAGTTGACACTGCGTGATGTGATGCAGCTGGAAGCGGGCGATGTTATCCCGGTAGAAATGCCTGAAAATCTTGAGCTGAGAGCCAACGGCATCCCCATGTTTGAGTGCCAGCTGGGGACCTCGCGTGGTAATCTGGCGGTTAAAATCAAGGACCCCATCAAGCGGCCGGGTAGTGAGTAAACCGGCCGGCGGAGAGTGACCAAGGTGAGTGACGAGAACAACGATCAGGATCAACAGGCGCTGGCGGACGAGTGGGCCGCAGCGCTGGAACAGCAGACCGGTGATGCCGGTGTGGATACAGATGCTCTGCTGGATGATGTTCAGGCGCAGTCCGGGGGCGGGGCTCAAGGTGTCGAACTCGATGAGCTGAAGGACGAATCCACGCCGATTGCGGATCCCAAGCTGGATGTGATTCTGGATATTCCGGTACACCTGACCATGGAGGTGGGCGGTACGGAGATCGCCATTCGCAACCTTCTGCAGCTGAGTCAGGGATCGGTCATTGAACTCGACCGTGTGGCGGGAGAGCCGCTGGATGTGAAAGTAAATGGTACCCTCATCGCGCACGGTGAGGTGGTCGTGGTGAATGACCGCTATGGTATTCGCCTGACCGACGTGATCAGTCCGCAGGAACGCATTCGGCGGCTTAAATGAGGGCTTTGCTTGCTCTGATGCTGTTGCCGACACTGGCATCGGCTGCTGAAGAGACCGGCAAGGCCAGTGCACGTGTCGATCTGCCGGACCCGCTGTCGTTGGGTGCTATAGGCCAGCTGCTGCTCGGGTTGGCGCTGGTGGTTGGGCTTATCCTGGTGTTGGCCTGGCTGGTCCGTCGAGTGAATGGTGCGCCGGCGCAGGGCAGGGGGATGAAAGTGCTGGCAGCGCTGCCGCTGGGGCAACGCGAACGTGCCGTGTTGGTTCAGATCGGGCAGGAGCAGATGTTGCTTGGCGTGGCGCCAGGTCGTGTAAGCTTGCTGGCACGGTTTGATGAACCTGTGCTGGATTCGGCAGAGCTGCGAGGGGCAGCCTTTGCCGATCGTTTGCAGCAAGTACTGGGACGGGGGCAAAGCGGGTCATGAAATGCAGGCTGCTTCCCATGCTGTTATTGCCGCTGTTGATGCTGCCCTCCATGGCTGCAGTAGCTGAAACCGGCATTCCGGCCGTGACGCTGGTTACCGGCGAGGATGGAACCAGCAACTACAGCGTCACCATCCAGATCCTGGCATTGATGACGCTGCTGACGTTCCTGCCGGCCATGTTGATGATGATGACCTCATTTGCACGCATCATTATCGTATTTGCCATTCTGCGGCAGGCATTGGGTCTGCAACAGACACCTTCCAACCAGATCATCATCGGCCTGTCTCTATTCCTGACGCTGTTCATCATGTCGCCGGTGCTGGAAGAGGTGAATGTCCGCGCTGTGCAGCCGTATATGGCTGAAGAGCTGGGGCCGATGGAGGCCTTTGAAGCGGCAGGTGTCCCCTTTCATGAGTTCATGTTGAACCAGACTCGCGAGAGCGATCTGCAGCTGTTCATGCGGATCTCGGAAACGCCTCCAGTGGAAACGGCAGAAGAAATCCCGTTTACTATACTGATACCGGCGTTCGTTACCAGTGAGCTGAAAACCGCCTTTCAGATCGGTTTCATGCTGTTCATACCCTTTCTGGTGATCGACCTGGTGGTCGCCAGTGTGCTGATGGCCATGGGTATGATGATGTTGTCTCCAATCATCATCTCTTTGCCATTCAAAATCATGTTGTTTGTATTGGTGGATGGTTGGGCCATGGTGATCGGTACGCTGGCCGCGAGTTTTGGTGTTTAGGGAGGTGTTATGGATCCGGGCATGACGCTTGACCTGTTCGGTCGCGCACTCTGGCTGGTGGTCATCATCGTCGCCGTCATTGTTGGTCCGGCACTGGCGGTCGGTTTGATCATATCGGTGTTTCAGGCCGCAACCCAGATCAACGAACAGACGCTGAGTTTTTTGCCCCGCCTGATTGTAACGCTGCTGGCGGTGATGTGGGCAGGTCCCTGGATCGTTACCAATATATCGGATCTGTTTAATTACCTGTTCATGAACATCCCCAGACTGATCTCCTAGGCCATGGAAATTACCCTGCTGCAGGTCGAGCAAATGGTCAGCAGTTTTCTTTGGCCTCTGTTCCGTGTTTCCTCCTTTTTCATGGCAATGCCGATCATCGGTACCCAGATGTTGCCGATGCGTTTGCGCCTTGGGCTGGCACTGGCGGTGACTGTTTTAATCGTGCCGGTGTTGCCCCCCATGCCTGAATTTGATGGCTTGTCGCTGCAGAACTGGATTGTGGTGGCTCAGCAGGTACTGATTGGTTCCTTGCTTGGCTTTTCAGCCAATATTCTGCTGCAGAGTTTTGTGGCTGGTGGCCAGATTATGGCAATGCAGATGGGGCTTGGCTTTGCCTCCATGACCGATCCGGCAAACGGTGTGAATACCGTTATCCTGTCCCAGATCTATCTGATGATGGTGATGATGCTGTTTCTGGGGATGAATGGCCATCTGGTGTTGATCGAAATTATGGTGGACAGTTTTGACGTCATTCCGGTAGGGCTGGAGGGTGTCAGTAAAATGACGCTATGGGAAATTGCCCATTGGGGCGGGTGGCTGTTCATGGCTGCGCTCATGATGTCACTACCGGCCGTGACAGCGTTGCTGGTGATCAACTTTGCCTTTGGCATCATGACCAAGGCGGCACCCCAGTTGAATATCTTTGCGATTGGCTTCCCTTTCACCATGCTGATGGGGGTGTTCATTGTCTGGGTCAGCCTTTCCGGTTTTTTCAGTCACTATCAGACATTCTCGGCCGAAGCGCTGGAGAATGTCAGTCAGCTTTTAAAAGCAGGGCGCTGAGATGGCTGAAGAGACGGGTCAGGAAAAGACAGAACAACCTACGGAGAAGCGCATCAAGGATGCGCGACAAAAAGGTGATATTCCACGCTCACGTGAACTTGCCTCCACCGCATTGCTGCTGGCATCGGCAGCTGCCGCTATTCTGTTTGGCGGTAATGTAGCCGCTACCATGATAAGCATCATGCAGGAAAGTTTTACCCTCGATCGCCAAGATGTTTTTGATACAGCGCGCATGTTTACGCATCTGGGTGAGGCTCTGTATGAGGGCTTTTTCAGCCTGTGGGGGTTTTATCTGCTGACGTTGCTGGCGGCACTGCTGAGCCCGATCGCTCTGGGTGGCTGGAATTTCAGCGGTCAGGCGATTCAGCCCAAGGGCAGTCGCATCAACCCGCTCAGCGGGCTCAAGCGGATGTTCTCGCTCAAAGCTCTGATTGAGTTGTTCAAGGCGCTGGCCAAGTTTCTATTGGTGGGGGCCTTTGCAATCATGGTTCTGTGGCTGGATCGGCCTGACCTGTTTGCACTTGCGAGAGAGGCGGTGGAGCCGGCCATTGCCCATTCACTGCAGATTCTGGGTTGGTCCTTTCTGGTGATGAGTTTGTCGTTGATTATCATCTCGTTGATTGATGTGCCGTTTCAGCTCTACGACTACAACAAGAAGCTGAAAATGACGCTGCAGGAAGTCAAGGATGAGATGAAGAACACCGAGGGTAAGCCTGAGGTCAAGGGGCGTATCCGTCAACTCCAGCGTGAAATTTCACAACGCAAGATGATGTCCGAAGTGCCTGAGGCCGATGTGGTGATCACCAACCCGACTCACTATGCCGTCGCGCTGAAGTATGATCAGGGTGGCAGTGGGGCGCCACGTGTGGTTGCCAAGGGGGTGGACTTTGTTGCCCTCAAGATCCGCGAGATCGCACAGGAGCATGATGTGCCGCTTTTGTCGGCTCCTCCACTGGCACGTGCACTCTATCATGCCACTGAGATTGGTGACGAGATTCCCGCCGGGCTCTACCAATCGGTTGCCCAGGTATTGGCTTATGTGTTTCAGCTCAAGCGCTATCGCAAACGGTTGGAGGAAGCGCCGGAGCCGTTGCGAGATGAAGATATCGATATTCCTGAAGAGTATCGCAAGGATCCGGATGAGTAGGTGGCTTGGCCTGTTTTTTGCATTTAACCCCTCTTGAAGTACGTTAAGCGTCAGAAAAGCAGCGTTTTTTCTCGGTATGTGGCCGGATTGATTCGGATTGCAGTGTTGTTGCTTTGGTTTGATGTTTTTTTGACGCATTCGGAGGAAGAGTGGAACGCCAAGTCGTCCTGAACAATATGCGAAGCCTGTCGCAGGGGAATCTGGGGATTCCGCTGCTGCTGCTTGTCGTGCTGGGCATGGTGGCGTTGCCTGTTCCTCCGTTCATGCTCGATGTGTTCTTCACCTTCAATATTGCTCTATCGATCGTGGTGTTGCTGGTGGCGATCTACGCCCTGCGGCCACTTGATTTCGGTGTGTTTCCAACCATTCTGCTGGCTGCGACCCTGCTGCGATTGGCTCTCAATGTGGCGTCAACTCGGGTGGTTCTGCTGTACGGCCATGAGGGAGGGGATGCTGCCGGTAAGGTGATCGAGGCCTTCGGGGATGTGATGGTTGGCGGCAACTATGTCGTCGGTATCATCGTGTTCCTTATTCTTGTGATCATCAACTTTGTGGTTGTGACTAAGGGTGCTGGCCGTATTTCCGAAGTGAGTGCTCGCTTTACCCTTGACGCAATGCCCGGCAAGCAGATGGCCATCGATGCCGATTTGAACGCGGGCCTGATTGGTCAGGAAGAGGCGCGTGATCGACGTCGAGAAGTAACGCAGGAAGCCGATTTCTACGGTGCCATGGATGGTGCCTCGAAGTTTGTGCGCGGGGATGCGGTGGCGGGTATCCTGATTTTGGTGATCAACCTGTTGGGTGGTCTGGGGATTGGCATGGTGCAGCACGGGCTGGATTTCAGTCTGGCCCTGCAATATTACTCCCTGCTGACCATCGGTGACGGGCTGGTTGCACAGATCCCGTCGCTGTTGCTGTCCACTGCGGCTGCGGTGATGGTGACCCGTGCCAACTCCTCCGAAGCGATGGGGTCGCAGGTATTCCGTCAGATGTTCGCCTCACCACGTGCGTTGACTGTGGCAGCTGCCATACTCTTTATCATGGGTATTGTGCCCGGCATGCCGCACTTTGCTTTCCTGATGCTGGCGATGGCCGCAGCCGGTATTGCCTGGTGGATTCGGCGTCAGGAGCTGCAGAAGCTGGAACAGGCAAAGGCGGAAGAGGCCGAGGCACCAACAGACAGCAAACCAGCGGCGGAAGAACAGAAAGAGCTGGGCTGGGATGATGTGATGCCGGTGGACATGATCGGACTGGAAGTCGGCTACCGGCTGATTCCGATGGTGGACAAAATGCAGGGTGGGCAGTTGCTTGGGCGGATCAAGGGGGTGCGCAAGAAGCTGTCTCAGGATCTGGGCTTCCTGGTGCCGTCTGTGCATATTCGGGATAACCTGGACCTGTTGCCCGGCGCCTATCGCATTACATTGATGGGCGTTATAGCAGGTGAGGCGGAGATCTACCCCGACCGCGAACTGGCGATCAACCCGGGTCAGGTATTCGGAGAGCTGAAAGGGGTCAGCGTGCGTGACCCGGCGTTTGGTCTGGAGGCAGTCTGGATCGAAAAGAGCCATAAGGAGCACGCGCAAACACTGGGCTATACAGTAGTAGATGCAAGTACGGTGGTGGCGACCCATATCAATCAGGTGTTGCAAACCCACGCCCATGAGTTGCTGGGGCATGAGGAGGTACAGCAACTGCTTGATCTGCTGAGTAAGGCTTCGCCCAAGCTGGTGGAAGAGTTGGTACCGAAGAAACTGTCGATCAGTGCGTTGCTGAAGGTGTTGCAGAACCTGCTGATGGAACAGGTGCCGTTGAAGGATTTCCGCTCCATCGCCGAGGCGCTGGCCGAGGCGGTCAACCGGACACAGGATCCGCTGGCGTTAACTGCGGCCGTGAGGGTGGCGCTGTCACGTCTGATTGTGCAAACGGTCAATGGCTCGGAACCGGAGCTCGCTGTTATTACGCTGGACCCGTCACTGGAACAGATGTTGCTCGGATCCATGCAGCAGGGGCAGGACGAAGGGATGGTACTGGAGCCCGGTATGGCCGAGCGGTTGCAGCGCTCGCTGGGCGAGACCGCTCAAAAGCAGGAGATGTCCGGCAAGCCGTCCATCCTGTTGGTGGCAGCCCCGATTCGGCCGCTGATGGCCAAATTTGTACGTTATGGAGAACATCAGATTCATGTACTCTCCTATCAGGAGATCCCGGAGAACAAGAAAGTCACGATTGTGGCCACTGTGGGTGGACAAAATGGCTAGGGTTTGGCGGCTGGCGGCCGATAAGGGACGGGTATGAAGGTAAAACGCATATTTGCACCGGATATGCGCCAGGCAATGCGCCGGGTGCGTGACGAAATCGGCCCTGATGCCGTGATCATCTCCAACCACCGTGTAGCGGGTGGGGTCGAGGTTGTAGCCGCGCGTGAAGATGAATATGAGGCTGCTCAGGCAGAGCTCAAGCGCAGCCGCAGTCGTCGTCAGCCGCCCAATCGGGATGAGCAGATACGTATCCTTACCGGTGGGCACTCGCACCAATCGGAGCAGGCCAGTCGCAATGCGGCGCTTGAAGAGGAACTGAACCGTACCAGGGCTCGAATCGCAGAAGCCAGTCGACGCATCACCGAGCCTACGCCGGTAGCGGACCGCAGCGCAAATCGCCAGATCGATGACGAAGATGATGAAGATCTGCGCTCCATTCTTGAGTCGCTTCGTGCCCGCAACCGCCAGCGGGAAGTACCCTCTCCGCCTTCCCGTCAGGTTGAAACGCCCCGTCCCACGTCACGACCTGTTGAGAGTGATACCTTGCCTGCGGATGACGATGCGTTGCTGAGTATGCAGCAGGAAATTCAAGAGCTGCGTAATATGCTGCAGCAGCAGGTGGCGCGTCCCGAACCGGCTGCGCCTGTGTTTGCCACGCCTGCCGCAGACTCAGTGCAGGAAAGATCAGCTGTACACGCCCGCCTGGAGCAGCTGGGCCTCGGTTCACAGTTGGTACAGCAGCTGATGAGCGGTGTGGAGCCTGAGCTTGCCGCTGACAAGGCCTGGCGCAATGCGCTCGCTCGCCTTTCGGATGCTTTGCCGGTGCTGGGTGAAGAGCTGGTGGAGCGTGGCGGCATGATCGCCTTTGTCGGCCCTACCGGTGTCGGCAAAACCACCACCATCGGCAAGCTGGCTGCTCGTCATGTGCTGCAGCACGGCAGCTCCAGTGTGGCACTGGTTACCACGGACTGTTTCCGCATCGCGGCTCATGAGCAGCTGAAAACCTTTGGCCGTATTCTGGATGTGCCTGTCCGCGTGGTGGATGAAAACCATAGCCTGGAAGAAGTGCTGCAAAGTCTTCGCAACAAGCGTCTGGTGCTGATTGATACCGCTGGCATGAGTGCATCCGACCCACAGGGTCTGGTGCAGATGCAGATGCTTTCCAGTGTCACTGTTCGCCTGAAAAAGTTGCTGGTGCTGTCCTGCTCCAGTCAGCGCCAGTTGATGCGCAGTGCGTTCGACAACTATCGAGAGCTGGGTCTGAACGGTTGTGTGCTCAGCAAGACAGATGAGTCGGGCAGCCTGGGTGAGGCGCTTACGCTGGCAATCGAAAAGCAGCTGCCGATCGCCTATGTGACTGATGGGCAGAAAATTCCGGATGATATCGGTATCGCCAAGCGGCATGATCTGGTCAGCCGTGCCGTGGTGATTGCACAGAAATCGGGGGAGCATGATGCAGATCAAGCTTCCGGCAGTTCATTATTCAGGGCGGGTTGAGGAGTCATTTGATGAAGCAGACCCACCCGGTCAAGGTGATAGCAGTAACGGGCGGCAAGGGAGGCGTTGGCAAGACCAATGTGTCGGTCAATCTGGCCACCGCTCTCAGTGAAATGGGGCAGCGGGTGGTGCTGATGGATGCTGACCTGGGCCTTGCCAATGTAGACGTGATGCTCGGGCTGAGAGCGCAACGCAACATTTCGGATGTGCTTGCAGGCAACTGCAGTCTCAAGGAAGTTATGGTGCCGGCAGGGGATAATTTCTGGATAGTGCCGGCGGCTTCGGGGACGCAGGAAATGACGGCTCTAAGCGCCCATGAGCATGCAGAGTTGATCCACGCCTTTAACGACATTGCCGATGAGCTGGATGTATTGGTTATTGACACTGCGGCTGGAATCTCGGACTCGGTGGTCAGCTTTGTGCGTGCCGCTCAGGAGGTGCTGGTGGTGGTCTGTGATGAGCCTACTTCGATTACCGACGCCTATGCACTGATCAAGCTTTTGAATCGTGACTATCAGATGACACGCTTTCGAGTGTTGGCCAATATGGTCAGAACGGAATCCGAAGGACGTAATATGTTCAATAAACTGTTGACGGTGACCGACAGATTCCTGGATGTTACGCTTCAATACGTTGGCTCAATCCCTTATGATGAAACGGTGCGCAAGGCTGTACAGAGACAAAAGGCTGTTTTGAAAGCCTTTCCCAAGGACAAGGCCGCATTGGCCTATCGCCAGTTGGCGAACAAGGTGGACAGCTGGCCGGTCAGTTCCAGCCCACGTGGGCACCTTGAATTCTTTGTCGAGCGGCTCGTGCAGGGAGCGCGGGCACACTGAAAAGAAGCGTATATGTACAACGAACTGGAGTTTAAGTCAGGGCAGGAGCTGATCGAGGAGTACACCCCTCTGGTGCGCCGTATTGCGCATCATCTGCTGGCGCGCCTGCCGTCCCATGTTGTGCTGGACGACTTGCTTCAGGCTGGCATGATGGGACTGCTAGAAGCTGCCAAACGTTACGACTCCAGCAAGGGTGCCAGTTTTGAAACCTATGCCGGTATTCGTATCCGCGGTGCCATTATCGATGAGGTACGGCGGGGTGACTGGACGCCGAGATCAGTACACCGAAATGGGCGTCGGGTCAGCGAAGCGATTGCCCAGGTTGAAAACCGGACCGGCCGTGACGCTACAGACTTAGAAGTTGCGGCCGAAATGGGAATAGGGGTTGCCGAGTACCATGCCCTGCTGCAGGATTCACTCGACAGCCGCCTGTTCAGCTATGATCAGTTGACTGACAGCTCCGAAGAAACACCCTCGGAGCAGTTTGTTGCCTCTGATCCAGACCCTGGGCATGCCCATGAAGGGGAAGGATTCAGGCAGGCGCTGGCGCAGGCGATAGGTGTCTTGCCAGAGCGTGAGCGGCTTGTGCTGTCGCTGTATTATGATGAAGAGCTGAACCTTAAAGAGATAGGACAGATTCTTGGGGTGAGTGAGTCGCGCGTGAGCCAGATCCATAGCCAGGCTGCGCTGAGGCTCAGGGGCCGGCTAAGGGATTGGCGCTGACCGATTGTGGTCTGGAATAAGGACGACTCTTGAAGGTGTTTTCTGAACTGGGAGAAGTGTCTTGAAGAAAGACATCAAAATTCTCGTTGTGGATGATTTCTCCACAATGAGGCGCATCATAAAAAACCTGCTGCGGGACCTTGGTTTTACCAATGTCGACGAGGCAGACGACGGCAAGACGGCGTTGCCGATTCTCAAGCAGGGAGGTATCGACTTCCTCATTACCGACTGGAATATGCCGGAAATGACCGGTATAGACCTGCTCAAGGCAGTCCGAGCCGATCCTGCTCTGGCTTCCATTCCGGTACTGATGGTAACGGCAGAGGCCAAGCGCGAGCAGATTATTGCGGCAGCACAAGCCGGTGTGAACGGTTATGTCGTAAAACCGTTCACGGCCGCCGTGTTGAAAGAGAAGATCGACAAGATCTTCGAGCGTATCGAGGGTTAACCGGAAGCGGGGAAGACAGATGGCAGCGCAAACGGCCAGTAAAGTGGACTTCAACGGCTTCGATGAGTTTCTGCGTAGCCGTGCCCAGGCACTGGTGTCCGAACTTGAGGCCGGCAACATGGCAGAGGCGATGGGGCTTATCAATGAGCTTCAGTTTGCCCGTCACCAGGTGTTCTATAACGAGGTCGGTCACCTGACGCGCGGCCTGCATGAGGCGATCAAGTCATTTTCCAGCGATGTCGGCGAAAAAATGCCGAGCGATGCGGAAAGTACGGTCTCGGCCATCGGTGATGCTTCAGATCGACTCAATTACGTGATTGAGCTCACTGAAAAAAATGCCCATGAAACCATGGATCGTGTGGATCGATCACTCAGCCTGGTTGATAAGCTGGATCAGCAGAGTGAACGTTTCAAGGATCTGCTGTTGCTGGTAGGGCAGCTTGAGGGTGAGTTCGAGGCATTGAACGGGGTTTATGATCGCACCTGCAGCCTCAAGGATCAGTCCGAGAAAACCATTACTGAACTGCGCACAACTTTGACTGATATCCTCGTCTCCCAGGGGGTTCAGGACATAACCGGTCAGTTGATCCGCCGAGTTATCACGCTGGTGACTCAGGTTGAGGGTCAGTTGGTCAAACTGATGGATATGGCGGCCAGAGTAGAACGGCTGAGCAGCCTGGAGAGTGCAGAGGATATAGCAGCCTCTGATGACAAGCCGGTACGCCGGAAGGGCCACGCGGCTGAACAAGAACAAAAACATGATCCTATCCGGGCGGAAGGGCCCCAGCTTCCGACAGGGAAAACAGATACGCTGTGTGATCAGGACGATGTTGATGACCTGCTTTCCAGCCTGGGATTTTGATAGGAGCTCCCTATGAGTTTGGATGTTGATCAGGAAATACTGGAAGACTTTCTCGTCGAAGCCGGCGAGATACTTGAGCAGCTGTCTGAGCAGCTTGTCGATCTTGAGCAGCGCCCCGATGACAAGGATCTGCTGAACGCAATCTTTCGCGGTTTCCATACCGTCAAGGGTGGTGCCGGCTTTCTGCAGCTGGAAGCGATGGTTGAATGCTGTCACAAGGCGGAAAACCTGTTTGACCTGCTGCGCAACGGTGAACTGAGTATCAGCTCCGAACTGATGGATGTGGTGTTGCAGGCACTTGATGCCGTCAATGCCATGTTTGAAGCGGTACGCGGTGGTGAAGAACCCCAGCATGCATCGCCTGCATTGCTGCAGCGTTTGCAGGACTTTGCTGAAGGGCGTGGTGAAACAGCACCGTCTGCACCGGCACCGGCACCGGCACCGGCAGCTGCCAGCACTCCAAAACCGGCAGCGCCTGTCCCCCAAGCATCAGCCCCTGTTAACCCAAATACACCGAACGATGAATTCGAGATGCTGCTGGGTGATCTGGCGGGCAGCCACCAGCAAAGTGAATCTGAGTCGGGTGGCGATGAGCTTATCACTGAAGACGAATTCGAGGCGTTGCTGGACGAGCTGCATGGCCCCGGTAAAGCGCCGAAAATTGAAGCGGCCGCGGCTACACCGGCAACCAACAGCGATGGTGAATTGATCACCGACGATGAATTTGAAGCGCTGCTGGATGAACTTCAGTCCAGTGGCCAGGGTGCCTTTGCTCATATGCCGGATGCAGAGCAGGCCAAACCGGTCGCTGCATCCGTTGCGCCTGCGCCTGCGCCGGCCTCGGCTGAGCCACCGCCTCCCCCCTCTGCCGAGCCAGTCGCTACTGTTGCAGATGACGCCAAAGAAGTGAAAGGCAAACCGGCTGCTGGCAACAAACCGGCTGCCGAGAGTAATGTCCGTGTCGATACCCGTTTGCTCGACAAGATCATGAACATGGTCGGTGAGCTGGTGTTGGTGCGTAACCGTCTGGTGCGTCTGGGCGGTGCTCGTGAAGATGAAGAGATGGGCAAGGCGCTCGGCACACTGGATATGGTCACCGCCGATCTGCAAACCTCGGTTATGAAGACCCGCATGCAGCCGGTGAAAAAGGTATTTGGCCGTTTTCCCCGTCTCATTCGTGATCTGTCGCGCAATCTCAAAAAAGAGGTGCGGCTTGAGCTTCGCGGTGAAGAAACCGATCTCGACAAAAACCTGGTCGAAGCGCTGGCTGATCCGCTGATTCACTTGGTGCGCAACGCCGTTGATCATGGTATCGAGTCGCCTGAAAAACGTTCTGCATCGGGCAAGCCGCGTGAAGGTAACGTGCTGCTGTCGGCTGAGCAGGAGGGTGATCACATCCTGCTGATTATCCAGGATGACGGTGCCGGCATGGATCCGGAAGTGTTGCGTAACCTGGCGGTCAAGCGCGGCATGATGGATGTGGAAGCCGCTCGCCGCCTAACCGATCAGGAATGTTTCAATCTGATTTTCCAGGCTGGCTTTTCTACCAAGACCGAGGTGTCTGATGTATCCGGCCGCGGTGTTGGCATGGATGTGGTCAAGACCAAGATTACCCAGCTTAACGGTACTCTCAGTATCGACTCGGTGATGGGGCAAGGGACCCGGATTGCGATTCAGGTACCGCTGACATTGGCGATCATGCCGACGCTGATGGTAGTGCTTGAAGGCCAGGCCTTTGCACTGCCGTTGGTGAACGTGAACGAGATATTCAACCTGGATTTGACCAAAACGAATATTGTCGATGGGCAGCAGGTGATTATTGTTCGAGACCAGGCGCTGCCGTTGTTCCACCTCAAACGTTGGCTCATTACAGGGCATGAAAATGCACGACTGCCGGACCAGGGGCATGTGGTCATCGTCAGTGTTGGTACCTCCAGAGTGGGCTTTGTTGTCGACCAGCTGGTAGGTCAGGAAGAAGTCGTGATCAAACCGTTGGGCAGCATTTTGCATGGAACGCCGGGCCTTTCGGGTGCCACCATCACGGGCGACGGGCGCATCGCACTGATCATTGATATACCGAATCTGCTGAAACACTACGCATCGACCTGATTCGGCAGGTGTGACTGAGGGAGCGCTATGCCGGTAAAAGTGTTGATTGTCGATGACTCGGGTTTCTTTCGCCATCGCATCGAAGAGATGCTGAGCGATGATCCTCGAATGGAAGTTGTCGGTACGGCGGTAAATGGACGCGAAGCTGTCGAAAAGGTAAAGCAGCTGCGTCCTGATGTGGTCACCATGGATGTGGAGATGCCGCAGATGAACGGGATCGAAGCGGTCCGTATCATCATGCGAGAAGCACCTACCAACGTGTTGATGTTGTCTTCGCTTACCCATGAAGGTGCGCGTGTGACCCTGCAGGCACTCGAAGCAGGTGCTGCCGATTATCTGCCCAAGGATATTCGTGCCTGGATGGACAAGGGCAGCAATGTGCGCAGCCAGCTGATTGACCGGCTTGTCGCACTGGGGCGGAGTCGTCGTTTTCAGCGCAGCTCTGTTTTCGAGCGCGATTTTCCAGGCAAAGCCAAACCGGGCACCACCATGGTGTTCCGTCCGGATGATCCGGAGCCTCCATCTCGGCGCACTGCAACACCTGCCCGTACAACGATGGCGGAACCAGCCCGTTCGTCAGTGTCTGGTGGTCTGAGTACGCGTCGTGAGCGTCCAGTGTCAGCGCCCGCGGCTGCCCCTGCTACTGCGCGGGAGGTATCTGGCCCGGCCACGACACCGGCAGCACGGGTACGTTTTCCGGACTGCAAACTGGTAGTTATTGCTGCTTCCACCGGTGGTCCTGCTGCCCTGCAAAAGGTGCTGACGGCACTGCCCGCGAACTTTCCCTACCCCATTCTTTTGGTTCAACATATGCCAAAGACCTTTACCCAGGTATTTGCCGAACGACTGAACCAGCAGTGTCATATCAGTGTCAAGGAAGCGGAAGACGGTGATCGGCTTCAGCCCGGACGTGCATTGCTTGCTCCGGGTGGGCTGCAAATGATCATTGATTCCAAGCAAACCGACCGGGTACGCATTCTGCCGGGTGACGAGCGTTTGACCTACAAGCCCAGCGCCGATGTTACCTATGCCTCGGCAGCCAAAACCTATGGGGCGAAGGTGCTGGGTATCACGCTGACGGGGATGGGGGCGGATGGCTGCGATGGCTCGCGTCTGCTGAAGCAGGCCGGCTCGACCCAGTGGGCACAGAACCGTGAAAGCTGCACCATCTATGGAATGCCTCAGGCCGTCATCAATGCAGGACTGGCAGATGCAATACTTGATCTGGATGATATTGGCCCGTTACTGGCAGGGCGAGGTTCGCGCTGATGTGGGTGCTGCTGGGCCTGTTGCTCAGTACGGTCGCCATCCTGGGGGCCAACTACCTTGAAGGTGGCCAACTGCAGGCGCTGCTTAACCTGCCTGCTGCTCTCATCGTGCTGGGCGGGACCTGCGGTGCCGCGCTGGTACAAACACCCAAAAACCTGTTGCTGCGCACCCTGCATTTGGTGCGGCTGGCACTGAGCGACCCTCAGCCACATCATGCCGACGGGATCAGTCAGCTGGTGCATTGGTGTATCACGGCCCGTCGCAAAGGTTTGTTGGCGCTTGAGAACGAGCTGACGGGCGTTGACGATCCGCTGATACGAAACGGTTTGCAGTTGCTGGCTGACGGCAAGTCGGTTGAGTTGATCCGCGCCACTCTGGAGGTAGAGCTGGTGGCTCGTGAGCAGCGAGACTACCAGGCCGCTCGTGTTATCGAAAGCATGGGTGGGTATGCCCCGACCCTCGGTATCATCGGTGCCGTGCTGGGGTTGATTCAGGTGATGGTGAATCTTGAAGATCCTGCTCTGCTGGGTGCCGGCATAGCTACCGCTTTCGTGGCAACCATCTATGGTATTGCACTGGCCAACCTGCTACTGCTGCCACTGGCCGGTAAAATGCGCCAGATCATTGACAGTCGTAGCCTGTATCAGGAGATGATGCTCGAAGGGCTCTTGTTCATTGCGGAAGGACAGGGGCCAAAGAGCGTGCAGCTACGCCTGCAGGGTTACCTGGAGCGGTCAGATGCCAAGACGTCGCCGGCCTGAAGCTGACCTGCGAACAGATCGCTGGATGATTTCCTGGGCGGACTTTGTCACCCTGCTGTTTGCATTTTTTGTGGTGATGTATGGTTTGTCCAGCGTGCATGAAGAAAAGTATCGACAATTGGCGCAGTCCCTTTCCGAGGTGTTTCGGGCCGAAGGTGGTAGCCAGGTCGTATCGCCGGATGGCGGAGAGGGGCTGTTGCCTGGGCGTGGACAGCAAATGCAGGTTCCGCCGGTAACCGTACAAGCACCGGATGCGGAGCAAACGCAGGCACTGGAGCAGTTGCAGCGCCAAGCTGAGGAGCAGTTCCGTGACTGGATTGAAGACGGCAGTGTACAAGTCACTGGCAACGCCTTGTGGATCGCCATTGAGCTGAATGCCAGTTTGCTGTTTGAAAGTGGCGACGCACTGCCGGTGATCGAGGCAGAGCCGCTGTTACAGCAGGTTGCTGCACTTGCTGCAGGCAGGGATAATCCCGTGCATGTGGAAGGCTTCACCGATAATCGGCCGATCAGTACTGACCGCTTTCCGTCCAATTGGGAGCTGTCTGCGGCCCGGGCAGCTGCGGTGGTCCGCATGCTGCAGTTACAGGGCGTTAACCCCGAACGAATGGCAGCGGTGGGTTACGGTGAGTACCAGCCTGCCTACAGTAACCGAACCGAAGAGGGGCGGCAGCGCAATCGGCGTCTGGTAATTGTGATCGCACGGGATGAGCGTGTCCGCCGCCTCGTACAGGCCTTTGGCAGTCAGCGAGTCAGTGAAGATGCGGTGCGTGCACTGTTGACCGCTGACGAGAACGAAGTGACAGGCGAGCCGCCTGCACTGGAACAGGTCGATACTGAGTCCGGTATTCTGTTTCGGCAGGCACGACCGGAGCAACAACAGGAACAATAACGATGCAGGTATGGGCAGTCTCAAATCAGAAAGGCGGGGTGGGCAAGACGACAACCGCTATCACCCTGGCAGGTCTGCTGGCAGAGGTCGGATATCGGGTGCTGCTGGTGGACCTGGATCCCCATGGCTCCATGACCAGCTATTTCCGCTATGACCCGGATGAGCTCGAACACAGCGTTTACGACCTGTTTGAGCAGATTCAGGTGGATTCCGAACGGGTGCATGGACTGATTCTCGACACATCCCATGAAAGCATCAAGCTCATACCCGCCTCTACCGCCCTGGCCACGCTGGAGCGAAAGGCTGTCGCCCAGGAGGGCATGGGACTGCAGGTGGCGAAAGCACTGCGACACCTGAAAGCCGAGTATGATTTTGTGATTATGGACAGCCCGCCGGTGTTGGGAGTGTTGATGGTCAATGCGTTGGCTGCCTGCAATCACCTGTTGGTGCCTGTCCAGACCGAGTTTCTGGCCCTTAAGGGGCTGGAACGAATGGTCAGAACCATTGAAATGATCAATCGTGCGCGCAAGAACAAGCTTGCCTATACCATTGTGCCCACTTTCTATGACCGTCGCACGCAGGCGTCCGTCAGTAGTCTTCGCGAGCTGCACCACCGCTACCCTGATCATATTTCCAATGCAGTTGTACCGGTTGATACCAAATTCAGAAATGCCAGCCTGAAGGGGCTGGTGCCGTCGTCACTCGATGCAGGTAGCCGTGGCGTGCACGCGTATGCGCGCCTCCTGCGCAGCCTGCTTGAACGGCGTAAACAGGGGTGAACTGATGGCAGACCAGAAAAAAGTTGTATTTGAGTACCTCGAGGCACTTTTGCAGGACCCTCAGGCTGACGAAGAGAAGGCTGTTGCAGAAGATAAAATGGAAACGGGTGCAGCGACTGCAGTTGAGCCCGATGCCGTTAATCCGCCGATAGCTGAAGACGAACAGCCAGCAGAGGATGAGTCTGTTGTAGATGAGTCTGTTATAGCAACGGAAGATGAAGTGGTTGAGGTCGTGCAACCGACGGTAGAGATCACGCCTGCTGATTCCGTTATACAGGAAAGCGAGCCATCATTGCTCGAACCCGAACCCGAACCCGAACCCGAACCCGAACCCGAACCCGAACCCGAACCCGAACCCGAACCCGAACCCGAACCGGAACCGGAACCCGAACCGGAACCGGAACCGGAACCCGAACCGGAACCCGAGCCCGGTCTCGCACCTGAACCCGTTATACCGAAGGTGGCTTCAGGTGAGGAGATGAATTGCATACTGCTCGATATGCACGGCCTGAAGCTGGCGGTACCGTTCGACTATGTGGAAGGGGCTCTGCAGCTGGAGTCGCTTTCACTGAGGCTTGATGGGCCGGAATGGGTCCTTGGCCGTTTCGGTGAAGAACCGGCCTGGACGCAGGTCGTGGACACTGCACGCTGGCTGATACCGGAGCGCTACAAACCGGAATACTCCAAGTATGCCGAGGTGATTATCCTGAAAGGCCGCCGTTGGGCCATTGCCTGTGATGAGTTGGTCAAGTCGATACGTGTCGATACCCGTCAGATCAACTGGCATCAGGACAAAAGTCACCGCTCATGGCTGCTGGGTACCTACATGCCTGAGCGTTGTGCCATACTGGACATCGATCAACTGTTGCTCGAGTTTGAAGCCTGCAGTGTCTGAAGGCCGTGAACCGTTTAGACAGATGGGGTAGACTCACCGGCTGTGCGTGAACATTGCTAATGGGCTGGGACCGGGTGTGGCCGAATATACGTCGATACTGTTGCTTGTGCTGACACTGACAGCTGTTCTGTCAGCGGTGATCTGCGTCTATGTACTGGTGCGCATCAAGCGGCAGGAGCGGCAGCAGCAGGCGCTGATCAATGTACTGCGGAATGAAATTCGCGCCATGACCAACGGCTCGATCGGCATGGGCAAACGCCTGCTGGCGATAGAGCGTACGCTCAACATAACGGTTGAGAAACAGCAGGAGCTGGAGAACCGTGATCCGGGCGTGCTGGCCTACAATCAGGCCGCCAAGCTTATGGAAATGGGGGCGTCGGTGGATGATCTGGTGCGCAACTGCGGTATCGGTCGTCCCGAAGCAGAGCTTATGGCGTTGCTTCACCGCGAGCTTCACACGACTCAAATGTTGCCGGAACAACATCAACGTCACTAGATGTTGCTGCCTGACTGCTTGAGCCCGTAGGCGAAGGCAATCACTTCCGCGATGGCACGATACAGTGCCTCAGGTATTTCCTCACCCAATTCCAGACGAATCAATACCTCGATCAGCTCAGGGCTTTCATGGATATGGATGTCATGCTCCTGAGCTAGTGCCAGTATCTGCTCGGCGATCAGGCCTCTGCCCTTGGCCACTATCTTCGGTGCGGTCCCTTTTGCCTGGTCATAGCGCAGGGCTACGGCACTGCGTTTCGGGTTATGCTCGCTCATGTATGTACATCCACCAGTCGGCGCTGAACGTCAGTCAGCTCAGGTTGGCTTTGGCGCCCTTGGCGCGCCTGTAGCGTTTCAACCAAAAAACCCTTGCGATGCAAACCATCGCTGAAATCGTCGAGACGGCGCTCAATCTGGCGCAGGGTGGAAGCCTGCTCGGCCCAGAGTTGTACCTGCAGGCGCCACTCCTCACTCAGGCTTAAACGAGCATCGACACTGCCGTGTTGTTCAAGATCGAAATGCAGAGCCACACCCCAAAGGGTCTCGACTTCACCGTTACTGCTGCGCCTGCGCTGCTCGGTTATGGTCAGCTCAGCGTTATCGTGTTGATCTGCCTGACGGATCGGCAGGTCAAGGCGGTAGACACGCTCCTGAGTACCGTCTGGCTGGTCCTTCCACCCTTGCAAACTGCTGACCTGCTGGGTTGTGCTGCGAGCCTGAAGGGCTTCCACCAGACGTGTCATTTGCTGGCGTGCATCCGGTGGCAGTTGTTCCGCTGCTTTCAGCAGTTGGCCTAGTTGCTGCTTCAGGTCCGGCGTTGCGCCGCGCTCAGTACCCCCCCCTTGAGCCAGTCTGGATTCGGTCAACAGGCCACCCTGCTGCAGGTTGCGCTGAATTGCCTGTTCGGCATCGGCACTGCCTGGGCTGACCGAGAACATGCTTAACATCGACTGCACCAGCTGGCCAATGGCCCCCTGACTGCGACCGGCCGGGCTTTGACTCAGCTGAACCAATTGGTTCAGGGCATCTCCAAACGGGATCTGGCGAGGCAATGCTTCGCGTAGTGCCAGTTGCATCTGCTGTTGTGCCGTGGCTTCCTGGGACGGGGTTGTGGGTATAGGGACTGGTTGCAGGTTGACCTGCTGTTCACTCACTCGAGTCAGGACCACCTGCTGCCCGCTGAGCAGGGGTTTTGGGCTGATCAGGTTGAGTGTCTGGTTGTTGAGATTAAGCCGGATCATATGGTTGTCGGCTTGTACCGGGACCTGTTTGCCAAGCGTTTGCAGTAGAGCCTGTCCCGTATGGCTGACGCTGGGCTGAGTAGTTGTTTGAGCTGTCTGGACAGCCGGGGAAGCAGATGTCGAAGCGCGCGCGGTACTGTCGGCTGGTGCAGTCTGAGTTTTGGCTGCGGTGTCGGGTGAAGTGGCCTGTGTGGTGGGTGCAGGCGCCACCGGGCGAGCCTCAGAACCTGCCGTTTGCGCCTGTGCTGCAGGGGGCTGGTTCGTCGGCGTGGTTGCTGAGGTGGCGGTACTGACCTGATTGACCGCGGATGACTGTAGCTGAGCCGAGTATACCTGCACCTGTGAGCTTATTGTCCCCGAGGGGGACATCTGTGTGGCCTGTGATGACGGTGTTGCCGAAGAAGGGGGCTGGCCTGTCACTGCACTGGCAGGTTGACGTGAACCGCTGGTTGCCTGCGCAGCAGGGCTTTCGCTGCGTGCAGGGGTTGGTGCATTCCCGGTCGGCTGCGTCTGACCCTGCAGCGGACTGTTGTTCATGCTTGTGGCGGGTGCATTGCCTCGAGTAGCTCCTTGTGAGACATTGCCGCCGGGTGACGGCTGGATAGAGTCTGTGGTCGGTCTGGCAGCCGTTTCGGCTGGCGCTGCTCCTGTTCCGAGTTGAAGTTGAGGGTCGGCTACGCCGGCAGGCTGACGTGAACCGCTGATAGCCTGTGCAGCAGGGCTTTCGCTGCGGGCAGGAGTTGGCGCATTGCTGGTCGGCTGCGTCTGACCCTGCAGCGGACTGTTGTTCCCGCTTGTGGCGGGTGCATTGCCTTGAGTTGCCCCTTGTGAGGTATTGCCACCGGTGGGCTGGGGATAGGCTGCGGTCGGTTTGGCAGCCGTTTCGGCTGGCGCTGTTCCTGTTCCGGGTTGAGGTTGAGTGTTGGCTACGCTGTCAGGCTGACGTGAACCGCTGGTTGCCTGTGCAGCAGGGCTTTCGCTGCGGGCAGGAGTTTGCGCATTGCTGGTCGGCTGCGTCTGACCCTGCAGCGGACTGTTGTTCCCGCTTGTGGCGGGTGCATTGCCTTGAGTTGCCCCTTGTGAGGCATTGCCACCGGGTGGCTGGGAATAGGCTGCGGTCGGTTTGGCAGCCGTTTCGGCTGGCGCTGTTCCTGTTCCGGGTTGAGGTTGAGTTTTGGCTACGCTGTCAGGCTGACGTGAACCGATGATGGTTGCCTGCGCAGCGGGGCTTTCGCTGCGGGCAGGGGTTGGTGCATTCCCGGTCGGTTGAGTCTGGCCCCGCAGCGGACTGTTGTTCCCGCTTGTGGCGGCTGCATTGGCCCTTTGTGAGACATTGCCGCCGGGTGGCGGCTGGGGAGAGTCTGCGGTCGGTTTGGTAGCCGTTTCGGCTGGGGCTGTTCCTGTTCCGAGTTGAGGTTGAGGGTTGGCTACGCCGGCAGACTGACGTGAACCGCTGGTTGCCTGCGCAGCAGGGCTTTCGCTGCGTGCAGGTGTTGGTGCATTGCCGGTCGGTTGTGTCCGACCTTGCAGCGAACTGTTGTTCCCGCTTGTGGTGGCTGCATTGCCTTGAGTTGCCCCTTGTGAGGTATTGCCACCGGGTGGTTGGGGATAGGCGGCAGCCGGTTTGGCAGAAGTTTCGGCTGGCGTTGTTCCTGTTCCGGGTTGAGGTTGAGTTTTGGCTACGCTGTCAGGCTGACGTGAACCGATGATGGTTGCCTGCGCAGCAGGGCTTTCGCTGCGTGCAGGTGTTGGTGCATTGCCGGTCGGTTGTGTCCGACCTTGCAGCGAACTGTTGTTCCCGCTTGTGGTGGCTGCATTGCCTTGAGTTGCCCCTTGTGAGGTATTGCCACCGGGTGGTTGGAGATAGGCGGCAGCCGGTTTGGCAGAAGTTTCGGCTGGCGTTGTTCCTGCTCCTGGTTGAGGGCTGGTTGCAGCGGCAGGCTGGCGTGGGATAACGGGCTCAGACCCGGTTACCTGCGCATTTCGAGGCACGTTCAGGGGTAACAGCTGTTGCAGGCGAGCACCATCGGATGAGGTCAACTGCAGCGTCATGCTGCTTTGCGCGGCCGGGGTGGTGTTGCCTTGAACGTTTGGCTGCGCTGGTGCGGGCAAACGAATCTGCAACTCGCCCGTATTACCCCGCTGCAGTACGATGCGATCTCCCTGTGTCAAAGGAGCCTGGGTAGTCAATTCCAGCAGGCGGCTGTTGATCTCCACCTGAATACGGAAAACAGCCGCGTTACCCCCGCTGGCCGCTACGCTACGAACAGTCGCTGCCAGTTCACGCCCAGCCGCGGGCAGAAGACTGTCAGCACTGCCGCCCTTGCTGGTACCGGCTGCAGGTGTGGTAGAACTGGTGGTGGGTGTTAACACCGCATGACTCCCTGATATTGCATCTGGAACCTGACGATCAAGTCTCTATCTGTATATAATGGCGCCTTAATGTGCTATCGGCCAGCTCGGCGATTTTTGAAGGATAGAGGCTTGTCTGAACCCCTGCTCAAAGTAAGTCAGTTGTACTGTGAACGCGATGATCGGGTACTGTTCAGTCATCTTGATTTTGCGCTGTCTGCTGGCGAAATTGTTCAGATCGAAGGTCAGAATGGCAGCGGCAAGACTACGCTGCTGCGTATTCTCTGTGGTCTGTCACGCAATTATGAAGGCGAGATTCTCTGGCGGGGTGAGCCGGTTCAGGATGTGCGTGAGCAGTTTTGTCGTGAGATGCTCTATTTTGGTCACCAGGCAGGGGTCAAGGCGGTACTGACGCCTGAAGAAAACCTGCGCTGGTATGCTGCCCTGCAGCCCAGTATTGCCGCAGCCGATATTCAGGCGGCTCTGGAGCGGGTGGGGCTGCGCGGTTACGAAGATGTTCCCTGTCATTCGCTTTCGGCCGGGCAAAATAGACGCGTCAGTCTGGCCAGATTGTATCTCAGTCGTGCACCACTTTGGATTCTGGACGAACCCTTTACTGCGATCGACAAGCAAGGGGTGGCAGCCAAGGAAAAACTGTTGCTTGAGCATGCCCGCCGAGGTGGTAGCGTGATTTTGACGACGCATCACGAGCTGGGCATCGAGGGGCCGGTACGTAAAATCAATCTTGATCAGCTGGCGGGAACTTCAGCATGAGCACAGGGACTAACCCCGATAACATGCAGAAAGTGTCAGCGCCGGCGTTGTTTATGGCCACCATGCGGCGCGAGTTTCTACTCTCGTTCAGACGAAAAAGTGACCTGGCGAACCCGCTGATCTTTTTTCTCATGGTGGCGACGCTGTTCCCGCTGGGGGTGAGTCCTGAATCCGGCTTTCTGGCTCAGCTAGCACCCGGGGTTGTATGGGTGGCTGCCCTGCTGGCAACCCTGCTGTCGATGGATGCCCTGTTTCGCTCGGACTATGAGGACGGCTCGCTGGAACAGCTGCTGCTTAGCCCACAGCCGCTGTTTGTGGTGGTGCTGGCGAAAGTCAGTGCCCACTGGTGCATGACCGGGTTGGCACTGACCGTGATGGCGCCCCTGCTGGCCGTGATGCTGTTTTTGCCTGCTGAAGGGATGCCAGGGCTGATGTTGAGCCTGCTTTTGGGAACACCCACGCTCAGCTTGGTGGGGGCTATCGGTGCTGCTTTGACGGTAGGGCTGAAAAAGGGCGGTGTATTGATCTCACTGCTGGTCTTGCCGCTGTATATCCCGGTACTGATCTTTGGTTCCAGTGCTGTGCAGGCTGCCGTAACGGGGTTGCCGCTGGGAGGATACCTCGCGCTTTTGGGCGCGCTGCTGGCGCTTGCGCTGGCGCTTGCGCCACTGGCTATTGCGGCCGCATTGCGGATCTCAATCAGTAGTTAACAAGAAGAGAGACTATGGCTGACAAAAAATGGTTGCCGCGCTGGTTCTTCCAGCTTGCTTCACCTCGGTGGTGTTATCAGATCACCGGACGTCTATTGCCCTGGTTTCTGCTGGCAACCCTGATACTGCTGGCAGGGGGGACTGTCTGGTCGCTGTTGTTTGCCCCGGCAGACTATCAGCAGGGCAACAGTTTCCGCATCATCTATCTGCATGTCCCATCGGCCATTCTGGCGCAGTCGGCCTATATGTTGATGGCGGTAGCCGGAGCCATTGGTCTGATCTGGAAAATGAAGATGGCCGATATGGTACTCAAGTCGGCCGCACCGATCGGCGCCTCTATGGCAGTACTGGCGTTGGCCACCGGCGCAATCTGGGGTAAGCCCACCTGGGGCTCATGGTGGGTCTGGGATGCACGCCTGACCTCCATGCTGATTCTGCTGTTTCTCTACTTGGGCATAATGGCACTGAACTCTGCGATCGAAAACGAGTCAACTGCTGCTCAGGCATCGGCCGTGCTGGCGCTGGTCGGGGTGGTCAATATCCCGATTATCAAGTATTCGGTGGAGTGGTGGAATACGCTGCATCAGCCAGCCACGTTCAAACTGACAGAAAAACCGGCCATGCCGCCGGATATGTGGCTGCCGCTGCTGGTCATGGTGATTGGCTTTTACTGTTTTTTTGCAGTCAGCCTGATGCAGCGGCTGCGTAACGAAATAATCTGGCGCGAACGTCGTGCCAGTTGGGTTCGCGAACTACTGAATAAGCAGTGAGGTTCAGGTGAGTTTCAACAGTGTCTCCGAGTTTCTGGCCATGGGTGGACATGGTCTCTATGTTTGGCTCAGCTACGGTTTGGGGGCAGGCGTGATTGTAGCCAACCTGATCCTGCCGAAGTTGAGTCGTAACCGTCTGTTGGCGGAACAAAAACGCCGCCTGCGCCGGGAGGAAACCGCATGACCCCAAAACGCAAACAGCGTCTGATAATTGTGATGTTCATTCTGGTAGGTGTAAGCGTGTCCGTAGGGCTGACGCTTTTTGCACTGAACCAGAACATCAATCTGTTCTACTCACCCACCCAGATCGTCTCAGGTGAAGCACCTCAAAATACACGTATTCGTGCCGGTGGGATGGTGGTGGATGGCAGCGTCAAACGTGATCCCGATTCACTGTTCGTGCAATTTGACATTACCGACTATGACAAGACCGTGACGGTTGAATATGTTGGCATCCTGCCGGACCTGTTCCGTGAAGGGCAGGGAATTGTGGCTCAGGGCACGCTGAATGAGCGTGGTGTCCTGAATGCGGCTGAAGTTCTGGCCAAGCATGATGAAAACTACATGCCCCCCGAAGTGGCCGAAGCGCTGGCGAAGGCTGGTAAAATGCCGATGCCTGAGGGACAGGAGTTCAATAAATGATCTTTCCCGAACTGGGTGAATATGCACTGATTCTTGCACTGTGCCTGTCAGTATTGTTGACCGTGGTGCCGATGGTCGGCGCGACCCGCGGTAATGCTCTCTGGATGGGATTTGCCCGCCCTCTGAGCAAGGGTATGTTTCTGTTCACGCTGTTCAGCTTTTTGTGTCTGGGCTGGGCCTTTCTGGATAATGACTTCTCCGTTGTCTATGTAGCTAACAACTCCAATACGGCGCTGCCCTGGTATTATCGTCTTAGCGCCGTCTGGGGTGGCCATGAAGGCTCCCTGCTGCTGTGGGCGCTGATTCTTTCGGGCTGGACCGTAGCCGTAGCGATAAAAAGCCGCGACCTTCCACCGGACATCATTGCCCGCGTGCTGGCGGTAATGGGGTTGATATCGGTCGGTTTTTATCTGTTTATCCTGTTTACTTCCAGCCCGTTTGAACGCTATCTGCCTGGTTTTCCGCAGGAAGGTGCAGACCTTAATCCTCTGCTGCAGGATTTTGGCCTTATCGTCCATCCGCCCATGCTGTATATGGGTTATGTGGGCTTTGCGGTTTCCTTCGCTTTTGCCATTGCGGCCCTGCTCAGTGGGCGGCTTGATGCGGCATGGGCGCGCTGGTCACGTCCCTGGACGTCCGTTGCCTGGGCTTTTCTGACCCTTGGTATCGCTCTGGGCAGCTGGTGGGCCTACTACGAGCTAGGCTGGGGAGGCTGGTGGTTCTGGGATCCGGTTGAAAACGCATCCCTCATGCCGTGGCTGGTGGGTACCGCACTGATGCACAGCCTGGCCGTGACCGAAAAACGCGGTGTATTCAAAAGCTGGACCGTACTGCTTGCGATCTTCACCTTCTCGTTGAGTCTGCTGGGTACCTTCCTTGTACGCTCCGGTGTACTGACATCGGTACATGCTTTTGCTTCCGACCCTGAGCGTGGACTGTTCATTCTGATTATGCTGGCGATTGTCATTGGCGGCTCGCTCTTGTTGTATGCACTGCGTGCCGGTCAGATGAAGAGTGAATCAAGCTTTGGCCTGATGTCCCGTGAAAGCATGCTGCTGGTCAATAACGTACTGCTGGTTGTTGTCTGTGCAATGGTACTGCTGGGTACAATCTACCCGTTGATCGTTGATGCACTGGGGTTGGGCAAACTGTCTGTTGGGCCCCCCTATTTCAATGCTTTGTTCAACCCCTTGATGGCGATCCTGATGCTGGCGATGGGGGTCGGCGCCGTCAGCCGCTGGAAGCAGACATCCATGTCAATGATGGTGCAGCAGCTCTGGCTGCCGGGTGTGTTGGCGCTGGTGCTGGGAGCGGGCAGTGCCTGGCTCTATGCCGGTGAGTTGAAGCCCTGGGTAGTGCTGGGGCTGGTGCTGTCCTGGTGGGTAGTGCTGGCCGGCTTGCGTGATCTGTACAACCGCCTGCGTCACCGCCGCGAGAAGCTGAAGGGCTTGTCGAAGCAGACTCGCAGCTACTACGGCATGGTGCTGGCGCATGTGGGAGTGGCCGTTACGGTGGTGGGGGTTTCTCTGGTGTCGGTGTACACCGAGCAGCGCGATCTTCGAATGCAGCCGGGTGATACCCTGAGTTTCCGTGATTACACCTTTGTGTTTGAAGGAAGTAAGCACGTGGAAGGCCCTAATTTTACCTCCGACCAGGGGCAGATCAGGGTGCTGCACAAGGGCGAACCCTATGGATTCATGAAGCCTGAGAAACGACTCTATACCGCGCGTGGCAATGTAATGACCGAAGCCGCGATTGATCCCGGGTTTACCCGTGACCTGTATGTGGCCTTGGGCGAGCCGCTCGAAAATGGCGCCTGGGCTGTGCGCATGCAGTACAAGCCCTATGTACGCTGGCTTTGGCTTGGCGGGCTGTTGATGACGGCGGGTGGCCTGTTGGCCGCTTCCGATCCGCGCTACCGTAAGCGTCTGCGCCCGGCAGCGGCGCTGGCTGAAGCATGAGGATTTGAGATGAATAACCGCAAGATTCTGGTTTTTGTTCCACTGCTGGTTTTCATCCTGCTTGGCGTGTTTCTTTGGGTCGGGCTGTATCTTGACCCCCGTGAGCTGCCTTCCGAGCTGGCAAAAAACAAGCGTCCTGTACCGCAGTTCAGTCTGCCGTCGGTCACGGACCCCGAGCGGACTCTGACGGAAGCGGACCTGACCGGTGAAGTCGCCCTGCTCAATGTCTGGGCGACCTGGTGTCCGACCTGCAAGGAGGAACATGATTTCCTGAATATGCTTGCACTGGAGCAGGGTGTGACCATATACGGCGTCAACTACAAGGATGATCCTGCGAAGGCCCGTGAATGGCTGCGCCGCTACAAGGATCCATACAGGGCTGTGGTGCTGGATCAGAATGGCTCACTGGGCCTGGACCTGGGGGTCTACGGTGCACCTGAAACCTATGTGCTGGATGCGGCTGGACGTATTCGTTACCGCCATGTGGGAGCTGTTGATGCCGACGTATGGCAGACCCTGCAACAGGTAATGGCCAGTGTAGAGCAGGAGAGCACACAATGAGGGTATTTTTGCTGACTTTGCTGATCCTGCTGCCTGGTCTGTCTCAGGCAACAATTGATGCTTACGAGTTCAGCGACGAACAGTACGAAAAGCGGTTTCATGAGCTGACCGGCGAGCTGCGTTGTCCCAAGTGCCAGAACCAGAATATTGCGGATTCTGATGCTCCGCTGGCGGCGGACTTGCGACGTGAAGTGTACCGCATGCTGGAACAGGGGGAGCCTAATGAAAGCATCATCGATTTCATGGTGACCCGTTACGGTGAGTTTGTGCTGTACCGCCCAAGGGTCAATGAAGTGACATGGTTGCTGTGGTACGGACCTTTTGTCCTGTTGGGGATCGGTGTGTTGGCGGTTGTGATGATCAGCCGCAATCGCCGCCAGCACGTTGGATCCACCTCTGGAGAGGAAACGAGTCGAACCAGGCAAGCGGACGGACGAACGGACGAGTATGCGCCGGAGCCGGGGCTTGACCCGGAAGAGGCTGAGCGTCTGAAGAAGTTACTGCAACGGGATTCTGATAAATGAGTACATTGTGGATCGGCATAGCTGTCCTGACACTGGTTGCCCTGGCCTGTGTTTTCTGGCCGCTGGTGCGTCATCAGCAGCTGGCAAAGTCCGAGGCAACTCAACGTCAGCAACAAAACATCGATATTTTCCGTGAGCGACTGGCCGAACTGGAGTCCGAGCGCGAACAAGGAACGTTGGCAGCGGAGGAGTTCGCGACTCTTAAGCTTGAGTTGGAGCGTAACCTGTTGATCGATGCAGAGGATGTGCCGATGCAGAGCGCGCCGCTGGTTCGTGTTGGCCAGGCTCAGCTGGTCACCGTCACCTTGCTGGCGTTGATGATCCCGGCTGCGGCATTGGGGCTTTACAACCATCTGGGGCGTGCAGATGACCTGGCCCTTGCACTCAATGCGCCGGTCAGCCAAGGCTCTCAAGGTGAACAGATGAGTCTTGAGCAGGCTATTGCCGGGCTGGAGCGTGAGCTGGCGGCAAATCCGGATAACGCGCAAGGCTGGTACCTGTTGGCCAATACCTATATGAGCATGGGCAACTATGCCGGTGGTGCAGAGGCGTTCCGCGAACTGCTTCAGGTGCTGCCACAGGATGCCCCGCAATACGCCAGCGTAATGGGGCAGTTGGCACAGGCACTCTACTTTGCCGGTGAAACACAGATGACGGATGAGGTGCGCACTCAGATTGATGCAACGCTGAGTATTGATCCGACCGAAATTGCGGCGCTGGGGTTGCTCGGTATTGATGCCTTTGAAAAACAGGACTTCAATGCAGCCATAGAGCACTGGAACAAGGCACTGGCCGGTGCCGAAGGACAGGCCGCTGAGTCACTGCGCAGCGGGATTGAGCGAGCAAGAGCTGAGCTGGAAGCGAGAG
Organism: Marinobacterium iners; assembly: GCF_017310015.1. Taxonomy (NCBI): domain Bacteria; kingdom Pseudomonadati; phylum Pseudomonadota; class Gammaproteobacteria; order Oceanospirillales; family Oceanospirillaceae; genus Marinobacterium; species Marinobacterium iners. The sequence continues at coordinate 605,088 of NZ_CP022297.1, forward strand.
GGGAGCCGGTCCCGGATATAGAAATAGAACAGGCTGCGCTGGCTGAGGTAAAACTGCAGGTATCACTGTCAGCCGAACTTGCGGAGCGGGCGCAGCCTGATCAGGTCGTGTTCATCTATGCACGACCGATAGGTGGTCGCATGCCGCTCGCAGCGGCACGCTATACAGTATCGGACTTACCAGTGGAGGTGATTCTGGATGACAGTATGGCGATGATGCCACAGGCACGCCTGTCACTGCATGATCAGGTTGAAGTGGGGGCCCGGATCAGCCTTTCCGGGCAACCGCAGGCCAGCAGTGGTGATTTCGAAAGCCGTCCGTTGCAGGTTTCTACTCGTCAGGGTGACGAGGCAGTTACACTGATCATCGACCAGGTGGTACAGTAACCTTCCGGCGAACATCGAACAGGTAAAAGGCAAGGGTATGGATATCAGTCTGCGCGAATGGCTCATCATCGGCGGTATACTGATCGTGGTACTGATTCTGATTGACGGCTGGCGCCGTGTGAGTGCCAACCGCAACCGTTTGCGTCTGGAAATTGACCGTACTCTTTCGGAGTTGGGTGAGGCAGAACCGTCGCAGCACAACCCTGAACTACCTAACGGTGGTGCACGGCGGCGCAGTCAGGAATCCGTACGAGAAACCCCGACACAAAAGCCAGCCGCAGCAAAGCCTGAACGAGCCGCAACAACACCGCCACAGCCAGTGCGGCGTGAGCCGGTATTCAATGAATCGATCACTTCCAAACCCGCGAAGCAGCCATCGAATGCCACGGCGGTACAGGCAGAGCTTAGCGAGATGGACCCGCTGTTTGATGATATTCCTGCCGATACCGAGACGGGCCGTGCTCGTCCGGTTCGGAACAGAAAGAAATCAACAGCAGAAAACGATTCAACACCAGCGCCGGTACAACAGACGATTGACGATGATCCTGAGCTGCTGCGCGCCGTCGAACAGGGTGAACTGCAGGGCGGTTCACTTGACTTCAATACCGATACCGCGCACGAAGAGAGTCAGATCAGTACCAGCCTGAATGACCGCATGGAGCTGGATTTTGAGCAGCCCATTCCGATCCTGTTCGACAAGGTACCCTCACCCGATGCGGCTGATCTCCCGGATGACACCCTTGCGGCCTATAAGCGCTCATTGAATGAACAGCCAGAACCTTCTCCGCGCCAGCGTATTGAGAACGATCCATTGCAAGGGCTGACGGCCACTGAGCTGCCAGCCGAACCGGACGAATCCCTGTTCAGCAGTACCGAGTTGGGTCTGGATGAAGAAAGCCCCGCTGTAGCAGAACCGACACCTGCAGTGTCTGAAGCGTCGGCTCCTGAAAAACCACGGCCCGGATTGCGCAGTGCACCCGATCCCGAGCACGTTCTGGTGATCACGGTCGTTGGCCGTAACCGTCAGCTGCTGCCGGGACCCGCTTTGCACAAGATCGTTACGGCCTGTGGCATGGAATGGGGCGAAATGTCGATTTATCATCGCAGTGAAACAGATGCGCCCGATGCTGCCGTCCAATTCAGTATGACCAACGCCGTTGCACCGGGTACCTTTGACCCAGAGCATCTGGAGCAGCTGCAAACACCTGCCGTGTCCTTCTTCATGTCCATGAGTGAACCGGATGATCCAATGAACGCTTATGAGTGCATGCTGGCGACCGCTGAAACGCTTGCCAAGCACCTCGACGGCGATCTGCTGGATGAAGACCGCTCCGTCATGCGTCCTCAAACCAAGGAACACTATCGCGAGCGCATTCGCGAGTTCGAGATGCACAACCGCACCCGGCGGGTACACTGATACCCGCTTTCGTTCCACCTCTGACCAGACCCAGACTCCATGACCCTGCCTGAATCCGTCGTGACCCGTGCCGAGCAGTTACGCACCGAGATCGAACAACACAGTTACCGTTATTACGTGCTGGACGAGCCGAGTGTTCCGGATGCGGAATATGATCGGCTTTTCAATGAACTCAAGGCGCTGGAAGCGGAATATCCAGAGCTTGTGAGTGAAGATTCACCAACGCAGCGAGTCGGTAAAAAGCCGGACTCAGGTTTTGCCGAAGTGCGTCATGAACAGCCCATGCTGTCTCTGGACAACGCCTTCAGTGATGACGAGATGGCTACCTTTGTTCGCCGCGCACGTGAGCGTCTGGGGCTGAGCGCTGATGCGCCGCTGGCCATTGTCAGTGAACCGAAGCTGGATGGCCTGGCGGTCAGCTTGCTGTACGAGCAGGGCCGATTGGTGCGTGCTGCAACCCGGGGCGATGGTTATACAGGTGAGGATATCACCCTTAATGTACGCACCCTGCCCAGCGTGCCTTTGCGTTTGTTGGGCGAAGGCTGGCCACGGCTGCTGGAAGTGCGGGGCGAGATTTACATGCCCAGAGCCGGTTTTGAACGGCTCAATGAACAGGCCCGTGATGCCGGTGAAAAAACCTTCGTCAATCCGCGTAATGCCGCCGCTGGCAGCCTGCGTCAGCTGGATCCGGCGGTTACCGCCCGGCGACCGCTGGAGTTCTGCTGTTACAGTACCGGCGTGGTTGCGGACGGGGAGCTGCCGGGCAGTCACATTGAACGGCTGCAACAACTCAACCGCTGGGGACTTAAAATCAATCCGGAAATGCGGCGTGTTGATGGGTTGGAGGGGTGTCGGGAAAGCTACCGCTCACTGGCGGATAAGCGTGATCAGTTGCCCTACGACATTGACGGCATTGTATTCAAACTGGACCGGCTTGATCAGCAGGAAGCGCTGGGCTATGTCGCCCGCGCACCGCGCTGGGCCATTGCGCACAAGTTCCCGGCTCAGGAAGAGATTACACGCCTCAAGGCGGTTGAGTTTCAGGTTGGCAGAACCGGAGCAATCACACCGGTGGCCAGGCTGGAGCCGGTCTTTGTGGGCGGAGTCACCGTCAGCAACGCGACCCTGCATAACATGGATGAAATCGCCCGACTTGATGTGCATGCCGGTGACTGGGTCACGGTACGCCGTGCCGGTGATGTCATTCCGCAAATCGTACAGGTATTGAAGGAGCGTCGCGATGGCACTGAACAAAACATCAGCATCCCTTCATCCTGTCCGGTATGTGGATCGGATGTGGAGCGTACTCGGCTGATCAAGCGAGGCAAGGGACGGGAACAGGTCAGTGAAGGCTCAATCTACCGCTGTGTCGGTCGACTCTCGTGCCGTGCCCAGCTGACCCAGGCCCTGATCCATTTTGTCTCGCGCAAGGCGATGGACATAGATGGGCTGGGCGAAAAGAATATTGAACAGCTGGTTGAGCGTGGCCTGATAAAGTCTCCGGCTGATCTGTATCGACTACGGGTGGAAGACCTGCTCGAACTCGACGGTTTCGCACAGGTGTCAGCTGAAAAACTGTACAGCGCCATTGCGTCCAGCCGCCGCGTGGAGCTGGCCCGCTTTATCTACGCGCTTGGCATTCCGGAAGTGGGGGAAGGCACGGCGCGCACGCTGGCGCTGCAGCTGGGGTCTCTTGCGCGGTTGCGTCAGGCACTGCCGTTGCTGCTGACATGGTTGCCGGATATCGGGCTGGAAGTAGGGCATGAGATTCATAACTTCATGCAGGACGAGCATAACTGCCAAGTGATGGATGCATTACTGGCACAGGGCATTGAACTTCAGCAGGAGGCCGATATTGCAGCAGCGCTGCAGGGCGCCATCAGTCTGCCGATGTTGCTGCAGCGGCTGGACATACCGGGAGTGGCCAAAACCGGTGCTACGGCTCTGGCCGATCACTTCCGGTCACTGGAGCCTCTTCTGCAGGCAGATGCCGAGGCACTGGAATCGGTTGCCAAGCTCAGCAAAAAGGCGCGTAGCGGCCTGCTGCAGAAGTTGGCAGAGCCTGACTGGTGTGAGCAGGCAAGGGCACTGGAGCAGCAACTAAAGGCCTTTGGCATGCACTGGCAGTGCGAGGGTCCGTCTGATACCGGCTCCACACAGCCACTGGCCGGGCAGACCTGGGTACTGACTGGAACGCTCGAAACCATGACCCGAGACGAGGCCAAGGATCGCTTGCTGGCACTGGGTGCCAAGGTCAGCGGCTCCGTCTCCGGCAAGACTCAGTGTGTGGTGGCCGGTCCGGGTGCGGGTTCCAAGCTGAACAAGGCGACAGAGCTGGGCATTGAGGTACTGGACGAGGATGCATTTATGAATCAGTTACAGGCTTGGGAAAAGGCATGATTGTTCCCTGGCAGTCACTAGACCCGGATACACTGCAGAATCTGCTGGAGGAGTTTGTCAGTCGTGACGGCACCGACTATGGTGAACAGGAACTCAGTCTGGCACAGAAGGCCGAGCAGATTCGACTGAAGCTGATCAGCGGTGAGGCTCTGCTGCTGTTCAGCGAAAGCACCGGTCAGTGCAACATTGTGCCCCGTGAACGCTTGCCGGAGTTTGATCACTGAGCCCGGCGGCGAGGAGATAGTGGATGGAGCAACTGGATCAGATCAGTACACTGATCGCCCTTTCGATGGGGGTGGCCTGGGCCAGTGGCATCAATCTTTATGCCACGGTGCTCATGCTGGGTGTACTGAACAATATGGGCCATATCAGCCTGCCGCCGGGGCTGGAAATAGTCTCTGATCCATTGGTGCTGATTGCCGCCGGTTTCATGTACTGCGTTGAGTTTTTCGCTGACAAAACACCGGGGGTTGATACGGGCTGGGACGCCTTGCATACCTTTATTCGCATCCCTGCAGGAGCTGCTCTGGCGGCGGGAGCCGTGGGTGATCTGAGCCCAGCTGTTGGACTTGCAGCAGCCCTGACCGGCGCTTCAGTGGCCGCAGGCAGCCATGCACTCAAGGCGGGCAGTCGGGTCATGATCAACACTTCGCCCGAGCCGGTCAGCAATTGGGTCGCGTCATTCAGTGAGGACCTGCTTGTAATCGGAGGGCTTTGGACGGCCCTTAACCACCCGTTATGGTTTTTGGGTGGGCTCATACTGTTTATCCTGCTGCTGGTCTGGCTGTTGCCGAAGCTCTGGCGCGGAGTGAAAAAAGTGTTCGGGTTTCTGGCCAGACTGTTTGGGGGCCAGAAAGATGACAGCCCGAGCCCCGAAGGTGATCTGGAACGTGATGCATGCCGTGCGGCTGCACCCCGTCCAGGCATTAAGCCTCAGCTGCCTCCGGACTGATCAGGCCCAGCTCTCTACGTGACCATCATTGATCAGCATTCTGATCAGATCGGTGCGACACACAATGCCTTCCAGCTTCTCGTCGCGGTCTATCACCGGAATTGCGCCGATGGGGTAACGCACAAAGCTGGCGGCAATGCTGGAAACTTCAGTGTCGGGCGAAGCTACTATCATTTGGCGATGATAGGCCTGAGTGACACTGACCGGTGAGTCAGTGCCACGTTGCATGATGTCGTGTATGGAGATAATGCCCAATGCCCGTTCGTCAGCATCTACCACCATCAGATGCGAAACTTCCTGCTCCTGCATCAAGGCCCAGGCCTGACGCAGACTGGTTTCCGGCGGAATGGTGAGCACGGGGCTGGTCATGATCTGGGCCGCCCGCAGCCCTTGCGGCTTTTTGGGCTTGTCACCGGCGGTGCTGGCGTCCTGATAGGCTTTCTGCGAAGCCTTGCCTGGACTTTCACCGGGAACCTGAAAGCGCTCCTTTGATAGCTGTATGCGCTGCTCAAGATCCTGTTGCTGACGAATCTGGTCTTCAGAGCCCGGTACAGCAGCACTGTTGATGCTTTGAGTCAGACCTTCCACTCCGCGGGGGCGAAACAGAGACTCAACTGGTGTCTGGATCCGATACCCCTGATCGTAGATGACAAGTGCCATAAACTGCTACTCCGCCAGTGCCGGATAATGCCGGCCTTCTTATTATAGCGTCTTGCGGATCAAATTCTTGACCATAAAACGCGCCGGGTTAAGGATCCGAACCTGATCTGCAGCAAGCGGCAACGGCGCACCGCTGATCAGGGCCGCGATCAACTGCCCACAGATTGGACCACTGAGCAGCCCTTTCGATCCATGGCCCACATTCACGAAGAGCCCACGCTGCAGCGGAGGCCGTGCAGTGAAGGGCCAACGGGCATCATCGCGCAGCTTGGCATAGGTCTCGATGAAAGCGTCGTGGTCCGCTACTGCACCCGCCAGCGGCAGATAGTCGGGTGTACTACAGCGAAATGCGACCTTGCCCTCAAGCGACTGCTGCTGCAGGGCCTGGCCCAGCTTTGGCAGAGCCCGCTGCAGAATATCCAGATTGTGCTGGTGCTCTTCCTGTCGTACCTGATCATTGCTGTCATGCAGTACAAATGATGCACCGAAACAGTACTCACCATTCAGCGGAGGGGAGATATAGCCCTCACCACAGACGACCGTTTTCAGCGGCGGGAGCCCGGCCGGTGCAGACGCCTGACTGGTCTGGCCTCTGATTGGTTTGAGCGGCAACTGTGACAGTGGATCAAACCTCACGGCCTGGCTGGCGCAGCAGACCACGACCTGCTCGCTACTGAATCCGCTGTTGCCCAGGTGCCAGCGCCCGGAACGACGCTCAAGTGTCTCAACGGGCGTGTTGTAGTGGCACTCAATATTGGGGTGTGACAGCAGCAACTCACACAACCGGGCAGGCGCTATCCAGCCTGCGGTGGGGAAAAACAGCCCGCCCTCACCGGTTGTGATGCCTGCCAGCTCACTGGCGGTTGCCGCATCCACGGCACGAACCAGAGAATAGGGGTAGGCGGCCTGTTCGATGACCTGCTGTTGCCGTTCGGCTTCCTTATCGGTCAGAGCCAGCTGCAGTACACCGCAACACTGGCCTAGCTCGGGGTGTTCCTCGCTAAGAGTAGCCAGCAACGCGCTGGTATGAATCAGGCCGCTGAGATGAAAGTGGCTGTGTAGGGTTGGGCTGGCGGGCAGCTTTGCATACAGAGCCCCTTGAGGGTTGCCAGAACCCTCCATCGCCGGAGCTGCATGGCGTTCCAGCACGATGACCCTGTAGCCCTGCGATGCCAGTGCGTAGGCGGTGGAAGCACCGGCGATGCCGGCTCCAATCACCACAATTGGCTCGTCCGTGATGGCAGCGGCTGGGCGCTGAAACCAGATCGGAGTGTCCGCCGGTGTGGCGTCAAAGGGGGCGAGAGTCATTCGACCGCTGAGCATTTCCCGCTTGCGGCCAAAGCCAGGGCGCTTGATGACTTCGAAACCGACCTCCTGCAGGCCACGCCGAACCACTCCGGCTGCGGTGAAGGTCGCAAAGGTGCTGCCCGGCCTGCTAAGGCGTGCAATTTCACTGAACAGTTGTTCATTCCAGAGCTCAGGGTTGCGTGCCGGGGCGAAACCGTCCAGAAACCAGGTATCCACTCGCGCATCAAGCCGGGGCAGTGTCTCCAGTGCATCCCCAAACAGCAGCGTCAGCAGAATACGCCCGGCATCAAACACGAGGGTATAGGCTCCGGCGACCGGCTGTGGGTAACTTTTAAGAAGCTGCTTGGCCCCATCGCTGAATTCGGAAAAGTTCGACAGAGCTTGCCTGAGATCGGCAGCGCTTAGCGGGTATTTCTCACAGGAAATGTAGTGCAGCTGCTGCTCTGCTGGAGCTTGTTGCAGCCATAACGCGCGGCAACACAGAAAGTTCAGCCCGGTTCCAAAACCGGTTTCAGCCACCACGAAAGGGGCGCCGCTGGCTTCACTGAATCGTTGCTCAAGCGCATTGGCATCCAGAAAAACATGGCGCGTTTCCGCTATGCCGCCGGCGCGGTTGAAATAGATATCTTCAAACAGCGTGGATGACGGTACGCCATCCTGCCACTCCAGATCGGCCTGCTGCAGTGGTGCTTGAGGGTCAGTCATGCTCGTTTGCTGCTGAGGGCGCCTGTTGCTCGCGTGCCGGCTTCATCAGGTGCAGTGAGCGGGTGCGCTTCAAGGCACGGTTCTCATGGTGCAGCGCGGTTTTTGCCAGCATGTGAGCGGTCACCGGAGCCGTGATCAGCAGGAACAGGGTGATCAGCAGTTCGTGCAGGCTGAGATAGCCCTGTTCATAAGTCATCAGGATCATGGAGGCGATCAGAATACCGCCCATGCCTAGTGTGGTCGCCTTGGTTGGTGCGTGCAGGCGGGTATAAAAGTCAGGCAGCCGGCTGAGGCCGACCGAGCCTACCAGCACAAAGAAGCCACCGATCAGCAGCAATATGGATACCAGAAGTTCAACCCAAAAAGTCATATGCAAACCTATTCAATGATGTCGCCGCGCAGCAGATATTTGCACAGGGCCACGGTGCTGACGAAGCCTAGCATCGCAATCAGCAAAGCTGCTTCAAAATAGAGGCTGGTACGCATGTACATGCCGTACAGCAGAATCAGGGCGATGCTGTTGATATACATGGTGTCCAGCGCCAGAATTCGATCCGACAGATCAGGCCCGCGCAGCAGTCGCCACAGGTTGAGAATCAGGGCAACACAGAGAATGCCGCTGACGATCATGAGTGCCGTGTCTAGCATGCAAAAATCTCCTTCAGCGGCGCTTCATAACGTGACTTGATGGTGGCAATGAGAGCCTGTTCGTCGGTCACATGCAACGCATGAATATAGAGCCACTTGTGGTCAGACGACAGCTCCGAGCTCACGGTGCCCGGTGTCAGGGAAACGGTGCTGGCCAGCAGCGTAATCGGCAACTCTTCTTTAATATCCAACGGCACGGCAACGAACGCTGGCTGCAGCCGGCGCACCGGTCCCAGTACCAGAATGGCAACCTCGATATTGGCAACCACGATATCCCCCAGCACCTTGAGAATGTACTTCAGTGCCAGTAAAGGGCGCCTCACATGAGGCTGCTCGGTTTTGAGTGGAGCACACAGTATGGGGATCACCAGTGACAGAAACGCGCCGAGTACAATATGCCCCGGTGCAACCGTGTTGTTCAGCAACAGCCAAACGATAAACAGCAACAGGCTGTGTATCGGCATGGGCAGCCAGAATGAGCGACTCATGAAGGACCTCCCGGCAGCAGAACAGGCAAGTGAATCGGTACAGAGTGCAGCTGGTGTGCGGCCTCACGGGTATACTCCGTCATTGGGCCACCCAAAACCACAAGCATCGGGGCTGCCAGCAGGAGCAAGGTAACGGCAGCGAGGTGCCAGGGTGAAGCGACCTCGCCTTGACTCTTGTCGGTGCTGCGACGCCAGAACAGCGTTGTACCGGCACGTGACAGTGCGATGATGGCAATCAGGCTACTGATCAGCAAGACCGGCCATACCCAAAGCATTTCAGTGGTGCCGTGGGCGGCCTGCAGCAGCAAAACCTTGCCGACAAAGCCTGAGAAAGGCGGAATGCCAGCCACTGTCATGGCACCAATAAAAAACAGCACACCCAGTAGCGCCGGTTGGCGTACGCGACGAGATACCACAAAACGGTCAGCGGCCTTGCCGCGTTGTTGCCCGATCAGATCTGCGATCAGAAACAGCGCTGCGCACACCAGCGTACTGTGGACCAGGTAATAGAGCCCGGCCGATGTGGCATCTTCGTTCTGCAGCGCGATCGATACCAGCAGTGTCCCCACCGAAATTACCACCAGGTTGGCCGTCAGCTCGCGCAGGTTGGGGCTGGCAAGTGCGCCAATACTGCCAACCACCAGGGTTAGCAGGGCCAGCGGCCAGATCCAGGGCTGGGCCATGAATGCCAGCTCACCGGCATTTTCGCCGAATACAACGGTATGGATTCTGAAAATACTGTAGATGCCGACCTTGGTCATGATCGCGAACAGCGCAGCAACGGGGGCGCTGGCCGACGCATAGGTACGTGTCAGCCAGAAATGCAGCGGCAGCATCGCGGCCTTAAGGCCGAATACCACCAGCAACAACAGGCCACCGGCACGGGCCAGGGTCTTCTCACCGCCGGAAAGCGCTGCAATCTTGGTCGACATGTCGGCGATGTTCAGGGTACCCAGTGTGCCGTAAAGAATGCCCAAGGCGAACAGGAACAGGCTGGAACCGACCAGGTTCAGCGCGACATAGTGAAAGCTGGCCTGAGTCTTCTGCTTGCCACCACCGTGAATCAGCAGGGCGTAGGAGGCAATCAACAGCACCTCAAAGAAGACGAACAGGTTAAAGGCGTCACCGGTCAGGAATGCGCCATTGATGCCCATGATCTGGAACAGTACCAGCGGGTGGAAGTAGGAACCAGTGCGGTCATCGCCGGCGCAGGCATACAGAATCGAGGCCAGCCCCAGCACCGAGGTCAACAGCACCAGAAGGCTGGAGAGGCGGTCAGCGACCAGCACAATACCGAATGGAGGCTGCCAGTCGCCCAGAACGTAAAGCTGAATCCCCTGTTGCTGAACCTGCAATAGCAGAATGGATACGAGCAGTGTCAATGCCGAAAAGAACAGAGCGGCTGCACGCTGTCGATCTGGACTGCCGCACAGTGGAGGCAACAGCAGCAACAGAGCGCCAATCATGGGAATCAGGATCGGCAGAATGGGCAGGTGTGCGGTCATGCCTTCTCCTTACGGCTGCGGGCCTTGGTTTCGGGCTGAGGAGGCAGACGACCGTCCACATGATCATTGCCAAGGTCGGCACGGGCACGCATGGCCAGAATGACGATGAAGGCGGTCATGGCAAAACCGATCACAATGGCTGTCAGTACCAGCGCCTGTGGCAGCGGGTCAGCGTAACTGTAAGAGGTACCAAGAATGGCCGCACCATCCAGCTTCAAACGCCCACTGGAAAACAGGAACAGATTGACGGCGTAGGACAGCAAGGTAATGCCGAGCACCACCGGGAAGGTTCTGCCCCGCAGGCAGAGGAAAATCCCTGAAAAGGTCAGCAGGCCGACACAGGTCGCGTATACGGCTTCCATTATTCAGACTCCGGCAAAGTGGGTCGATGGTTGGTAGTCAGTTTGCCCAGGTTGGCCAGGATCAGCAGGGTAGCCCCCACAACGGTCAGGTAAACCCCAAGATCAAACAGCATGGCGCTGGCCAGTTCAAATTCGCCGATCCAGGGCAAGCTGAAATAGTCGAACCAGGATGTCAGGAACGGGCGATCGAAGACCCAGCTGCCCATTCCGGTCAGGGTGGCGATCAGCACACCGCTGGCAATTAGCCACTGGTAATTGACCTTCAAGCGCTCTTTGATCCAGTCGACCCCATGAGCAACATATTGCTGGACCAGAGCGACAGAGGTAACAAGACCCGCAATGAAGCCGCCGCCGGGCAGGTTATGGCCGCGCAAGAAAATGTAAACCGACACCAGCAGGGCCAAGGGCAGCAGGCTCTGCGAAATGACGGCCAGCATCATGGGGTGACGGTCGCTGGCCCAGGCACGGCCACTCTCGTCCCCGGCAGGCATGTAGAGCCGCATGCGTACGATCAGTTTATAGATACCCAGAGCTGCAATACCCAGTACCGTAATTTCACCCAGGGTATCGAAACCACGGAAATCCACCAGAATCACGTTGACTACGTTGGTACCACCGCCACCGGTTTTGCTGTTGGCCAGGAAAAAGTCAGAGATGCTGTGCAGCGGTCGGGTCATCAACGCATAGTTGATGGTGCCAATGATGCCGCCGAGCATGGCTGCAATACCCAGATCGCGGACCACCCGCTTGGGGGAGGATTCCTTGGGCGTCTTCTGTGGCAAGAAGAACAGGGCCAACATCAGCAGGATTACGGTCACCACCTCGACCGAAAGCTGAGTAAGGGCCAGATCCGGCGCCGAGAAGCGGGCAAAGGTAATGGACACGATCAGCCCGACCACCGACAGGGTCAGCAGTGAAATCATACGCTTGCGGTGCCACACCACCGTCGCCAGTGCGCTGAGGCAGAGCAGTACGGCTGCCGTGATTTCAACTGCATCGATCGGCAGGTGAGGGCGCAGGCCGGCTGTGGTGTTCAGATCCATCAATGGGCCTGCCATCAAAACCAGTGCAAACAGCAGCAACAGGAACATGTAGCGCTGCAGAGAGCCGTTCTCGAGGAAGCCGTGGATACTGCGAGCCGTGCGCACCATTTGTTGAATGATGCGCTCAAACACCAGCTTGGCATCGGTTTCCGGGAATTGAGCCTGGAACTGATACAGGTGACGGCGGTTATAGTAGATCATCAGGCCGCCAGCCAGTGCGATGATGCTCATCAGCAATGGCAGGTTGAAGCCGTGCCAGATCGACAGGCTGTATTCCGGCACATTGCCGTCCAGCACCGCCGACGATGCGGACTCCAGTAGCCCGCCCACGATGAAGCCGGGGAAAATGCCAAGCAGAAGACACAGTGTTACCAGAATCTCGACCGGTATTTTCATATAGCGCGGTGGTTCATGGGGTGTCTTGGGCAGGTCGATCGGCTCGCCGTTAAAAAACACGTCATGGATAAAGCGCATCGAGTAAGCCACTGCAAAAATACCCGCCAGCGTCGCCAGTACCGGTACCATCCAGGACAGTGAGCCCAGAGCTACCTGATGCAGCGTCTCGGCAAAGAACATCTCCTTCGACAGAAAGCCGTTGAGCAAAGGTACACCGGCCATGGATGCTGCTGCCACCATCGCCAGCGTGGCAGTATGCGGCATGTAATGCCACAGACCGTTCAGCTTGCGCATGTCGCGTGAACCGGATTCGTGATCAATGATGCCGGCAGCCATGAATAGCGACGCCTTGAATGTGGCATGGTTAATGATATGAAACACGGCCGCCACGGCGGCCAGTTCGGTGTCCATGCCCAGCAACAGCGTGATCAGGCCCAAATGGCTCACGGTGGAATAGGCCAGCAGCCCTTTCAAATCATGCTTGAACAGCGCGATATAGGCACCCAGCAGCAGGGTGGCAAGACCGGTCAGGCTGACGGTCAGGAACCAGAGCTCGGTACCGGACAAAACCGGATAGAAGCGAGCCAGCAGGAAGATGCCTGCCTTGACCATGGTAGCCGAGTGGAGGTAAGCACTGACGGGTGTGGGGGCCGACATGGCATGTGGCAGCCAGAAATGAAATGGAAACTGGGCCGACTTGGTGAATGCACCGAGCAGAACCAGAATCAGTGCAACCGGGTAGGCTGCATGCTCGCGCAGAGTATCACCGCTGGCCAGTACCACGCTGAGATCGTAGCTGCCGACAATATGAGCGACCAGCAGCAGGCCTGCAAGCAGGGCAAGCCCCCCGGCACCCGTAACCGTCAGGGCCATGCGGGCGCCCTTGCGTGCCTCGCTCTTGTGGTGCCAGAAACTGATCAACAGAAAGGAGCTGATACTGGTCAGCTCCCAGAACATCCATAGCTGCAGCAGGTTGTTGGATGTCACGATGCCGACCATCGATGTCATGAACAGGATCAGGTAGGCATAAAAGCGCGCCATGGAATCCTGGGGCGAGAGGTAATAGCGGGCATACAAAATGATCAGCAGACCAATGCCAAGAATCAGCAGCAGAAACAGCAGCGCAAGGCCGTCGAGCCGGAACGACAGCTCCAGTCCAAGCTCGGGTATCCAGCTGAACGTTTGTTGCAGGGTTTCGCCGGCAAATATCTGCGGCACGGCCTGCAGTACCAGAAACAGTGACAGTGCCGGCAACATGGCAGTGAACCATGCACAGGCGCTGCGACCGAAGCGTTCGGTGAACAGGGGGACCAGGGTGCCGATCAGGGGTAATAACGGAATCCAGAATAGGCTCATCTGCTGGGCGTGCTCCGGTCGGTAGCGGGTGAATTCATGTATTAGCGGTCGATGAAATATGCGCTGAATGAGAGTAATTTATACCTTTTGACGGCTCCAGAGTCCACCAAATGCGGTCGAGCAGGGCGGACTTTCCAGCAACATGTGTGCCAGTGAAAAGACCGCCTTGATGTCAGAAAAGTTCAGAACAGGAGCTGTTGTACTTGTTCAAGCACGGCCGTTTCTGTCCAGGGCTTGGTCAGGTAGGCAGAAACACCTGCGGCTTCGGCTTCGCCACGGTGCTTGCGCGTTGAGCGGGAGGTTATCATGATGATGGGGATATCATTGAAGTTTTGGCTGTTGCGTACAATGGCCGCCAGTTCCATGCCGCTCATGCGGGGCATTTCCAGGTCCGTCAAAATCATGTCGGGCGGGTTGGCGCGCACCTTGTCGAGTGCATCCAGTCCATCAATGGCCGTGGTGACATCGTAGCCACTGTCGCTGAGCAATGTCTCGAGTGTTTTGCGTGCACTGAGTGAGTCGTCAACGACCAGCAAGCGTGGCAAGTGCAGGTCAAGGTTGGCATCAGGCGATTCCAGAGCCGTTGCCAGTACCGAGTGCCGGTGACGTACGCGGGCCTGCAGGTCAATAATGGGAGCGATTTCGCCGTTGGCAAGAATGGTCACGCCTGGAATGCCAGGGATGTCGGGTATATGCTCCCCCATCGATTTGAAGACCTGCTCTCGGTGCGCCAGTATTTCAGGTACAAATACGGCTGCTTCCTCATCCTGATCAAGCTGTACCAGTACGACAGGGTGTATGCGCATGGCGGCATAATCCGGAACGGCTTCACCCGTCAGGCCTTCAAGGGTATAGGCAGGGTATTCTGCATCTGCCGTAACGAAAACGGGCCGTTCATTATGTGTCTGCAGCTGCCCGTCAAGTGAAAGCAGGTTCTTGCTGATGCTGTGGCTGGACAAGGCATGGATTTTTCCGTTGCCCGAACGTACCAGCAGGGTGTGTACGAGGAGGGAAGATGCCGGCATCGACAGGTCAAACCGGGTGCCTTTGCCCGTCTGTGAATGAATGGTGAGTGTACCCTGCATGCGGGAAACCTGCTGATAGACCACATCCATGCCGATACCGCGACCGGACAGCTGGCTGATTTCGTCCCGCGTTGAAAAACCGGGCACAAGAATCAAGCGCTGGATTTCAGCATCGCTCAATACCGAGGATGGCTGAATCAACTGCTTGCGCTCGGCAATTTCACGTACGCGTTGCAGATTAATACCGGCGCCGTCATCTTCACAACTGACCTGGACTTTACTCTGGCGCTGGCTGAAACTGATTTTCAGTGTGCCGGTTTCATCCTTGCCAGCCTCGAACCGCATGTGCGGTGTTTCCAGGCCATGATCGACGGCATTGCGGATGATGTGCATCAGAGGGTCAGCCAGCTGATTCAAGATCTGACTGTCCATCATCACGCCTTCACCTTCAATTACCAGTCGCGCCTGTTTGCCCGAGGCTCGGCAGGCTTGTCGCATGATGCGTTGCATGCGGGAGGTGATGCTTCTGACAGGCACCAATCGGGTGTTGAGTACGTTTTCCAGAGACTCTTTCTGCAAGTTGGCCTGAGCCACGTGCAGTTCAGTGAGTTGCCTCAGTTGCTGAGCTGTCTGATGGTCAACTTCACGTACGTCAGCAACGGCTTCCTGCAGCTGCGACAAGGTCGCGTGCATATCGTGATAACGGTCCATCTCCAACGGGTCAAAGTCCGTGTCACCTTCCTGCATGGAAGGTGTCAGGGTGAAATGGTCGTGCAGTTGCTGCTCCAGATCAAACATCACTGTCTGCAGTACACGCTGGCGGTCTCGGTTGGAGCGGGTCAGGCGGCGCAGTTGCAGCAGGCTGTCATCCAGCTGTGCGTTCAGCGTGCTTGACTCTCCGGTGATACGGAACAGATTGTCGAGGATACCGACCGGAACCCGTATCTGGTTATTGTCACGAGATTCCTGCTGAACCGGAGTGTTGAGCTGCGGCTCTGCTGCTTGAAACTCGGCCTGTTCGCGACGACGGTGGCGCTCTGCATCGTCGAGTGCTGCTGAAGCACACTCAACCCCCTCTGTCTGCAACCGGAAGAACCAGTTCATCAACTGCTGTAGCTGGGTCACGGCGGTTTCAGGCAGTTGACCGCCTTCGGTTACAGCCTCGCTCATCTGGGCCAGACAGTCGGCTGCATCTGTCAGGTCCTGTGACAGCTGCTCACCGGGGAGCGTGGAGGTATCGGTCAATACTTCCAGAATGTCTTCAAGATGATGAGTCAAGTTGGCAAGGCCGCGTATGCCTGCCATGTTGGCCAGCCCCTTGATGGTGTGTGCGGCACGTTGTGCGCCCAGCAAACCGTTGACATCTCGATCACTTATCACAGCTTGCAGCTGTAGCTGGAACTCATCCACCAAAAGCGGCAACTCGGCGCACAGCATATCCATCAGCTGAAGATCTATTTCATCACCTGTGCTCAGGTCAATATCGTCTGCTGTGGCGGTCTGAAGTTCTATTTGGTCCGGTGATCGGAGACTGGTTAGTGCCAGCAGTCCTGAAATAAAAGCGGCCTGCTGGGGGTCAGTATGAATAGGCAGGCAGTCATCACTGAGGCAATCAATCAGATCTTCTCGGATCAACTTGTCGGCCGGAGCGTCCAGGTGTCGATGCAAAGCGCTGAGGCAGTGGGCAAAGTGGGTGCGGTTATAGTCGAAAAATTGTTCCGGATGCTGGCGAAAGAGGTCGAGGTTGGCGCCAAGACCCTGCAGCAGCAACTGGGCTCCAGTCAGATTGACGGTAGCGCAGGCGCGGCTCAAGGGCTGGAGGGCGTCCAGGCTGGTCTCCAATAGTGCCATAGTGTCGCTGGGTGGTTGTTGCCACTGCAGCTCCAATGCCTGCAGTGAACTCGTCAGCATGGCCATAATGCCCGGATCTACGGCGGGGCCATCCTGCTCCAGCAGCGACATGTCCACCTCACAAAAGCGGTCGCCACTTCGGTGCTCATCAATGAATGGATCTGCATCGGCCTGTGTGTGATTTTCGGGCCCCTCGGGGGCGGCGGGCAACGTCTCTTGAATAAGCTCTAACTGATCCTTTTGTTCACTCGGGTCCAGCGGTTCTGGCCAGCGTGGGTCGAGCAATAGATCCAGAATACTGATTGCCCGCTGTTGGTCAGGGTGTTGCAGCAGCTGTTGCAATGCAGACTGTAATTCAAGAACGGGAGTGGCATGAAGGGCTTCTACTCCCTCAACCCGTTCGGCCGCCAGGGCCACCAGGTCCGCTAATACCGGCGAATCCGCAGCAAGTGTTTCACTTAGCTCAGCCAGCCCCTCGGCCAGTGCCTCTGGGTCGTCAGCGTGCTCAAAGCAGTTCAATAACTGTTCTGAAGGCGTGCAGCTGTCCATGTCAGCTTGAGCCGCGATCGCGGCAGCTGTTTCGAGAGGAGCTGTAAGGCGACGCAGGCGTGGCCATTCTTCTTCCAACAGCTGTGGCAGTAACTCCAGATCCTGTGGGTCGAGTGGCGAGTCCCATACGTCTGTTAAATGCGCCTGCTGCACATATTCCAGCAGGCTTTTCGGCGTGTCCGCATTCAAGATCAGGCCCAGTTGGTGCAGCACACTCTCTGCCTGGTCCGGGCTCAGAGCTGCTCCCTGTTCAGCCTCGATCTGCTCTGCCAGCAGGGCCAACAGGTCGCCACATCCCGGCATCCCCAGATCGTGAAACAGATCTGCCAGCTGATTCATTTGCTCGCTGATACTGTCTGGCTCACTCCCGCTGTCGGTTTGAAGGCACTCAATCAGTTGCTGCAGCGACTCAAGAGCCGTCGTGCTTGTGGTCTGGTCCATGACGACCCCCTTTACTCGGCCTGCTGCAGCTTGAATACGCTTATGGAGCGTTGCAGTTCATCGGCCGCGCCAACCAGTCGTTCAGACAACTGTTTCTGCTGCAGCATCTCGGTATTGGTTGCGTGTGTGAAGTCGTTAATGCTGCCAGCACGCTGGCGCAGATTCTGGGCCAGCTTTGCCTGGCCGGTTGCGCTTTGCGCAATACGTACCACGGACTCAACCAGGGACTGGGTCGTTTTGCGGGTTTCTTCCATACGTTCACCCGCCTGTTCGGCCAATCGTGTACCGGATACCACATCTTCAATTACGGTGTTTATGACGTGAATGGTATCAGCAGTTTCCAACTGAATATTGTTAACTAGGCTTTCGATCTCGGCGGTCGCTTCACGTGAGTTTTCAGCCAATCGCTGCACCTCATCAACAACAACCATCAGACCGCGGCCGGCCTCGCCTGCCGAAGCGGCATGCATACTGGCGTTCAATGACAAAATGTGGGTTCGTTCGGAAATGTTGTTGATCAGGCTGATAATACCGCCTATCTCCTGTGAACGTTCTCCCAGACGTTTGATGCGTTTCTCGGCCTCATGGATCGTCTGGCGAATCTTGTTGATACTGGCTACTGTTGCCGAAACGGATTCCTTGGCATTTTCTGTCGTATTGATCGCCTTTTGAGAGGCACTGTTGGTAACGGCTGCCAATTTGGCAATCAGTTGCATCGCCTGAATGGCTGAATCAAGGCCTTGCAGTGTTTCGTTGATCTGCTCCTGTTCTTTACTGGCGTGCAGAAGCACCGCTTCCGACTGTGTTTTAACCTGTACCGAGGTGCTGTTGACCTCAGAGGTGACCGCGCTGACTTCACGCAATACGTTTTCAATCGAGTTGGTCAGCTGGTTGATGGAGTCCGCCACTGCACCGGTGATATCTTCTGCAACCGGTACGCGTACAGTCAGGTCACGCTGACTGATCTTGAATACATTCTGAATCAGCTGAATGATTGAGTCGTT